>NZTZ01000009.1 GCA_002703265.1 Chloroflexota bacterium
AATGATGGTTTTTTTTCTCTAAATGAAAAAGATGAAATTATTTTTTCTAAAGGAAAACATAAGGAACTAAGTTTACAAAATGTAAGAAATCAGTTCCCTGATTATTTAGATTGGTTAATGGGTAATGAAAATATTTCTCCAATGGTAAAAATGATTATTAGTTATGACCAAAAATAAAATAGTTTTTTATGATCATAATTGTACAATTTGTACTTGTTTTTCAGTTTGGATGAGCAAAAGAACAAATTATTGGAAGTTTCACCCTAATGATATTCAAACAGTTGAATCTTTTGGTTTTGAGATTGATCAAAACACACTAAAAAAGAACATAGTATGCTATGACAAAAAAATATTTTTCGGAGGAATTGCAATTCTTAATATTTTTGCTAAAAGTGGCGGATTATTAGGGATTTTTAGTAAATTTTTATTATTTTTAAAATTTTTATACCCCATATATTTTTTGAGTTATTATTTGTTCTCAAAAAATAGATCTAAATTTGGATTTTTAGTGAAGTATTTTAATTGTTGATATCTCTAATTTCTGAATTTCTTAAGTATATAAAAGAATTAATTATTATAAGTAAAGCTGCAGCCAGCATAACTGAAATACTTGATGATAGAAGTTCTGCAATCAAGCCTAAAAAAAGTGCTCCTGCTGACATAAGACTGAATGTAATTGTATGAATTCCCATTACTCTGCCTCTTAGATTATCGGGTACCTTCATTTGTAATAAAGACATTGAACCTACCATAAAAACAGAGTTTGAAAGTCCTGTGAAGATTATGAGAAAAGAAGAAATTATCAAGTTATAAGAAATCCATGGGTTTTGGTATATATTATCTTCAAATATAAACATATTTGATAAGCCGAAAAGAAAAAGAAAAAAAACGCTTACTACATTAGATGCTAAAACAAGC
Organism: Chloroflexota bacterium; assembly: GCA_002703265.1. Lineage (GTDB taxonomy): Bacteria > Chloroflexota > Dehalococcoidia > Lucifugimonadales > Lucifugimonadaceae > TMED-70. The sequence continues at coordinate 919 of NZTZ01000009.1, forward strand.
TTCCCCAAATTAATTTTTTCTTTTAATCTTGAAGTCACTAATGTTCCTGTTAGAGCTCCAATCCCACCTGCAGATGCCATTAATCCCAGCATTTGTGCTGAAAGGTCTCCATTAATTGTATTTTTAAAAACATTTGAAAATGAAGGTAATAATTGTAGATAAGACATTCCTAAGGCACTTGTAATATAAGTAGACAAAATTAGAACTCTAAATAATTTATTTTTGGCGATAAAGTTTATTCCTTCCAAAGTATCTTTAATTACAGAAGATTTATTATTAGATTTTTTTTCACTTATATTTGGTTTTATTATTATCATTACTAAACCCATTATTAAGAATCCAGCTGAGCTAATAAAAAAAACAGAATGTGTGCCTAGATAAGCAATTAAGAAACCTCCTGATGCTGGTGCAAGAATTCTAAGCCCTTGCCACAACATTGCATTAAGTGCTACTGCACTCATCATTTGAGATTTGTCATCAATAAATTGAGGGAAAATAGATGATCTTACAGGCCAATCGAAACCACTTATTAATCCCATCAAAGTTGAAAAAATTATAACAATCAGAACTGTTTCATAATTTACTGAATCTATAATTGCTAAAAAAAGTAATGATAAACTCATCGAAAAAGAAGTGATTATCATAAGTATACGTTTATCTATTCTGTCTGCGACTACTCCACCCAGAAAATTAATTACTATAGTCCCAATACCAAATACTGCCGCAGCTAATCCTAGTAATAATTCTGAGCCGCTAAGATCGAAAACTAACTTCCCTGCAGTCAAACTTAATAATTGAGTAGCACCAACAGAAGCTATTGATGCAGACCAAAATAATCTATATTTTTTTGCTTTTAGAGCTGCAAAAGTTCCTAGGTTTTTTTCTTCTATTTTATTTTCCAATTACCACCAAGAATTTCTATTATTTCTGGTATCAATTTTTGAGAACCAAAAATAATATTTTTTTTACCATTTATACTTGGTTGTTCAGCAAATCCAGCACCTGACTCTTTAGACAAAGATTCTAATGCTATTGTTTCCCAGGGATTTAAGTCTACTTCTATATATAAATCAATTGATCCGTTGAAAGCTAAGCTATAACCAAAGCAATCAGAAAAACCTCTTGAATCCCAGGCTATTTTATCTATCTCATTAATCTGATTTATTAAGTTTTCCTTTATAAATCTTTGAGGGGAACCATATGAAATCATAGCTTTAGATAAATCATCACAATTTGATGCTTTTATTAGAGAATTATTTTTGTAACATCCTTTTCCTGACACTGAGAAAAATCTTTGATTAAACTTAGGAAGTTCAATAAATCCCATTATTGGATTTTCTTTTTGAGTCAAACCGATAATGGTTCCAAATAATGGAATCCCTTTTGAAAATGAAGTTGTGCCATCAATAGGATCTACAAACCAACAAAACTCTTTGTTATTTTCTCTTCCCAAGATTTCTTCTGTAACTATATCAGCATCAGTTTTGGATAAGATATTGTATATTTCTTTTTCTACTTTTAAGTCGTATTCTGTTAGCAAACTGCCATCATCTTTGAGACTACTTTCAGAAATATCAATATCTTTAGTTATTTCTTTTGCAATGTCTAATGCCTCAATTGCTGATTTTAGAAATATATCAAGTTGGTTATCTAATTTAAGATTTTTTGTCATAAGGATTTTTTTTAATACAAATAAATGTTATCAAAAATTAGAATAATGGAGCGGAAGACGAGATTCGAACTCGCGACCTTCTCCTTGGCAAGGAGATGCTCTACCACTGAGCCACTTCCGCACGATTTTCAGTATAAATTATATGCTATCAAAAATTATACTAACTAGTATCAGATCACTTTGTTATTTTTTTGATTTTGAAAGAAATTAATAGAAAACTTATATCTGGGAAACATTAGTAAGATATTTAAACAATTAAAGAATTAATCAAAAAAGGAGTTTTTTACTCTAGGAATAATAATATATATTTTTTTTTATCTTATAATTGCCTTTATGAAAAAAATAAAATTTATGGATACCTCTTTCCGTGATGGTTTTCAATCATGTTATGGAGCAAGAGTTAAAACAGAAGATTTCACACCAATCTTAAAAGCAGCTGTAGAAGCTGGAAATGATAACTTTGAAATTGGTGGAGGAGCTAGGTTTCAAAGTTTATATTTCTACTGCCAAGAAGATGCATTTGATATGATGGATAAATCTAGAGAAGTAGTAGGTAAAGATATAAATCTCCAAACTTTAGCTAGAGGAGTTAATGTTGTTGGTTTAGAATCTCAATCAAGGGATATTGTTGATCTACATGCAAAATTATTTAAGAAGCATGGCATAACTACTATCAGAAACTTTGATGCATTAATGGATATTAGGAATCTTGCTTTTTCAGGTGAGTGTATAACTAATGCAGGATTGAATCATCAAATTGTGATAGCCCTTATGGGTTTACCGCCAAGCTTGAATGAAAAATATTACCATTCTGCAGATTTTTATACTGATAAAATCAAAGAAATACTTAAAGCAGATATACCTTTTGACAGTTTAGCCTTCAAAGATGCATCAGGAACAACACCTCCTTCAATAGTTTTTGAATCTATAAAAAATGCTAGAAAGTTATTGCCAGAGAATATAGTTATTCAATTTCATACTCATGACACAGCAGGTATGGCAGTCTCATGTAATATGGCAGCAATTGAAGCAGGCGCTGACATAATAGATTTAGCGATGTCTCCAGTAAGTGGAGGAACTTCTCAGGCAGATATATTAACAATGTGGCAAGCCTTAAGAGGCACCGACTATACATTAGATATTGATGAAGAGAAAATCCTTGAAGTAGAAAAAATGTTTATTGATCAAATGGAAAAATATTACTTACCCCCAGAGGCTATAACTGTAAATCCTGTTATTCCGTTTTCACCTATGCCAGGTGGAGCATTAACAGCAAACACTCAAATGATGAGAGATAATGGATCTCTTGATCTTTTTGGTAAAGTAATTGAGAATATGCGTGAAGTGGTTGAAATGGGTGGTTTTGGGACTTCAGTTACACCTGTTTCTCAGTTTTATTTTCAACAAGCTTTTACAAATACNGTTCAAGAAAAATGGTCAAAAATTTCTGACAGCTATGGAAAGATGATTCTAGGCTATTTTGGAAAAACTCCAACAGATCCTAACCCTGAAATAATGAAAATTGCCTCTGAGCAACTATCATTAAAACCGACTCAAGAGGATGTCCATGACTTGAATGATGATAATTCTNAACTTGGNATTGAATACAATAAAAAGCTACTTGAAGAAAAAGGTCTTGAAACAAGTGATGAAAATATTTTTATTTCGGCTACTTGTGGTGAAAAAGGTATAGCTTTTCTTGANGGAAATTCTGAATTAGGAGTTAGGTATAAGGAAGATAATTCTGATAAACCTACATCAAAGTCTGAACCTAAATCACCAAATGGAGAAGTTACAAAGGTAACAGTTAATGGGAAAGATTATGAAGTTGTAATACACACAGATTCATAAAAATGGAAACTATTTTTTCAAAGATAATAAATAAAGAAATTCCCAGTGAAATACAATATGAAGATGATATTTGCATAGCAATTAACGATATCAATCCTAAAGCAAAAGTTCATATTTTAGTTATACCNAAAAAACCAATAATTAATATAAATACTGCCGAGGAAATTGANAAAGATATATTATCTCATCTCCTAATGGTTTGTAAGAAACTTGCATCAANAAAAGGAATATCTGAAGAAGGATATCAAATACTAACTAATGTAGGTGAAGGAGGAGGACAGACCGTTATGCATCTTCACTTCCATTTACTTAGTGGTAAACCTATTGCATTATAATANTTTTTTTTATAATACTAAATATTATAGTTTTATAAGGAGAATGAAATGGCTTTATCTGAAGGTTCAAAGGTTCCAGATTTTAATTTAATTGATCAAAATGGTGAGAATGTTAATCTTAGCACATTGGCAGGTAAACCAGCCGTTTTATATTTTTATCCAAAGGATGAAACTCCTGGTTGTACAGTAGAAGCTTGTGAGTTTAGAGATATTTATGGTGAGTTTAATAAACTTGATTGTAATATTTATGGAATAAGTCCTGANGATGAATCGTCACACCAAAAATTTATTGATAATCATTCATTGCCATTTACATTATTATGTGACCCAGATAAAAAAATGATTCAGGATTTTGGAGCTTGGGGTGAGAAAAATATGTATGGTAAAAAATCAATGGGAATTATAAGGTCTACTTTCTTGATTGATAAAGATGGCATTTTGCTTAAGAAATGGACTAATGTCAAAGCCAAAGGTCATGCTGAAAAGGTAAAAGAAGTTTTGNAAAATTCTTAGTTGTTTTTGTAAATTTGAACCCTATGTCTACAGGAATCTGTAATAAAAATCATTTCATCATTTGTTTCTATTCCTGTAGGTTTCCAAAATCTCTTTTCTTCTTCAAATAATTTAGCATTTTCCCTCCAGCTGGATTGCTCTGGGTTTACATCTAAAAACTCTTGGCACCATTTGGATAAAGTGGCGTCACCAATTAATTTCTCTACGAAATTTTTATTTTTATCATAAACAATTACGCTATCATCTCCCCAATTAGATATAAAAATAGATCCATTTCTGTCAACATGCACTGATGATGGTTTGTTAAGATAGTTGTCATTATATTTAGATATACTTTCTAAAAAGTTTCCATTTTTATCAAAAATTTGTATTCTATTATTTCTCCAATCTGCAACATAAATATTTTCAGATTGATCTAAATCAATCCCCCAAGGATAATTAAATTCTCCTTCTNTATCTCCAAATGANCCAAAACAAGAAATAAACTTACCTTNATTATCAAATTTTTGTATTCTTGAGTTTAGATGATCAACAATTAAGATATTGTTATCTTTATCAAAAATTATTCCAGAAGGTCTATTAATTTCTCCTTNATCAGTACCATAAGTTCCCCAGCTTCTTATGAAANCTCCATCTATATTGAANACAGAAATTCTGTTCAGATGCTCATCACTGAGATANATTAGATTATTGTTATCAAAAGCTATNGAAGTAGGTAAAATTGATTTGCCATCTTCTTCTCCCCAGTTAGCAAATTCAAATTTATGATCTGAGTCTATAGAAACTGCACTTATTCTATTATTTTTATTACTAGCGTTAGATCTACTTAGAACAAAAAGAAGATCATTTTTGAATTTTACATCTATTGGATTCATAAATCCTCGACCCTCAAAAGATGCTATACCGATAGTGTGGCTATAACTTAATTTAGTAGTGACCATTATTTCATCAGTGATTGTTTAGAAAATTTTTCATTAAGAATTTTTTCAGAATCAACATCTAAAATATCTTCTAAAATTGTAGAATAAAGACTTCTAAAATCAGTATTGTANTGAATATCTCCTTCAAGTTGAGCAGATGGTTCTAGATTTGGATATTCTCCATACAAACCGCCTTTTACAGAATTCCCTAATAAAAACGCAACTCCTCCTGAACCATGATCTGTTCCTGTTCCATTATCAGCAATTCTTCTCCCAAACTCTGAAAAAATCCAAATAACAGTTTCATCGTCTAAGTTTTGTTTTTTTAGATCTTTTTGGAAACAATCTATTGCTACAGATAATTGACTCCATAATAAAGAATGATTTTTTAGCTCATCTGTATGCGTATCAAAACTTCCATGTTGCGCATAAAAGATTCTTGTTCCAAGTCCAGCACTTGCAACTTGTGCTATTCCTTTTAGTGACTGAGCTATTGGATTATCCTCAGGATATTCTATATCAGAAGAATAAGATTTTGGAGCTTCACTTAATAAATCTGCACCATCAAGGGCGCCTCTACCAGTTTCAAATAATCTTAATGAAGGAATTCCATCAGGATTCATGGGTTGGTAAATTCTATCGACTGTATCTAATAAAATTTCTCTATTTTTTGATCCAGAAACTCCTGTGAAAAGTCCATAAGATTCTAAAGCTCCTACTGAAGCAACTGATACTCCTGGACAAGCTAAAGCTCTTGGTAGACCTTTGCCAAAACTTACTGCAGTGACAGGATTTTTGCTTTCTGGGTCTAAGTTTTTTACAGTTTTTCCAAGCCAACCAATTGAACTGCTTTCAAAAGGTTCAGCGGTATGCCAGATATCCATTGATCGAAAATGGGATCTATTTGGTTCCGGATACCCAATTCCCATCATTACAGCCAGATTTTTTTCATCAAAACTTTTCTTAAAAACATCCATATTTGAATTAAAAGCAACCTTATTATCAACTGGTATTATTGAATCATCTTTCAATCCCATATTTGGTCTGTAATCATAATATAAACCACTCTCGTAGGGTACGATTGTATTCAGGTAATCGTTTCCTCCACTGAGTTGAATTACTACCAAATTCTTATTTTTCATATGAATTTCTCCAAACTAACAGTACTGAAAATCAGGAGTTGAAACAATTAATTTTAGTGTATCTATTATTTTTTCTTCCAGATTTTCATATTTATTTTTTTCTAGATGTTCTTTTATTATATTTTTTGTGTTTTCGGTTATTTCTAAATACCCCATAATTTCAAGTAAATTATTCAAGAAATCAGTATTCGATGAGTGGCTACTTTTTTTAGCAATTTCAATAATTCTTTGTACACCTTTAGAAGAAAGATTTGATATTTCGTTACTTGCAAAATTTATTCTTTCAATAAGTGAGCCACTATCAATCCATTCTTCTCCTTCATGCCAGCCTTCAACGCTTGGGGGATTAAGTAAAAATTGTCCCATTAGTAACGTATTAACTGCAAGTTCGGCTGAATCTAGGTCTGGAATTTCATATTTATCAGCAATTCTCACTATACCAAAAACTAGATCAGATGGACTTTTTACTTTCTTAAATCTCATAGACTCGGATTTGAAATGTTCTGACTTGAACAAATACTCTAAAACTTTTTTGATTTCTCCTTCATTTTCTAAATAAATATTAGAAAGTTTTTTTATTTCATCATCGTTTATTTCTTCAGAAGCAAAATACAAATAAAGCCTTTTACAAATAAAATTAGCTGTTGCTGGATGAGTTGCGACCATTTTTACTATATCTTCACCATTAAAATTTCCTTTTTTGCCAAGAAATGATTTTTCGGATTCGTCATGATCGTTTTTATCAAAGTTAAATTCCATAGGGAAAGGTCCCAAAAAGAATGGAGGAGGGGTAGGCTTTGAAGCCCATCCAGTAAATGCTCTCGCTGCAGATTTTACATCATCTTCTGTATATGCACCTTCTCCATTTTCATCAATTCCCATAGAGAAAAGCTCTAATAATTCTCTCCCGTAATTTTCGTTTGGAGCATCCTTATGGCTGTTTTGGTTATCCAACCAGTACATCATTCCGGGATCCTGAGAAATTTTTAACAGCAGTGTCTCAAATTTACCTAAACCATATTTTCTAAATAGGTCAATTTCAGTCAGCATTGCTAAACCATGGTCAAGTTTTATTCCTCCTACTGCTAGCAGCCCATGCCAAAATAGAGAAATTTTTTCTTCTAGTTGTTTTTCTGACTTGGCTAGTCTCCAAGTCCATTGCGGATCAGCATGCCTTGCTGTTCGAGCTTCAACAGATGCTATAAAGTATCTATCTAATAAATCTTGATCATCAAGTGGTCCAAAATCGGGATTCAATAATAAGTCTACGACTTCATTATATTCTAACTTAGAAAGTTCTTGAATCTGATCATAATTTGAACCAAANCCTGCTCTTCTCATTAGATGAGCTATTTGTATTTTTTTATCTACAGAAGTAACCATGCTAATAATATAATCTTTGGGAGATTATTAATCAATAGTGGTGCCTAGGGACAGATTCGAACTGTCGACACCTGCGTTTTCAGCGCAGTGCTCTACCCCTGAGCTACCCAGGCACAATTTAACTATTAGTCTTTAATTTTTACAGAAAAATTTATTAATGAATGACTAAAAAAGGTACAAAATAAAGCATTTATTAATTATTATTACTAATTATGTCAGTTATTTGTATTTCATCATCAAAAAATAAAGTTGGTAAAACAACTATACTTTCAGGAATAGCTCACGAATCAATAAAAAGAGGTTTAAGAACTTTTGTGGGTTCATACGAGAATGGAAAAATTATTACCAATGAAAAATTTTATAATATTTATGACCCTGAACATAAAAAAGTCGATATTGAAAAATCAGAGTTGACTCTGGTTGAGTTAAATGATCTTTCTAATGATGAGACACTTAATTTCATTAATAAAAATGATGCAAGAATTATTTTAATTGAAGATTCATATCAAGATATTGGACCTGAAATTGATTTTTATGGAGAAAGACTTGTTGGCTTCATAATTAATGGTGTGTGGAAATATAAAAAAAATAATATCTCTTCAAATAAAGAAATAAATGATTCTAAAATTCTAGCTGTTCTTGAAGAATCAAGATCACTTATGGGTAATAATGCTAAGAAAATTATTGATTATCTAGATCCAATAAAAATTATTGGAGATAAAGAGTCTGATAATTTTATAGAGAATTTCTTAATTGGAGGGTTTGTACTTGATTGGGGCCCTGAATATTTTTCTACAAAAAACAATGTTGCATTAATTGCAAGAGGTGATAGGCCTGATGTTCAGCTTTCTGCAATACAGTCTGGTACTGTCAATTTGATAATTGCAACTTCTTCTAAAACTCCAGTTGAGTATGTATTGAATGAAGCCAAAAAATTTGACATACCTGTTGTAGTAGTGAATGATTCAACAATGGATATTGTAGACAAACTCTCAGATTTTATAGAAGATTTTGATTTTGACAGTATGGAAAAAGTAAATTACGCCAACAATGTTCTTGTTGATAATATAAATTTTGATTTATTATTTGAAATATTTTCTATGCCTATCACAAAGTAAATAGTATGGCTGATCTAAACCATAATATACTTGATGGATTGTCAGAAAAACAAAAAGAGGCAGTAACTCATCCCTTAAAACCTCTGCTTATAATTGCAGGTCCAGGTTCTGGAAAAACTAGAGTCATGTCTCATAGAATCCCATGGATAATCAATAATTATGATGTAAATCCATATGAAATTTTAGCAGTAACATTCACTAATAAAGCAGCTAAGGAATTGATGAATAGAACAAAATCTTTTTTGCCAAATTCATCTAATGCTGTGGTTAAAACATTTCATGGTTTTGCATCTTATTTTCTTAGAATTGAAGGTCATTATGCAGGATTAGATAGAGGTTTTTCTATCTATGATGATTCTGACCAGTTAAGAATAATAAAAAATATTTTTGAAGAATTAGATATTAACATTAAAAAAAATAATCCTAGAGTAATAATTTCTGAAATTTCTAAAGCAAAAAATCTTGCTACAACTTCAGTTATGTACAAACAGAAGTCAAATTCTTATTTTGAAGAAATAGTATCAAGAGTTTACAGCAGATACGATGAAATACTTGAGAATTCTAATGCCTGCGATTTCGACGATCTGCTCCTTAAGACTAACAATATTCTGAAAGAAAATTTGGATGTTCGTAAAAAATGGTCAAGAAGATACAAGCATGTTATTATTGATGAGTTTCAGGATACTAATCCTTTGCAATTCGAAATTTCTAATCTAATTACAAATGAGCAAAATTCAATTTCTGTAGTTGGAGATCCTGATCAATCTATTTATTCTTGGAGACATGCAGTTCCAACAAATATTTTGGAATTCAGAAAGATTTATAAGGATTGTTTAGTGGTTAATTTAGACGAAAGTTATAGATCTACTAAACCAATATTAGAAGCTGCAGATTCAATAATAGCAAATAATACAAATAGATTTAAAAGAAAATTATGGACTAAAAATAAAGAAGGCAGTTTAGTTAAGTATAATTCCTATTTTGATGAAGAAGAAGAAGCAGTTTCGGTTGGAAAAAGTATTACAAAATTAACAAAATCCAAAGATTCATTAAATGAAATTGCAGTTATGTATAGGGTAAATGCTCAGAGCAGGGCATTTGAGGTAGCACTAAATTCTCTAGGATTAAAATATAGATTGGTAGGAGGTGTAAGATTTTATGATCGTAAAGAGATCAAAGATATTTTAGCTTATTGTAAACTTCTAGTGAATCCAAATGATGATTCAGCATTTGAAAGAATTATTAATTGTCCACCAAGAGGAATTGGACTAAGAACAATAAATAAAATTTCTATNGAAAAAAATATAAATAATGTGAGTTATTTAAGCTACTTAAGGAATGCATCCAAAGATGATTTAAGCTCGCTTCTTTCAAAAAGACTATGTGATTCTATAAATGAGTTTCTGGGAATTTACGAAAAATTATTAGTTCAAATCTCAATTCAAGAACCTCATGAGATAATAAACTCAATAATTTCAATAACTAATTATGATGACTATCTAAGAAATGATGAAGATGGAGTTGAAAGACTTGAGAATATAAATGAATTGAAATATTCTGCTGAAGAATTTTCAGTAGTTAATGATGCTGACAATACGGAATCATTAATTGATTTTATAGAAAACTCATCTTTGAATTCAAATGTTGATTCAATCGACGAGAATGATGAAGCTATAACCTTAATAACTCTTCATCAAGCCAAAGGACTAGAGTATAAGAATGTTTTCATTGTTGGAATGGAAGAAGGTTTATTACCACATTCTAGATCAATGGATTCAGAAGATGAATTAGAAGAAGAACGAAGACTTTGCTATGTTGGGATTACAAGAGCAAAAGAAAATTTATATTTATCATCATCAAGTAGAAGAAGATTTCAAGGAATTTATGATAANGCAATAAAATCAAGATTTTTAGATGAAATACCAGATAAAGTTCTTGAAAAAACAAGCAAAATTAAAAATATAGATCATTCTTGGAAAAGAAACTTTGAGAAGAAAAACATTAATTCAAAGGATGAAATTGATGATGATATTGAAGTTGATTTTTCTATAGGAGATAAGGTCATTCACACACACTTTGGTGTAGGTAGGCTTACATCTTATAGAATACTTGCTAACGATATTGAACTAGCAATAAAATTTAATTCACCATTTGGTATGAAGAAAATATTAAAGAATAAAGCTCCTATAACAATTTCAACTCCTGAAGAAAGTATGGATTTGGAGGATTATTATGGAATATAGATTTATAAGGATAATTAAAACTTTTATTTATCTATCAATTTTTATAAGTTTTATTTCAGGAATAATTCTTTTATTTTTGAAGTTTGATGATGATAAAACTTTGATTGAATTACATTCATCAAAAGTGATTTTCCCTTTATTTGTTCCTTTCTTAATTGGTACAGTATGTTTGTACTCCAGCAGAAGAAAAAATGTTTCTAAATTTTATATCCCTGTGACTTTGTTTATAGGTTCGTTGCTTTTATTTTATTTTGAGTTGGCAATGTTTAATCTTGTAGGAAATTATGCTTTTTTTTATCTCATTAGTGCAACTTTTCTATTGTCTTCATCAGTCACTTCTTTTATATTTGAATTCAAATATAAAAAGCACAAATAATGTCATCTAAAGAAATTATTACTGATGAAATGAGATCATTTATTGGTCTTGAAAGCGATCCTGTAACATATGTTGTAGAGAAACATAGTATAGAACACTTTGCTCGGGCTATAGGAGAAAGTAATCCAATATATTTTGATGAACAGTTTGCCAAAGATAATGTCGGCGGAATAATTGCTCCTCCAACATTTATAAGATTGTTTAGACCCAAAAGATTAGAAAAACAGTTCCCTGATTCTTTCTCAAATCTTGTTGATGGTGGATCATCATATACATTTCATGAAAAAATTTTTGTGGGAGATCAAATTACCGTGGTGTCAAAATTAAAAGATTTATTTATTAAGTCTGGTAGCTTTGGAGATATGATGTTTAAGATTTCACTAACAACTTATACAAATCAAAAAAATATACTCGTTGCAGAACAAGAAATCACAACCATTCTTTATGGAAAAGGAGAAAAAACGTTTTTGAGTTAAGATATGAAATCAATAGATCAAATTTATTATGAAGATATAAATATTGGGCAGATAATTGGTCCAAAAAAAATATTAGTAGATAGAAAACAACTTGTAATGTATGCAGGTGCTTCACAAGATTTTAATGAGTTTCATTACGACGATGAAGTCGCTAAGAAAGCTGGTCACAAAGGAATAATCATACATGGGGCATTAAAAAGTGCNTGGCTTGCACAATTACTAATTGAATTTATTGGTATTGAAGGGAAATTGAANAAATTTAATGTATCATATAGAGGAGTTGATTTCCCATATGAAGAATTGAAATATTATGGGGAAATTACAAAAATTTATGCTAATGAATCTTCTGGTTTTGCTGAAGTAGAATTAGCATTGGAAAATGCTGAAGGTAAGAAAACAACTCCTGCCTCAGCTTTAATTGAGTTGCCAAAAAAAAATAAATGAGGTTATGTTATGTCAGAAATTTTAAAAGATAAAGTAGCTATAGTAACTGGCTCAGGTCAGGGTATTGGACGTGCTGTTGCTGAAGATCTAGCAGCACATGGAGCAAAAATTTTAGTTGTTGATCCAGGATTATCTCTAGATGGTAATGTTGAAAATGCTTCATTAGCAGATGAGGTTGTTGAAGGAATTATAAAAGCAGGTGGGCAGGCAAAAGCAAATAAGATGTCTGTAGCTTCTTTTGAGGCTGGCGAAGAAATAGTTAAAGATGCAATTGATACCTTTGGAAGATTAGACATTGTAGTAACTGTGGCTGGGATCTTAAGAGACCGCATGATTTTCAATATGACAGAAGATGAATGGCATGATGTTATTGATGTTCACCTAACAGGGACGTTTTCAATTGTTAGGCATGCAGCTCCTATTTTTAGAGCTCAAAAATCTGGAAGAATTATAACTTTTTCATCAACATCTGGTCTTTGGGGTAATCCTGGACAAGCTAATTACGGTGCAGCAAAATCTGGTATAGCAGGTTTTACCAAAGTTGTTGGAAAAGATCTTGGAAAATATGGAGTTACAGCAAATAGTATTGCTCCAAGCGCAGATACTCGAATGACAGCTTCAGTTCCTGAGGAATTTAAGACGGTACGTGATAACCCATATAAACAATCTAGAGATGCAAGGGATATAGCCCCATTTGTCACTTACCTAGCTAGTGATTATTCAGCTCAAATTAATTCTCAAATATTTCATGTACATGGAGGAACCATTGATCACTTGATGGAACTTAGAAGAAAAGTCACCCTATTTAATCCTCTTTCTAAAGGTAGGTTCAAGCAGGAAGATTTTGATTTGGAAGGAAGAGGATTGCTATTTGGTTTTGGAGAAAAAAATAATGAGTCTCAAAAGCCTCTTGATGGAAAAGTAGCTATAGTAACTGGATCGGGTAGAGGTATAGGTAGAGGCATAGCTTTAGAATTAGCAAAATTAGGAGCAAAAATTGTTGTAAATGACGTTGGAGCCAGTTTAGACGGTAGTGGAAAAGATACTGGACCTGCTCAGAGTGTTGTTGAGGAAATATCAGAATTAGGTGGCAATGCAGTAGCATCAACCAGCTCAGTTGCATCAGTTGCTGGAGGTCAAGAAATTGTTGACAAAGCAATTGAAGAGTTTGGAAGGTTAGATATAGTAATTACTCCTGCNGGAATTTTACGTGACAGAATGATATTTAATATGACAAAAGAAGAGTGGCAAGACGTTATTGATGTACATCTTACTGGTACTTTTTCTGTTGTAGCTCCAGCTTCTAAAATATTTAGAGAACAAAAATTTGGAAGAATAATAACATTCTCCAGTGTATCAGGACTAATTGGATATAGTGGACAATCAAATTATGGTGCAGCAAAAGATGGAATTGCAGGATTCACAAGAGTTGTTGCAAAAGAATTAGGTAAATATGGAGTTACTGCGAATGCTATTTCACCAGGGGCAAATACCAGAATGACTCAGTCAGTACCAGATTCTACAAGAGCTATGAGAGCAGGAGTGTTTAAGCCTGCAGAGGAAGATCATTTTATCTATGATCCTGAAGATGTAGCTCCAGTTGTTGCATGGTTATGTACTGATGCAGCTTCCCATATCAATGGAGAGATAGTTCATGCTGTAGGAAATAGAATTAGTCTATTTAATGGTTATGAAACAAGAAGGTCTGTAAGAAAGGCTNGCAGATGGACTGTTGAGGAGTTGGCTAATGTAGTACCAGAAACATTTGGCCCAGAANTAATTAATCCTTCTCCTCCTCAGGAATAATTTTAATATCANCTTCACTAAATTTTTTTAACCAGTCTTCTTTATTAGTTGTCATTTTGAAGAANTCGTATCTTCCTTTTTTTACTTCTTTTGGAGAAGAAAATCCTGATTTAGAAAAAGCTTTTTGTGCTCTGATATTTGTTTGCAAAGTNTGTAAAAAAACATTCTCGATTTCAGTTTCAGTNTATATATAGTAAAGTANGTTTATTGTGGCATCNGTTCCATATCCTCCGTTCCAAAAAGACTTATCTCCAATCATAATTCCNAATTCACANGATTTTTCCCATCTATTTACGTCATAATACATACAATTACCAATATGTTTTTTTTCATGATTTTCTATNGAAAATTTTTCTGACCATTGAGATGATTTAGAAAGTTCATTTACAGATATTCTTTCAAATTGTTCGTATGATAAATTGATAGGAACTGTAGCATCTAAATCAGATAATTCAGTATCAGTACGCCATTGAAAATCATTTTCTATATCTTTTCTTTTTTTTGGTCTGATAATTGTTTTATTGCCCAAAATAGAAATCTTAGTATCTGGTTTACTTCTTATATTTGGCGTGAAAAGCCTTTTCCAAGATTGAGAATTCATCTTTATATGTTAGTTTTTCTTTTGCATTTTGTATAGACATCCAAACGACTTCATCAAACTCTTCATCATGATTTTCTATTGATCCACCATTTTGGGTCATCAAAAAAAAATATACAGTTTTTTTATAAACTCGTTTTTTTNAAATATCTNGATTGATTATCTAATCCAACAAACTCATAATTTATTTGTCCAAGATCTTTTATGATTTTAGGATAAATACCNGTTTCTTCTGAGACTTCTCTTATAGCTGTATCTTGTATAGATTCATTTTTTTCTGGAGTACCTTTTGGTAAGCAAAATAAATTTTCTTTTTTTCTATAACAAATTAANGCTTTATTATTCTCTATAATTACCCCACCAGCAGACCAAACTACTTTTTCATCCATATAAATCCTTGAAAAATTTAAATCTTTATATAAATATAATATTGAAATTTTTACTTNGTATCCAATTGATATTCTTTCAATTTTAAAATATGATCAAATTGGTTGAAAATTTTTTTATTATTNATTCAATAAACAGATATAAAAAAGAGATTTACTACTATTATGACTCAAAAAATAAAATCTAAGGATTTTGTAATAAGATTTGCAGGTGAAGGCGGNCAAGGNCTAGTCACATCTGCTGATGCTATGGCAAGAGCNGCTACAGGTGCTGGCTTCTANTGTCAGACNTTTTCAACTTTCCCNTCTCAAATTATGGGAGGNCCAGCATCATCACAAGTTAGAATTTCTACAACTCCNGTACTTTCTAATGGAGATGCGGTAGATGTNCTTGTTGTATTAAANCAATANGCATTTGATAATCATATTCAAGATTTNAGTGAAAATGGAGTATGTATATATAATGCACAGGATTGTGAGCCTTCAGGAGAAGGTAATTATTTTGGAATAAATGCNGACGAATTAGCTAAAGAATCNGGAAATACAAGAGCTGCTAATATGGTAATTCTTGGAGCAGTAGCTANTCTAATNGATTTCAAGATAGAAAGTATAGAAAATTTNGTTANAGAAAGATTCTCTAGAGGNAGAGATAATGATGAAGAGATNATNTCTTCNAATATTNTNGCTATTGGTCTTGGTGTAGATGTNGCTAAAAAAAGTGGATTTAGTGTAGGTTCTCTTGATGATCCTATNCCTCCCGATTATGAACAAATTATGATAACAGGAAATGCAGCATTATCTTTGGGGTCANCTTCTGCAGGATTNGATAGTTACTATGGNTACCCAATNTCACCTGCTACAACAATTTTGATCTGGATGGAACAGAATTTGATTAATAAAGGTAAATTCGTATTTCAAGTTGCTTCTGAAATNGAAGCTATTAATAATATCGTAGGTGCAGGNTTTTCNGGNAAAAAGGCTATGACCGCAACAGCNGGTCCTGGTATTGCACTAATGTCNGAAGGATTAGGATTAGCCTGGATGGCAGAAATACCATGTGTNGTAGTAGACATTCAAAGAGGAGGCCCAGCAACTGGTCTTCCTACAAANTCTGAACAATCTGATCTTTTTGCATGNATGTTTCCNGCTCATGGAGATGTAAGATTGCCNGTTTTAGCNCCTGGATCGGTTGAAGAATGTTTTTATGTTGGTGAACTTTCAGTAAATTGGGCTGAAAGATACCAAGGGCCTGTNATGGTAATGGGAGAATTCAGTCTAGCTGAGAGGTCTGAAAATATAAGAAAGCCTGATTTATCTAAAGTGATTGATGAAAGACGGAATTCAAANACTGGTTCTAATGGTTATAAAAGATATCAATCATGGGANGGTGANCTNTCTCCAATGCCAATACCTGGTGGAGAAGTAGCATATGTTGCTAATGGTTCTGAACATGACGAAATAGGTGATACTACTCATCTTCCAAAACATCATATAAGACTAACAGAAAGAAGATTTGCTAAATTAGGTCTTCTAAATGATGCCCCTTACGAAATAGAGAATCCTGATTCTGATATAGCTATAATGCCATGGGGTTCAAGTAAAGGTGTCGCTAGAGAAGCATATGACAAACTGACTGATAAAGGAGAAAAATTTAGTTGGGTTTACTCTGTCGCATTAAATCCTTTGCCAGAAGAAATTATTGAACAACTCAAAAGTAAAAAGTTAGTTATAGTCCCCGAGTTAAATTATCAAGGACAATGGTCATCTATTCTAAGAATGGAAGGTATTAATGCAGTTTCAGTAACTCAATATACGGGTCTTCCTTTCAAGCCAACAGAGTTGTCTGAAAAGATTTTAGAAAAAATTAAAGAAGCAGGAGTTTGATTTGAGCGATAGAAATCCAGAGTATGATTTTAAGTGGTGCCCAGGATGCGGTGATTTTGGAGTAAAAAGAGCACTTGAGCAAGCCATAGGAACTTATACTGAAGAGTTTGAAATTCCGAGAACATCTAATGTAATAGTTGCTGGAATTGGTTGTTCGGGAAATATGGTCCATATGATGGATGGGGAACAACCCTTTGGAATACATGGAATTCATGGAAGAACTTTACCAATTGCATTTGGAGTCGCAACTTCGAGGCCTGATTTAAATACAATTGTAGTAGCTGGTGACGGAGATTTTCTCTCTATAGGAGCTGAACATATCCCATCTGCGGCTTCAAGAAACCCAAATATGACATGCATAATTATGGATAATGGTGTTTATGGATTAACAAAAGGACAAAGTTCACCTACATCATCAACAGGACAAATAACAACCTCAACTCCTTTCGGAAAGATGGAGTCTCAAATGAAGCCATTAGAGCTATACTTGTCATATGGAGTAAGTTATATAGCTTCTCATTATTCAAGTAAACCAAAAGTACTTGCTGAATTTATAGTAGATGGAATGAAGCATCCTGGTATGTCAATAATACATGTACAGTCACCTTGTACAACATACAATAATACATATGACAT
>NZTZ01000010.1 GCA_002703265.1 Chloroflexota bacterium
TTTTTTAAAATTAAATTGATAGCATAATTTATCTAATTAGAAAGGTTAGAAAAAATGAAAAAAGTTTTATCAAGTTTATTGTATCTTTCAATAATTTCAGTAATTGCTTTTGGGTGCTCTAGCACAACTGAAGGTGAAATGGTTGTTACAGATGAAGGTCAAACCATCACTAAAAGTACAGTATCTGTAACTATGAATGAATGGGACGTAAAAGTAGACCCTAACTATAAAATGGGAAAACACATTAAGCCAGGAGAGCTGACACTAACCTTAAAAAATGAAGGTAATTTAGAGCATAACTTAGTTCTACTTAATAACAATAAACATGAAGATCTTGAACTTTCAGCCGATGGCTCAATGGCAGATGAAAGTAAACTAGATATTTTAGGTAAAATTGAAGGAATTCANCCTGGAGAAAGNGGNGAATTAGTAATAGCAGATCTTCCTGCTGGAACATATGCTTTCATTTGTAACACNCCAGGTCATTATGATCAAGGGATGGTTTACAAATTCATAGCTAGATAAAAATCTAATAATTTGTAATATTTAGAGATATATTCCATAATGTTTTATATTGAACAGATATAAANCATTATGAGTATAAAAGACTTATTCAGAGATAAAACTAGAGATATATTCCATAAAAAACTTACAGAGATTAATGTAGATTGCTCTTTATCTAAAAGAGGGGTTGATGAAGAAAAGTTATTTAACCCTTGGCATAGAGCAAGTTTGGGTATAATTACTATAAATTCTAANTCACCTATTAAATACATAAATATTATTAAGCATTTCGGAGGTAAAAATGACCCTAAAAGATGGTGGTTTTACTTTGCAGTACCTTCTAAAACTTCTCAACATAAAGAAGATTATATTGAAGTAAAATCTTTGAGAAAAAAATCATTCCCAGTTATTGGAAACGTAAAATCTATTTATTGGAAATCTAACAAAAATGGGAAAATATTAGCTGATAAATTTAAACAAGATATAGATATCAACTCTTTGTCTAAAAAACTAGGAAACCTAAAAGTACAAAGTCTTCATGAAAATTTTTCAGGTTATAGTATTGAGCTTGAGTTTAATAGATCTCNANTACCTTTAATTTCAGCTCCAAATATATCAATTAATCAGGAACAATGGGCCACTNTTAATAAAATTGCTAAATTGTGCATAGACTAATAAATGGTACCCCTGCCGCGACTCGAACGCGGGACACCCGGTTTAGGAAACCGGTGCTCTATCCTCTGAGCTACAGGGGCAAGAATGTTCTATATAAATATAAAACCTGTATCATATTATAAATTATTACTTATTTTATCTTAGGAATATTATGCTTGATTTAATAATTAAAAATGGAACAATTATAGACGGAACAAATAAACCAAATTTCAAATTAGATATAGGGATTAAAAATAATATAATTCAAGAAATTGGTATTTTAGACGATATCCCAGCAAAAAAAATAATAGATGCCTCAAATCTTGTTGTTNCACCTGGTTTTATAGACATACATACTCATTCTGACATTTCGGTTATAAATGATCCTTATAATGAGAGTAAAATTTTCCANGGTGTAACAACTGAAGTAACTGGAAATTGTAGTTATTCACCTTTCCCTTCAGGAAATGATGATCCTAATACATTAAAAGAAGAGTTATGGGAAAAACGAGGTAATGCTGATGATCCAAATACTATTTGGAAATGGACAACTTTTGAGGAATATGCAAATTATATTGAAAATAGAGGAACCAGCTTAAACATAGCTCCTCAGGTTGGTTATGCTGCATTACAAATTGCTTCAGGATCGGTGGAAAACCGTAGGGCTACTGTAGGTGAGTTAGAAAATATGAAAAAATTAGCAAACGAATCTATAGAACAAGGTGCTTTTTCTCTTTCTACAGGATTATCTGTTCCTCCATCTGCATTTGCTAGCACTGAAGAAATTATAGAAGTATGCAAATCTATTTCTCATTATGACAATGTTTTTTATGTTACTCATGCACGAGAAGGAGCTGGAAGGCATATTTCAAAAATAGAAGAAGCCGTAGAAATAGGAATTAAAAGTGATATTTCTGTACAATTTTCTCACTTAGCTATCACTGACTGGAGATATTACGGAGANGGNCCNAAAATGCATAAAGTTTTTGAAGATGCTGAAAAAANAGGATTAGATATAACTTATGACATGTATCCATATACTGCTGCTGGAGCAGGTTTAGATCAAACNATGCCATTATGGTCTCATTCNGGAGGTATAGANCAATTTTTAGATAGACTCAAGAATCCAAAGNTAAGAGAAAAAATAAAGAAAGAAACAATGGAAGGTATTGATGGGCTACCTCAAAGATGGGAGACAATAGCCATTTCATCGGTAAAAAATCCAAAAAATAGGGATATTATAGGACTTTCTATAGAAGAAATAGCAAAAATAAGAAACTTAGACATTGGAGAAACTATTATGCAGCTTACCGAAGAAGAGCAGGCTGTCGTTTCAGTAATATTTCATAATAGAGTTGAAGAAGATATACAATGTTTTATGGATCATAGACTATCTATGTTTGGATCAGATGGAAANGCTGTTTCAAAAAATGGATTTTATANGGATGGNAAACCTCATCCAAGATTTTATGGAACATTCCCAAGAATTCTGGGCAGGTACATTAGAGAAAAGAGATCTAAATTATCACTAGAAGAAGCAATTTATAAAATGACGGGATTTCCAGCTTGGAGATTAGGATTAAAACAAAGAGGAGAAATNAANAAAAATTACATTGCAGATATAACAATTTTTAATCCTGAAAAAGTAATAGATAAAGCCACATTTAAAAACCCTCATCAATATTCTGAAGGCATAGAATTTGTAATTATAAACGGTGAATTAGTTGTTTCTGAAGGGAANCATACTAAGAAGACNCCTGGTAAAGTATTAAGAAGATCTTAATATCTAAACCTTTTTCCAGAAAGGNTCCCTTTCTTTTACTTTACTAAGTATAGANTCATCAAACTTTTGCATCTTATTTTCATCAGCAGACTCATCTGTGTTCCAAGATATTTTTTCATGTACTTGATCTTTTGAGTAATATAAAAGATATATAACCTCAACAAATAAATTGAAGGCATCAGTTATTATTGATTGCATAAGAGTCAATATTTCTATCTTTTGATCATCTGAAAGTTCTTTAATACCACCTTCAACCCTAGTTANTGGCTCTTTTTTTATAAAATANAAACATCTATCTAAGGATTCCTCATATTTTTGAGTTTCTTCTAATATCCATNTGATATCATCTACAGAAATCACCTCTGATGCTGNAGGCATATCATCAGTTGAAGGAATTATAGTGTCTACAAAAAAATATAAATTACTTATATCTACTGANCTAATAGCCATTTCTTTATCCTTGTAAAATTTTATCTGCAGCTCTCAAAGCAACTGCTTGTATAGTTGGAGTTGGATTTACTGCAGCTGATGTAGTAAAAACAGAGCCATCAATGATATACAGATTATCAACATCATGAGTCTTACAATTTGAGTCAACTACTGATGTTTTAGGGTCATTTCCCATTTTTGCTGTACCCATTAAATGCCATCCCGCAGATTCTAAGGTTGGAACAACATTAGTTTCATAACAGCCTGCTTCTTCCAATAATTTTTTAGCTGAACCAATTCCNTGATCTAACAACTTTCTAGTGTTTTCAGATGTTTTATAAAATACTTTAGGCAAGGGTATTCCATGTCTATCAGTTAACTTTTCATCTAATTCAACTCTATTATGTAGTTCAGGCAAATCTTCGCTTATAACAGCTAAACCTAAAAATTTCTTAAANCTTTTTTTAAACTCTGAGTGATGATCCTTACCCCAAGGGATAATTTTACCTGCTCCGCCTGCTCCTAAGGCTGTATGNGCTGGCCCATGTGATCTATTCATTTGAAATGANTATCCTCTGACAAAGTTTCGAGATTCATCTGTCTCATAAAATTCTTGAACAATAATTATGTTTGCTAGTGGCCCAAGAGAATAATTNAGGTCATCTCCATCAAATATACCTGATACAGCAGCATAAGGATGAAACATAAGATTTTTTCCAACCAAACCAGATGAATTTGCTAATCCATCTGGAAACACTTTAGATTTACTATTTAATAGTAATCTTGGAGTTCCAATACCATTACATGCAACTATAACCTTACCAGCCTCTTGAAAATACTGAACTCCTTTATCGTCTANATATACCACACCCTTAAGTTTTCCTGAGTTATCAACAGAAATAGATTGAACTNCACAGTTTGCCCTTACTTCTAAGCCATTTTTTATGGCAGGATTTATATATGTATGGTCTGTTGAAGCTATAGACTGCCATTTCTTTTTTGAGGCAAATGTTCCATGATTATTCCAACCTACTCTTCCTTTATAATCTTCTGATGCTTGATATGAATCAGAAGGCCACCAATGCCATCCTAATCTATCAGCAGCTTTGGCTATCCTTTCTCCATCTGGACCAAGAGGTAATGGAGGCATTTGTCTTTTGGACTTTGGGGGATTGGCTGGATCTCCATCAATCCCTGAGCAGCCCATCATTTCATCATTAATATCATAGTATTTTTCAATATCCCAATAAGATATAGGCCAATCATCTGCTACTCCATCCAGAGATTTAACACGAAAGTCAGAGGGATGAAATCTAGGAGTATGAGCTGTCCAATGATGAGTGGAACCACCAACTGCGTTATACATCAGGGGGTGAATATCCGACTCTTTATCTAAAACTTCATAATCTGCGTCAAGTTTTCTTATATTAGGGTTAAAGTCAAAAGAATTTTTTGCTTTGATTTCCCATGAGTTTGAATCACCAGGATAATCATTTTTATCAAACCATGGTCCTTGCTCTAATAATAAAACTGATGCCCCACTGGTTGAAAGTCTCCAAGCACAAGCACCACCTGATGCTCCAGATCCAATTATCACTATATCTTTGAAAGGTAAATTTTTGGGCAATATAAATCCTTGTGGAAATTTAGTTTTAGATTACAATTAACATACTACAATTTTAAGGCAAAAACATGCTTAAAGGCGCTCTTACTTCAGTAATATTAATGTTTGTTTTTATACCAATTCCAGTTGTTCATTTTTTTGCTGTTCCGCTAAGCCCATTTATAGGAGGGTTTATAGGGGGATCAATAGCTAAAGCTGAGAAAGAAAAAATTATATTATTTAGTTTTATTACTACAGGAATTACTGCAATCCCTAGTTTTTTTATAATAATCTACTCATTTATTCAAAGATCAAATAATTTAGAAGTAGCAGGAATGGATCCATTCTTAGCTATAATCTTGGCTGTAATTTTGATACCTTACACTTGGTTTGGAAATACAATAGGAGCTCTGATTAGCTACACTGCTAGAGGAAAGTCTAATTAATCTTAAAATATAATGGCTTATTGTTACTTAAAGAATTATATCTTGAGCTTATAAACATACTTGAAAATAAACTATTTTTCTTGTGTATATCTTGTCTTAGAAAATTAAAATTTTTATTCATATTGTAAATATTTTTTAAATTTGATTTATTATTTTGAAAAATTTCAACTTGAAAATTTTTATCAATATCTTCTAATAATTTTTCAACATTATTTTTATCATTTTTTGAGTATAAAATTGAAAATTTATCGATATCTAATATATTATGAGTATCAACGAAATATTTAGGTTTAATTGATTCACTAAAATTCAAAATTAGGTTGTTTTTGCGCTCCAAGGAAAAATTATAATCACTTGGAAAAATCAAAATATCACTTGATGTTCCCATAAGATAATTTATAACTTTAGATTTATTAAATATAAAATCTAAATTATTAGAAACATTAATTGAGCATATTGTTAAGTCAATATCCCCTAAGCTCAAACGACGTTGCAAATTATCTTTAGAATTTACAATATTATGGGATAGTTCAATACCTAAATCTTTTGAGTTTATAAAATTTTCTATTTTTTCAATGTATAAAGTCGCTAGCCTTTTACCATGATCATGAACAAAATCATTATAAAGAACTTCTTTGTCTTGACCCTTAGTCACCGGATTAAATGGATTTAAGACAAAAAATAAAACTATCTGATCAAACTTTACAATTTTTGAATTAATAATAAAATCTAATGATTTTTCTGAATCTTCAGAACCATCAAGAAGAATTAAAATTTTATTTTTTTTTGCTATCATTTTGTCATATCTATAATGGGACAAGTTTCATCATGACCCCATTCTCTCCATGAGCCATCATAATTCTTAACATTTGAAAAACCTGCGAGTTTTAGAGTCCAAAAAACATGTGCAGCTCTAATTCCACCCTGACAATAAGTGATTATTGGTTTTTCTGGGTCTAACCCAATTGAATTAGTAATACTTAAAATTTCATCAGAAGATTTTAAGATTGGAACATCTCCTTTAGAATTAAAGTCTACCCATTCTTTATGTACAGATTTAGGTATATATCCACCCCTTTTCCCACCTCTGAGGTTTATGCCGTTTCTTTCATCATCAGATCTGACATCTAAAATTTGAATATCTTCATTATCTTCTAGGATTTTTATTAAAGTTTTTTTGTCAGAAAATATAGTTGGATCAGGATCTTTAGGTTGAAAATCTCCTTTAGAAGTAGAAGTATTTTCACCAGCTTCAACAGATTTTTTTTCATAAACCCACTTAGGGAAACCTCCATCAAGAACCTTAACGTTTTCATGCCCGTAATAATGGAGTACCCAAGCTAATCTAAAAGAATATAAACATGCCGATCTGTCATAACCAACTACTATTGATTCGGAAGTAATTCCTAAATCATTAAAAGTTTTCTTGATTTGGTCAATATCTTGTACATGGGTCCTGTCTTCCAATGATGTTTTATAGTAATTATCTATTACATTTATTGATCCAGGTATATGTGATTTAATATATTCTTCCTTAGTATCAAGATCTAATAAAACAAGATTTTTGTCCCCAATGTTATCGCTCAACCAATCAGTTGATACAAGTAAATTGTCTAACTTGTAATTCCTTTCCTGAATTGACTTAAACTTCATATAACACCTCTAAAAAATATAATATTTAAGTAATTATAGTACCTATTTCAAGATATATACTAAATATTTATGGATCAAAAATCAGATTACAAACTAAATATAAACAAATTAATGACTCTTACAAATTTTGAATATGAGAAGAGTAAGAGTAATCCTCCAGGATTTCATCTTGAAAGAGTTGAGTATATGATGAAAAAATTTGATTATCCTAATAAAAATCAAGTTTTTATTCATGTAGCAGGGTCTAAAGGGAAAGGATCTACGTCAAATCTTATATCAAATGCTCTCNGTAATTTTAAAGTNGGACTTTTNAGTTCTCCTCATATGCATAAATTGACAGAAAGAATCAANATAAACAACTCTCCAATCTCAGAANNTTTGTTTAATTTTTATTTTAAAAGGGTATGGAAAATTGTTGAAATCATGAAAGAAGAACTAGATCAAAGACCTTCTTTTTTTGAATTTATGACACTACTATCACTAGTAATTTTTAGAGAAGAAAAAGTAGAAGTTTCANTCATTGAAGTAGGTTTAGGAGGAAGNCTTGATTCAACAAATGTTATAACTCCTACAATAAGTGTAATTACTCAAATTAGTAAAGATCATACAAACATATTGGGAAAAAATATTAGGAAAATAGCTAGTGAAAAAGCAGGAATAATTAAGAATAAAATACCTGTAGTTACATCTAAGCAGGTAAAAAATGCATACGAGATAATTAATCATACTGCAAAGATAAATAAAGCAAAACTATATCATTCAAAAGATATAAATTTAAGAAAAATAACAACAANTAGTAAAGGCAATTTAGAACAAAACTTATTATTTGATAAATATAGATTCAGATCTTATTTACTAGGCAAACACCAAATTGAAAATATCAAAACTGCAATTAAGACTGTTGAAATTTTTCTGCAATTACACTCAAAAAAAACAAACTGGGTGGAAATATTAAGCAATTTAGGAAAAACTAAAATGATTGGAAGATGTCAAATTGTGAAGGANAAAAAATTAACTTTCATAATTGATGGAGCTCAAAATAATAAATCATCAAAAGCACTAATTGGAGTAGTGAAAGAATANATTAAAAANCTAGATAAAATAGTCTGGATTTATGGTGGATCTGAAGGACATGATTCACTAGAAACATTGAAACCATTAAGAAAATTAAATCCTAAAATAATACTAACTCAAAGTAGAATNCCAAAAGCTAAAAAAGTAGAAAAAATATCTGAAGAAATAAAAGATTTAAACTTTAATATAATAGAATTAACAACAGATACNTTCAATGCATTTGAAAAAGCCAAAAATATTTTGAATTCAGATGGAACTATCGTAGCATTTGGATCGCTCTATATAGCTGCAGAAATTGTTGAAAAAATAGAAAATATAACACCAGAAAAATATAATTATGGATAAAAAAATTGTTGTAACAGGTATAGGAATTCAGAGTTGTTTAGGAAGCTCTGTTGATGAATATTGGGATTCTTTATTAGAAGGCAAATCAGGAATTAGAACAATAACACAAGTTAGTTCAACTGATTTCCCTTGTAAAGTGAGTGGGGAAGTCCAAAATTTTGAACCAGGTAATTGGATGAACCCTAAAGAAGCTAAGAGAATGGGAAGGTTTTCTCAACTAGCAGTTGCTGCTGCAAAAGATGCAATAGAACAATCAAATTTTTTAGGAAATGTTGAAAATGATAGAGTTGGAGTACTGATAGGAACTGGTGCTGGAGGACTTCCTGAAACTGATCAACAGGCTAAACTAAAAGAATCAAGAGGTGTTATGAGAATGAGCCCCTTTTATATTCCTTCAATGTTATCTAATATGGCCTCTGCAAATATTTCTAGAATTTTTCAAGCCACAGGTTACAACAATACTTGTATAACAGCTTGTGCAGCTTCAACTCAAGCTATAGGAGAAGCCTTAGAAAAGATAAGAAGTAATAAGGCAGATATAATCATCACAGGTGGAGCAGAATCAGGAATTTGTGAAATTGGTATGGGAGGCTTTAGTACAATGCATGCTCTGACAACATGGGATGGAGATCCATCTAAAGCTAGCAGACCTTTTGATTCTAATAGAGATGGATTCGCACCAGCAGAAGGTGCAGGTATCTTAATTTTAGAGACTGAAGAACATGCATTGAAAAGAGGAGCTAAGCCTTTGGCAGAAATAGCAGGTTTCGGAGTTACATCAGATGCATTTCATTTAGTACAACCTCATAAAGAAGGTTTAGGAGCTACTAAAGCAATGAAAATGGCGATTGAGGATGCTGGGCTAGATATAAAAGATATTGATTACATTAATGCACACGGAACATCAACTCCTACTAATGACAGAATTGAAACAATGGCAATCAAGAATTTATTTGGTGATATTGCTCATGAAATTCCAGTTTCTTCCACCAAATCTATGGTGGGACATTCTTTGGGTGCATCTGGTGCACTTGAAATTATTGCATGCATACAGAGTACTATTAATGATGAAATACATCCCACAATTAATCTCGAAAACCCCGATCCNGAGTGTGACTTAAATTATGTCCCAAATAAAAAAATTAGTAAAAAAGTAAACGTTGCTTTATCTAATAGTTTCGGATTTGGGGGTCAAAATGCTTGCGTTATTGTGAAGAAATATTAAAAAAACNAAAATAATCACTCAAGCATCTTATTCACATTTTTACTTAATATTTTAACCCCAACCACCTGATCTATTTCAAATTTACCGTATTCTGGTACCTTAATATTTAGCTCAATCCCTGTATCAACTTCTCTAACTACAAAAAGCTGAGTTCCTTCCAAAAACTCTTTATCTATTATTTTGAAATTATCTCCATTAGCATCAAGTGACAACTGATGAGGTTTAACATTTACGTATATTTTACTTTTTATTTTGAATTTTTCATCTAAAATAAAATCTCCTATAAATGTTGAAACTTTATTATCTATAACTTCTCCATAAATAACATTAGAATGGGAAATAGATTTTGCTATTATGCTATGCGCTGGTCTGTTATATATTTCTTCTGGAGAAGAAAATTGTATTATTCTTCCGTCATATAGAAAGCCTACTTTATCAGACAAACTAAGTGCCTCCTCTGAGTCATGTGTGATCAAAAGGACTGTACTGCCTATTTCTGTAAAAATTTTCTTAAGCTCTCTTCTTATTTCTATCCTTAGTTTTCTATCTAAATTTGAAAATGGCTCNTCCATTAGAACTAATTTAGGTTTTCTTACTAAAGATCTAGCTAGAGCTATTCTTTGTTTTTGTCCCCCAGATAATTCATCTATATATCTATCTAATAATTCATCTACCCTAAGAAGTGAAATGATATCATCGTAAAACTTTTTGTCATGATTTGATTTATTTAGAGAATATTTGATATTTTTTTCAACACTTAAGTGAGGGAAAAGAGCATAGTCTTGAAATATTGTGCCAATAGGTCTTTTTTCTGGAGGNAGATGAAAAAATGAAGATGATTGAAGAAAACCATCTAATCTTATATATCCTTGATTTATTTTCTCTAGACCATTAATAGTTCTAAAAAGTGTTGTTTTTCCAACTCCACTATCACCAACAACGCTAACAAATTGTTTATCGTTTACTAAAAGTGAAAAGTCTGATAGGATTTGCTCTTCATTTGCGTAAGAAAAATTAAGATCTACTATTTCTAGCTTAGGAATAATATGTTGGTTAGATTTTTTTTCTATCATCTACCTAACCTCTTAGATAAATCATTTGACATAAAAATATATGAAGGAATTCCTGCAATTATTACTAGTACAATTGAAGCTAAGGCTGTTTTTATAAAAAAAGCTTCACTAGCAAAACTCCATATTTGAGTTGCAAGAGTTTGAAACCCTATAGGACTCAATATTAGAGTAGCTGGCAATTCTTTTAAGCATAAAATAAATACTAAAACAGCTCCATAAATAAAACCTGGACTAGATAATTTCACTATAACGTTATAATAAGTCGATATTTTACCCGCTCCTAAGGTATAAGATGCATCTTGTAATTTTGGATCTATCTGGGCCATACTTGATCTAATTGGCCCAAGTGCCGCTGGCAAAAACGAAATAAAGTATCCGAGTATCAATACAATAAAGGTTTGATAAATATAATCAAAATAATTTATACAGAAGAAAACCAGTGACATAGATACTATTACTCCGGGTAAGGATAAGCCTATGTAAGATACCTTATCTATAAAAAAAGAAAAAAACTTAATTCTTTTCTTTACTGAAATTAGTATAGGAATAGATACTAAAGTAATAAATAGTGCCGAAACTGAAGAAATTATAACAGTATTTATCGCAGGCTTTATAACTTGAGCAAAACCAAAATCTTCACCCATTCCTATAATAAGCCAATAAANTAGAACGGCTATTGGAAGAATAAATCCAAAACACAATGGAAGTAACGTAATTGGAAAGAGGATCCATCTCCAGATTCCTAAATCAATCCTTTTATAATCACTCAAATTTGAATTAGAAAAATATCTAGCTTCATTTTTTGTTTTTGACTCTATGTACAATATTACAAAACAAAATAATATTGCAAGTAAAGAAATTTCAAGTACACCATAGTTACTAATACTGTTATACATCCTATTAAATATTGCTATAGTAAAAGTATTAAATCTTAGTAAAGATACCGCACCAAAATCACTCAATACATATAAAGCTACGAGAAGAGAGCCTGCTGTTATAGTAGGACTGACAAGTGGAAAAATTATCTTTCTAAAAGTTTTAATTCTTCCATTTCCTAAAGTTCTAGATGCATCAATCATTTGATAGTCGAATCTTCTAAACATAGCAGATAAACCAATGTAAACATATGGATAGGTTATAAGTGACAAAACAAATACAGATCCAATTAATCCATAAAATGACGGGAAATCTTTCATTTCGAAAAATAGTTTTAGAAAATTATGAACCCAACCATTTTTACTCCAAATTTCTATCTGAGTAGTAGCCATTACATAGCTTGGTAATGCAATAGGTAAGACTGATATAGATGTTAATTGTTTTGCAAAAGGGAGGTTACTTCTAACATTCAAAAAGGCTAAGGGTAATGATATTAAGACAGAAAACAATACAACTAGTACTATTAATAAAACAGTATTTAAAGATAATTTGAATATAGTTTTATTAAATATAAAATCAAAGAAGAGGCTAAATTCAAAGCTTATTTTAACAATCAAATAAATTAAAGGTAAAACTAAAAAAAAAGCTAAAACCAAAGATGTAAGATGAATAGCATTCATACCTATATCTAGTC
The DNA here is from genome assembly GCA_002703265.1 of Chloroflexota bacterium. Lineage (GTDB taxonomy): Bacteria > Chloroflexota > Dehalococcoidia > Lucifugimonadales > Lucifugimonadaceae > TMED-70. Next base: position 12,360 of record NZTZ01000010.1, read on the forward strand.
TTTTTAACTTATTTACTAATGATAAATTTGTTGAAAGAGTTGACATTGTAATACTTTTACTACCTTCTAAGTATACAATAAATAATTGATCATAAGGGGTAACATATCTATAAAGCACTAACAAGATACNAAATAATAATTTCANTNATTATTTTGTTATTATTTTCAACTACAATTATTACGCTTGTTATAGAAAATAATTTTTATACTAAAGATAATAATCATACTAATAAAAGTTTAATCTCAGGTACTGAGATTGTAGAAATTTCTAATCCAGAAAAAAATAAAGAAAAAGTAGAATCTCCAGAAAAAGTAGAACNAGAAAATAAATCCCCTGATATTGAAAAAATTTCTACAACTAATGAGGAATTAGAAAAAAAATCTAGCCAAATAAGTGAANAAGAATTAANAAAAATANTCAACNAAAGAACAGAACAAGTAAAAAANAATTCAAAATCCATAGAAGAAAATGTATCTGAAGAGATCCCTGAAATAATTTCACTAGTTCTNGCCAAAATTATTTCAGATTATAAATTAGACAATCAAAATTTTTCTCTAGAATCTTATGAAGAAAAAACTTGGGGGTCAACTGCTCTTGGTTGTCCTAAAAATGGAATGATGTATGCTCAAGTAATAACAGAAGGATATATTTTGAANGTTACAAATTATGGGGAGACCGAACAATATAATACTGATAGTAATGGTAATTACATCAATTGCTCGGAAATAAATCAATCTAACTTAAATTCAGATTTTAATTTTGTAAAAAAATATAATCTTGAAGAAACTGAAAAAATAACACTTTTTACAAAAAAAAATAATAAATTAGTATCATCAATTGAAAATAAGGAAGAATTATTAAGTATTATTGATAGCCTGAATATAGAAATAGAAGTANAAACATCTGATAAATGTGAAGCAAATTACAAACTTGTCTTTGAAAAAATATCTTCTGATATTGAAATGTTAGTATATTGCCAAAATAATCCTTATTATGTGGAAGTTGAACAAAGCTTAAATGCTGGTAAGTCTATTCTTAGTGTAGTCGAAAAAATACTAACAAATATGGAATTCCCAGGAATGCCACAATGAACGATTTTTTACCCGAGGGGAAAATTAATAATTCATTACTTAAAAATATCATTGATGAAATTAAGAATGATAGTACATCAAATCCAAGGATTGGTGAAGATGCAGCAAAAATTTCTATTCAAGGTGAAAATGAAATTTTAGTATCTTCAGACCCAATCACTTTCGACACAGAAGAAATAGGAACATATCTTATAGATATTTGTTCAAATGATATATATGCTTCAGGAGGTATCCCAANATGGTTANTTCTGACTTGCTTANTACCAATAAATACTTCGTTTAAGGAAGTAAAAGAATCTCTCTTAAAGGTCTTTAATAGAGCNGAAAAACATAATATTGATATTGTTGGAGGTCATACAGAAATCACATCTTCTGTAAATAAAATTATTCTTAGCGGAACAGTAATAGGAACATATAATAAAAACTATAATTCCAATCTTAAAATTACTTCTAATCAAGATATTATTTTAGGAGGTTTAGTAGGAGTAGAAGGAAGTAAAATCATTTCATCCTCAATCAATGATAGGTTTATGGAGTTAGAAAACCTCTCTAATTTTTCAAAAGACCTTAGTTTATCTGTGAAAGATATTTCAATAACAGCTGTAAATACAAAAAAAGTAATAAAAATGCATGATCCTACTGAAGGAGGTATTGCGACTGCAATTCANGANATNACAGAATTTGGAAATGTAGGATGCGAGATAATCTATGAAAANATAAATTTTGTTAATTATTTTGAAGAAACATGTAAAAAACTTAATCTTAATCCATTAGGAGTAATAAGCTCCGGATGTCTAATAATCATAACTGAGAAACAAAATTCTAAACTAATACTAAATGAGTTCAAAAAAAACTTAATTCCTTCATCAGTAATTGGAAAAACGACAAATAAAGAAAAAGGTAATATTATTAATAAAGATGGAGAAAAATCAAACTTAAAGAGATTTGATCAAGATGAAATCATAAAAATATTTAAATAAGCTATGATTACAGATAACTTAATCAATAAACTTGAATCATATCTTCCTGAAGAGGAAGTTAAGAATATTATTGAGGCATATGACTTTGCTGAAATTGCTCATAAGGGGCAAAAAAGAAAATCAGGTCATGACTTTATAATCCATCCTGTAGAGGTAGCAACTCATCTGGCTAGACTTGAACTAGACCCTAAAGTTATAATTGCTGGTCTTCTTCATGATGTTATTGAAGATACTGATTTTGGATCAATTGAAATAGAAGAAAAGTTTGGTAAAGAAGTTTCTGAAATAGTAATATCTCTAACAAAACTTACCGTTGATGAAGACACCCTGATAAAAAATTTAGATGAAAAAAATATGCGAAGATTTTTGGTGTCTGTTGCAAAAGACGTAAGGGTTATGATCATAAAGCTTGCTGACAGGTTGCATAATGTTGAAACTCTAAAATTCTTAGATCCTGAAAAGAGAAAAAAAATAGCTAAAGAAACACTTTCTATACATGCNCCTCTTGCACAAAAAATAGGTATGAATGACCTTAAATGGAGACTTGAAGATGAAAGTTTCAAGCACTTAATGCCTGACAAATTTAAGATGACAAAAAGACTTATAAGCCAAAAAAGGAGTGAAAGAGAAGCTGCTACTAAAAATATGATTTCTGAGATAAATGAATATCTAGAAAAAAGTGATCTTAAAGCAGAAGTAACAGGAAGACCCAAAAATCTATTTTCTGTTTATAACAAACTTCAAAGATATAAACAAATGGGTAGAAATTTTTCAGATATAGAAGATCTAATAGCTATACGTATAGTTGTAAAATCAAAGGAAGAGTGTTACTCAGTTTTAGGAAAGATCCATGAACTATGGAGACCAATTCCTGGTTCATTTGATGATTACATAGCTTCTCCAAAAGAAAATTATTATCAATCTCTTCATACTGTTGTAATGAATAATTATAACCAAAAAATAGAATTTCAAATCAGATCAGAAAAAATGCATAAATTTGCAGAAGAAGGAGTAGCATCTCACTGGAAATATAAAGATTCTATAGAGCTTGAAAAAGGACTTATCTCAGGTAAAGATACTTACTGGTTGAAAGATATGATTGATTTCGAAAAAGAAATATTAGAAGACAGTGAATATTTAGAATCGGTCAATAATGACATACTTTCAGACAAAGTAATTGTTTACTCTCCCAAAAATCAGCTTTTTACGCTACCTATAGGATCCACACCATTAGATTATGCATATAGTCTACATACAGACTTAGGCCATTCTTGCCAGGCATCATTTATTAATGGCGTTCTAAAACCTCTAAACACTACACTAAATAATGGTGATACTGTTCAGATTCAAAAATCAGAAAATGAGAAGGGGCCTAATTTAGACTGGCTAAATGATAGTTTGGGTTATATAAAAACAGCCAATGCAAAGAACAAAGTAAAAGAATGGTTCAAAAAAAGAGAAAGAGAAGAAAATATNGAAAGAGGTGAAAAACAAATCCTTAGGACACTTAGACTTTCTAACATAGAAGACCCTGATCAATTTTTACCATATCTGTCACAAAATGATACTTATGAAAATTTTGCCTATAAAGTAGGAGTAGGTGAGGTTGGAAACCAAAAAATAATTGAACTAATCAATCAGAGACAACTTGAAGAAACAGTAAGAAAGATGCAGAATACTGAAGATCAGGAAAATACAACGAATGATAGTAATTATGATTCTCTATCATCAATAATAATAATGGGTGAACAAGATTCAGAAAAAAAACTTGCGAATTGTTGCGAGCCTGTTTATGGTGATGAGATTGTAGGATATAAAAATTCAACCAACGATATAGTTATTCATCGTATAATGTGTCCAAGATTACGTAATTTTGAAAATACTCAGAGATTTATGGCCGCAGCTTGGGGACACTTAAGGAATCTAANTCCTACAATTGTTCAAATTGAAGCTTATGACAGGATTGGATTAATAAGAGATATTACAGACGTAGTTTGGGGCGAAAAAACAAATTTACATTCGATAAATTCCCAAGAAGATGACAAAAATGGTACATGCAAAATTCAATTAACAGTTTATACTAGAGACTTAGGGCAAATTATTAGACTTTTAGGTAAAATGGAAAGTATTGCTGGAGTCTATAACGTTAGAAGGAAAAAATAAAAATTATGCCAAGTTCAAAATCACATAGAAATCAAGTAAATAAATACNATGTTAANCTTTCTATAAAAACAGCTATAAGNTCAACAGTTACAAAACTAAGAAACAGTNTTNCTAACAAAGCAGAACCTGAAGAAACTCAAAGATTACTTAATGAAACAAATAAAATTCTTGATAGAGCTGCAAAGAAAAAAGTTATTCATAAAAATAACGCCTCAAGAAAAAAATCAAGACTCCAAAAACTTGTAAATAAGTCCAGCTAGTTGCAAAATTCACCTGTATATAATTGGGAAATCGATCATGGGGATCCTCATGACAAAAATTCAAACATAATAATTTCTGTAAGCCCCTTTACTGGCTTAATTTCAAAGTGGAGGATTATTTTACCTGCAGGCTACGAAGGATTAATAGATTGGGGAATCTACTCAAAAGAGGATCAAACTATCAACGAACCAAGAGGTTCATTTGAAACTGACAAGATCACTCTGCAAGACGGAATGGAAGTCATAATTAAAGGAGGAGTAGAATCTGTTTCAAAATCAAAACCAGCAAGAGTAATAGTTAAAAATCCCCCACCAAGCTTTATGGGTTTTGGTTTTAGTGAAGATGAAAATAGCCCTCCAAAAAACATAGAGGGAATAACATTTGATGATCTTCCTTTCTAATTTTTTGACAAGAAATTTGACCATTAAAATAATTTGTTCTAACTTTATATTATGAGAAATGCAAAACCACTCACAGAAAAACAAAAAGATATATTAAATTTCATTGAAAGTTATATTGAAGAATTTGGATATCCGCCATCAATACGAGATATTCAAAATAATTGTGATATTTCATCTACTTCCGTTGTAAAATATAATCTTGATAGACTTCAAGAAAAGGGATTGATGAATAGAGATTCAGAAATTTCTAGAAGTATAAGCTTAACTAATTCTGAAAAATCTCAAACAATAAAAGTCCCTGTTTTAGGTACAATTACTGCAGGTCAACCATTCCCTATGGTTGAAGACAGCAGATGGGATGTGGATGAATTAGAATCAATCGATTTACCAGATAATTTCTCATATATTGAAGATAAGATTTTTGCACTTAAAGTATCAGGTTATTCTATGGTAGATGCATTGATTGGTGACGGTGATACTATAATTTTGGAAAAGACGAATAAAGCTCTAAATGGTGAAATGGTTGCTGCTAAAATAAATTCAGAAAATGAAACTACCTTGAAAAGAATATTTATAGAAGGAAATAATACAAGACTACAACCAGAAAATCCTCTAATGGATTCAATGTATTTCCCTTCGAAAGATGTTAGCATTTTAGGTAAAGTTGTAGCNGTATGGNGATATATGCCCAANAGATAAAACTCTGAGTGATAGTTACATTATCAAAATAGTAACTAAAACATACTAAAACTACTTATANTTTATTTGTTATTATTAAAATAACTTAAGAAAAATTAGGGAAATTATGGGATTCATTCAAAATTTAGGTCCNTTGCAATTAGTTTTAATTGTTGTTGTAATACTTGTACTTTTTGGAGTAGGTAAACTACCACAGGTTGGAAAAGGTGTAGGGCAAGCAATCAACGAATTTAAAACTGCAATAAATAAACCTGAAAAAAAAGAAGAAAAAGAAGATTAACCAGTTAGTTTTTCAATAAAACTATTAGTTTCTAATTTTAATAATATTAGGCCTACTATCAAAATAATTATTAGTGTTATCACTAGAAAAAAGCTGAAATAAAATCTAAGTGATTTCTTATCAGGTGAACTAAATCTGATTAATAACAATCCCAACTCAAATAAAATGATTATTGGTAAGGCAACTGTAACTTGAGTTATAGGATCAACAGTTGGAGTTATTAGAGCTCCCATTATGAAAGCAATAAGAATTATCCATCTTCTGTACTTGGATAAAGTATTATGAGAAATAATTCCTAAACTTCCAAGTAAAAACATGATTATTGGAATCTGAAAAATTATTCCCATCCAAAACATTAAAGAAAACATTAATGAAGTAAGTGGACCTATATTAATCATAGGTTGAGCAATATCATCACCAAAATTTATAAGAAAATTTAATGCATTAGGAATAACAAAAAAGTANCCAAATAANGCTCCTAAGATGAAAAAAATAAAGCAAATGGGAATTAAAAAATATACNTAAATTTTTTCTCTTCCAATTAGTCCTGGTCTTAAGAACATAATTATCTCGTATAGCAAAAAAGGTATTGATATAGAAAANCCTAATATTATAGAAGTTCTTGCTGCAGCACCCCAGGCTTCTGTTACTCTACCAAAAACTATACTGCCTTCGATACCATTATTAATAAAAATATTATTAGCAGGTTCTATAAATANATTTANTAATTGCTTAAAAAAGATTAATGAAGTTACTGTAAATATTCCTAGAAAAATAAAATATCTGATTAGTCTTTTCTTAATTTCCTTGAAGTGATCAAGAATATTTATAGGTTTATCTTCTGTCAAAATTTATTTATCCAAATCCTTTTTAAGTTTTTTAAGTGATTTTGAAGTTTTTTCTGAAACATCTGATAAACTTTCCTTTATATTTTTTAGCTCTTCAATATCATCATCTATATCAATTGTCTGCTCTACAACAGAAATAAGTTCATCTCTTTTTTGCTTAAATTCAGAATATACAATTTTAGTTTTTCTAATGAAAATTAAAAGATTAGACGGACCGACTATAAATAAAGCAATAAGAATGATTAGCAGTAGTTCAAATCCACCGATGCCAAGTATGTTCATCTCATTCTCCTACAACTCGAAAAATTATAAATTTTTTCCAAATTAATTTCTGCAATACATTCTTTGATTAAACAGGTTGGGATACCTAAGATATTTTCATAGCAACCAAAAAAAACTTTAACAAAATCAAAATCTTTATTTTGTATTCCATATCCACCCGCTTTGTCACGAAAGTAGCGTGTATCAATATACTTATTTATTTTATCAGTTGACATATTATTCGTTTGTACCAGAGAAGTTTTTGTTTTACTAAATAATGTATTATGAGATCTTAAGCAAACTATTGATGTAACAACTAAATGGAAATTATCATTCAGTTTAGTAAGTATTTTCAAAGCATCTTTTTTATTTTTTGGTTTTCCAACTGCTTTATTCTGAAAAAAAACCAATGTATCAGAAGCAAAAATATATTTATCTTTATATTTAGAAGAAATACTTTTTGCTTTTTGAGTAGCATTATAAATTACTAGCTCATCAGGAGATTTACTCAAATTATTATTTTCTTCATATTCATGATGAACAAAAGAAATATTTAGGTCTAATTTTTTTACTATTTCAATCCTTCTAGGAGAACTAGATGCAAAAATAAAATCATTCATGTGATAATTCCAATATACCTACTACCTCCACATGATGAGTTTGAGGGAACATATCAAATGGAATTATTTTTTGAATTTTGTATCCAATAGAAGATAGTTTAGACATATCAATTGCAAAATTTTCAGGAGAACAAGAAATTAATAATATTTTTCGAGGTTTAATTTTATTGATTTTTTGAATGACCAAATCCTCACATCCAATTCTCGGGGGATCCAGCAATAGAATATCAATTTCATCATTAACATCCAGTAAAACATCTTCAGTTTTGCCTTGTATATAATAAATATTATTAAATTTATTTGAATTTATATTTGCATCAATAATTGCAGAAGCAGATTCCTCTATTCCATAGATTTTTTTTACATATGGTGCAATCAAACATGTAAAAGTTCCAACTCCACAGTAGGCATCTATCACAATCTGGTTTTCAGAAAATATTCCTTGATCTAATAAATAGTTAAAAATTTTTTCAACTTGAGANATGTTAACCTGAAAAAAGCTAGGACTTGCAACCTGATAATAGTTATCAAATATTTTTTCTTGGTAGTACTTTTGTCCACTTTCGAAAAGATCTGTTTCAAATTTAGGTTGAATTAGAAATGATGTTGAAGAGTCTGACCCCCTGATACTGACTTGAGTTTTACCAGATAAGTTGTTTTTCAATAGTTTGAGCTTATCATTAATATTTTGACTCATAATTTTACAGTGATCTACACTGGTCCATTTTCGNCTTAAAAAGTTCACAAATCCTAATTCTTCTAAATCTTTATTTTTTCTGACAGTAAATCTACCATGGTTTCTATAATAAAATTTTCTATCTGAAGAAATAGTTTTTTCAATGATTTCNTCAACAAATAAATTATTTTTTTCTAAATTATTTTTAACGATTAATTTCTTTAGTTCAAGCTGATGATCGTAATCTATATGAAGCCATTGACAACCTGTACAATTTCCAAAAAAATCACAATTAGATTTTATTCTTTTTTCAGAGCTAATAAGTATATTTGAAATTCTTCCAATAATTTTTTCAGGAAAGATTTTTATTATTTCAATTTCAACTTTTTCTCCAATAATTGAATTGAAAACCAATATAGGGACTTCATCTTCATAATAGCCTCTGCCAACTCCATTATCATCATAATCACTAATTTTTGTAATAATTTTTTGATTTTCAAAAAAATTATATTTTTCTGTAATATCTGGACCTTTATAGTAATTTTTTTTTCTTCTTTTACCCATATATAAGATTCTAACAATTTTCTTTTGCTGATAGTATTTAATTTAGATAGATTGAAATTATGCAGAAAGAAAAAGTAAAAAGAAGATTACCNGATTGGTTNAAAGTTAAATTTCCAACAGGAGATAACTTTCATGAACTTAAAGAAAAGTTTTCTAACGCTTCACTTAATACAGTTTGCGAAGAAGCTGCTTGCCCTAATATTGCTGATTGTTGGGATAGAAAAACTGCTACCTTTATGATTTTAGGAGATACATGCACTAGAGCATGCTCATATTGCAATGTAAAGACAGGTTGGCCAGGATTTGTAGATAAATCAGAACCTTTCAGAGTTGCTATGACAATTAAGCAAATGGGATTAGAATATGTTGTAATAACATCTGTGGATAGAGATGATCTAGAAGATGCAGGTTCAGAAATTTTTGCTAAAACAATATCTGANACAAAAAAACTTTCACCTCAAATAAAAGTAGAAGTATTAACTCCNGACTTTAACGGTGATCCAAAATTATTACGTAATGTAATAAACGCAAAGCCAGATGTAATGAATCACAATATTGAAACTGTAAGAAGAGTTTTCAAAAAAGTTAGACCTAAAGGTGATTACGANCTTTCTATGAAATTNTTGTTAGATTCAAANGGNATGAGCCCTAAACTNCCTACAAAATCAGGAATGATGGTCGGGCTTGGTGAAACAAAGGAAGAAATAATAGAAACTATGAAAGACCTTTTGAGNAATAATGTTGATCTACTNACAATAGGCCAATACTTAAGNCCATCNAAAAAACATCATCCTATAATTAAATTTTATAATCCAAAAGAGTTTACAGAGCTACAAAAGATAGGAATGGAACTTGGATTTAGCCANGTTGCAGCAGGNCCNTTAGTTCGATCATCNTANCATGCTGATGAACAACATAATGCTGCAGTCGATAAATTAATAAGTCAATCTAAGAGATAGATCTTTGCCAAGTTTATACATAGTAGGTACACCCATTGGAAACTTGGAGGACTTAACGTTTAGAGCTAAAAATATTTTATCCGAAGTTGGGTATATCTTTTCAGAAGATACTAGAGTTACAAAAAAACTATTGGATAGATATGATATTAAGTCAAAACTTATATCAATTTATCAACCAAATAAAAATCTCAACACCTCATCCTTCATAAATATTTTAGAAACAAATGATGTAGCTTTTGTAACAGATGCTGGTACACCAGGGATATCAGATCCAGCAGGTGAGTTTGTGAAACTAGCAAGAAATAATAATCACCAAATAATAAGTATCCCTGGAGTTTCAGCTTTAACTTCTGCTTTCTCAGTATCAGGATTTGAATCGAAAGGATTAAACTTTCTTGGTTTTTTACCTAAAAGCTTAAATCAAAAGATCAATATATTAAATAAGGCAGTTGAAATCTTATTTCCAATAGTAATTTATGAATCTCCTAAAAGAATAATTGAAACTTTAGAGTTTTTAAAAAAAGAATTTAGAGTTGAAAAAATATTTGTAGCAAAGGAATTAACTAAAATTTATGAAAATATTTTTTATGGAAAAATAGATGATGCAATAAAAGAATTTAGTAATAAAAAGGGTGAATTTGTACTGATTTTTTATCCTGAAAAATCAAAATATTCAAATTCTTTAATGGAGAAATACGATAAAATTTTAAGTGATGGATACAGAAAAGGCGTTAAAGGAAAAAAATTATTGCAATTAATGGCAGATTTAAGTGGAATTAATAAAAGCATAATTTATGATCGATGGCTTGATATAAAAGAAAAAAATGAAGAATAAACCCAAAAATATATTAGTATGTGTAGCTTGGCCATACGTGAATGGACCTCCTCATTTAGGCCATATTGCAGGAATGAGTATTCCTGCAGATATTTTTGCTAGGTATAACCGTCTTATTGGAAACAATGTGGCCATGGTATCAGGTTCTGATATGCACGGTACACCAGTCACTCTTCTTGCAAATGACTTGGGAGTCACNCCTGAAGAAATTTCNAAAAAATATCATGATATATGGTCAAAAAGTCTAAAAGAAATGAATTTTCAATATGATCTTTATACTCATACTCATACAGAAAATCATATGAAAATAGTTAAGGATATATTTCAGATACTTCTTGAAAAAAAACTCCTTGAAATAAGAGAGCAACTAATGCCTTTTTCTGTAACTGAAAATATTTTTTTGAGTGATAGATTAGTAGAGGGAGAATGCCCTAACGGAGACAATGATAAAGCACGTGGAGATCAATGTGATGTATGCGGAAGAACTTTAGATCCTACAGATTTAGGTAATATAAGATCCAAAAGAGATGGATCTATACCTGAATTTAGAAAAACATCTCATTTTTTTCTAAGATTAAGTAAATTAGAAAATGAAATAAGAGATTGGCTTCAATCAAAAAAAGATTGGAGACAAAATGTTAAAAATCAAAGTCTATCATTTATAAATGAAGGATTAAAAGATAGAGCTATAACTAGGGATTTATCTTGGGGTGTTGATATTCCTGTTGATGGATGGGAAGAAAAAAAAATCTATGTTTGGTTTGAAGCAGTATTAGGATATTTGTCTGCTACAGTTGAACTGTTCAAAAATACAAAAAATCCTGAAATGTGGAAAGAATTTTGGGAAGATGAAAATTCAGAGTCTTATTATTTCCAAGGAAAAGATAATATCCCTTTTCATGCCATCATTCTACCTGCAATACTGCTTGGAGTTGAAAATAAAAATCTTCCAACTGAAGTAGTTGCAAATGAGTATCTAAATTTTTCAGGAAAAGAATTTTCTAAAAGTAGAAATTGGGCAGTCTGGCTTCCAGATTTTTTGGAAAAATACTCAGCAGATTCATTAAGATATTATCTAACTTCAATTATGCCAGAAACATCTGACTCAGACTTTACTTGGGAAGGATATGTAAGTTCAAACAATAATGAATTAGTTGCAAATTTAGGTAATTTTATTCACAGAATTTTGACAATGTCTCATAAAAATTTTGATGGTAAAATACCTAAATTCGAGTCAGAATCAGAATCAACCAAAGAAATAATTGAAAGATGCAATAATGCCATTAAGGAAGTAGGAACCTCTATTTCAAAAAGAAGATTTAGGGAAGCTCTAAATAATCTTATGGCGCTATCAAAATTTGGGAATCAATTCTTAGATAAGAATGAGCCATGGAAAAAAATGAAAGAAAATAAAAACGAAGCAGGAGAAATTTTAGGTCAATCAATAATAATTATTAATGCTATTAGTTGTATTTTAGAACCTTTTCTCCCAGAATCTTCTCAAAAACTTCAAAAGATATTATTTGGAGAAACCATCAATGAATGGAAACTAATTCTTCCTAAACCAGGAACTCCTTTTGAAAAGCCTATGCCATTATTTGAAAAACTTGATGAAGAAGTTGTTCTAGAGGAAAACAGGAATTCTTTAGATGAATAAAAATAAAGAAATCTCTAATTTAGCTAATAATGAACTNTTATTAGTAATGTTGGAGTTAAATAAAATTTCTGAACAGCACAATACTGAATCTAATCTTAATGAAAATATTATAAATCATGTATTGAGTATACCTGGAAAGCAACTAAGACCTTCTATGACAATTATTAGTTCCAAGATATGGAATGAAGATGTTGATTATAAAGTTATCAAAATGGCTACTGCTGTTGAATTATTGCATATTGCAACANTAGTACACGATGATACCGTAGATTTTGCTGACACAAGGAGAGGAGAAAAAACAGCTTCAAATATTTGGGGCCCTCATATAGCAGTTTTAGTAGGAGATTTTCTCTTTGCTACAAGTGCAGAATATGTATGCGATACTGAGTCAATAAGGCTAATTAAACAATTTGCTTCAACCATTTCAGATCTTGCAAAAGGAGAGCTTAAAGAAATTGAAAATAGTAATAACGTTGATTCAAAAGTTGAAGATTATTTAGACATAATTTTCAAAAAAACAGGTTCTTTATTTGCAACATCTTCAATGAGTGGAGCTCTTCTTGGAGGAGCAAAAGAAAAAGATATAAATACTTTATATTCTTTTGGAAAAAATTTAGGATTAGGATTTCAAATTTTTGACGATATATTAGATTTTGAAGGAGATGAAAANCAACTTGGAAAACCAGTTGGAAATGATCTAAAAAATGGGATTATGACTTACCCTTCTTTATTAGCAAGAGATAGAAATAAAAATATAAAAAAAGATATAGAAGAATTATTTAATTTACCAAAAAATAAAAGAGAAGATGCAGTAACTTCTGTCGTAAAAGAAATTAAGTCTTCAGGTTTTATTGATGAATCAATCTCTAAGGCTTCTAAAATTATAGAAAAAGCCATAGAGGATTTAGAATCTGTACAGAAAAAAAACATCTTTATTGATTCTCTTATAGATCTTGCTAAGTTTTCTATGAATAGAGATAAGTAGGCAATTAATTGTTGAGAAAAGAAAGAGCAATAATAGTTCATTCTATGCTAAATAACCTTTATCCAACTATTCCAATACCACTTAATCATCAAAACATCTTTGAACTTCTAATTGCTGTTTTACTCAGTGCTCAATGTACTGATGAAAGAGTCAATCAAGTAACACCTAAACTCTTTTCTTTAGCAAATAATCCAAAAGATATGATGAATCTGCCTATTAAGAGAATCGAGAGTATAATAAAAAGTTGTGGGCTAGCCCCTCAGAAATCTAAGAATATTTCTAAATTATCAAAGATTATTACTGAAGTTTTTGATTCTAAGGTCCCTGAAAGTTTTATTGATTTAGAAAATTTACCTGGAGTTGGGCATAAAACTGCAAGTGTAGTTATGTCACAAGGATTTGGNCATCCTGCATTTCCTGTAGATACACATATTCATAGATTAGCTCAAAGATGGGGACTTACTAACGGAAAGAATGTTACTCAAACAGAAAAAGATTTAAAAAAACTTTTTCCAAAAGATAGCTGGAATAAATTACATTTACAGATCATCTATTATGGNAGAGCTTATTGTTCAGCAAGAGGATGCGATGGTACTGTTTGTGAAATTTGTAAGAAATGTTTTCCAAACAGAAAAAAACCCTTTAAGGCAAATAAAGCTTAGTAATCTTCANAAGTTGAATAGATCCCAAAGGCAATATTCTTGATATTTAAGATAAAATTAAATTTTTATAAGTACAAATAAAATAAATGTTGAATGTAGGAATAATAAATATTACAGGTTATGCTGGGGCAGAAATTGCTAGGCTAGTATATTCACANCCTGAATTAAAATTAGTATCTGCTACAGGTAGAAGTAAAGCAGGGAAAGACCTATCTGAAGTTTTTCCTCATCTTGAAAAAACAGATATTAAGATTCGCGAAGAATTATCTGATAATGTTGAATTTGTTTTTTCTGCACTTCCTCATGCAGCTAGTGCTGAGAAATTATCTCAGTATGTAGATAGTAGTATTCCAGCTATTGATATTTCAGCAGATTTCAGACTCAAAGATTTATCAACCTATGAGGATTGGTATGACATTAAACATCCAAGACCAGAACTTATAGATCAAGCAACATACGGGCTTCCAGAGATTCACAGAGATGATATTAANAAAAGTAAATTAGTAGCCAANCCTGGATGCTTTCCCACTGGAGCAATTCTTTCAATGTCCCCTGCAGTGAAAAATGATTTGATTGAAGATATGATTATTGTTGACTCAAAAACAGGAGTATCTGGCGCGGGCAGAACAGCAAAAGAAGCATTTGGATTTTCAGAGCTTAATGATAATTGCGCTGCTTATGGGACTAAAGGACACAGGCATCAACCTGAGATAGCGCAAGAACTAAATTTTTTGACCAATAATGAAATTAATGTACTTTTTACACCTCATCTAGTTTCAATGACAAGAGGTATTTTAGGAACAAACTATGGAATGTTAAAGAAAAATATTACAGAAAAAGATGCTGTTGAGCTGTATAAAGAATTTTACAAAAGCGAACCTTTCATTAAAATAGTAGATGCACCTCCTGCAACAAAGCATACATGGGGATCAAATTATGTTTACTTGTATCCTTATGTAAGAGAAGATACTAACACTTTAGTGGTTATAAGTGCATTGGATAACCTCGTTAAGGGTTCTGCAGGTGCAGCAATTCAAAACATGAATTTGATGCAAGGTTTTGAAGAAACAATGGGAATAAGCGCTTTACCCGTTTATCCATAATATGCCCCGTTGGTGTAGTGGCCTAACACGCCTGCCTTTCACGCAGGAGATCACCGGTTCAAATCCGGTACGGGGTACCAAATCTTTATAAATTGTTATTATTTAGATCTTTGATAATATTTTCTTGATTTAGATTTTCTTTTTCTTTTTCTTAAATCTTTTGGACTATTATGTTTACTATCTTCTTGATTTTTATGATCAGGGTTTTTTAAGTTTTCCATCAATTTTTCTATCGATTTCCACATTCTTTTATCNTTTGGAGTAACAAAGCTAACAGCTTCACCTACTGATCCAGCTCTAGCTGTTCTACCTATTCGATGAATGAAATCTTCAGGAACTTGAGGCAAATCATAATTTATCACATGTTCAATATGAGGNACGTCTAATCCTCTAGATGCTATGTCAGTTGCTATTAGGATTCTAAATTTNTCATCTCTNAAATCTTTTAGTATTCTGCTTCTTTTGTTTTGCCTTAAATCACCATGTAAGGCTAAAGACTTNACNGTATCTTTCTTGAGTCTTTTTTTTAGTTTTTCTGTAGAATATTTTGTTCTAACGAATATTAATATTGAACCTTTTCTTAGTGAAATTTCATCTACTAATTGATCATATTTCATCTCAGTTTTAGTATTTAGTACTTTTTGTTTTATTTGGGTTTTTATAACTTTATTTTCTTTTACATTTACTCTTATAGGATTTTTTAAATATTTTGATGATAGTTTTATTATTTCCTTAGGAAGGGTAGCAGAAAACAATAATGACTGTCTTTTGATTGGTAGGTATTGAATTATTTTCTCAACCTGATCTTGAAAGCCCATATCAAGCATTCTGTCAGCTTCATCTAGAACAAAATAATTGAAATACTTCAGAATCAATGATTTTTTTTCTAAAAGATCATTAATTCTACCTGGAGTACCAATTATTATTTTAGGTCTTTTCTTTAATTGAACTAGTTGATTTNGCATACTAGCTCCACCAACTATTANGGCTAAATTAATATTACTTTTATAACCTAAAAGTGANTTACAAACTTCTGATACTTGTTGAGCCAATTCTCTAGTTGGAGTGAGTATTAATCCAGAAGTTTTTCCTTCCTTTGAAATTTTATTGATAAGAGGAATTAAGTATGAAGCAGTTTTACCGGAACCTGTCTCAGCACTTGCTAATATATCACTCCCTTCTATACCTAAAGGAATAGTTTTGGATTGAATTTCAGTAGGCNTATTAAAGCGTAAGTCTCTTAAAGATTTATTTAAGTTATCAGATAATCGGTATTCGGAAAAAGAATGCATAAATTGTTAGTGAATTAGCCACTAATTTAAATACTATACTCATAACAATCAATTAGCTGATTGATATGAGTACAGGTTTANGCATTTATCAGTTTTATTAGTTTATCTATTGATGGGGCCTAATCCACTATTAATTCCTTCAGTGGCCCATTTAGCCCATGGCATTGTAAAGAACTTGTATCCTTTTTCTACGAAGAAATTAGGATCCATTGTTGGAGGTATAAAGTACATCCCCGGAACAACTCCATGTCTTTTACATGCTTCAGCAATAACATCTAATCCTTTTTCTTCATAAACACTTCCTTCAAAATCTAAAGATACTCCTAATTCAATAGATAGATCAGATGGACCGATAAGTAAAACATCAATACCATCTACACTTAATATTTCATCAATATTATCAATCGCTTGTTGAGTTTCGATCATAGGAGCAATTACAACCTCATCGTTATACATATCAAGATATTCTCTATATTTTTCTTTTGTCGTGTACTCTCCAATATCTATGCCCCAATCTCCTCTAATTCCTGCGTTACTTCTGTCACCTAAAGGAGCGTATTTGCATGCTCTTACCATAGCTTCTGCTTCTTCTTTAGTGTTTACCATAGGAACAACTATACCTCTTGCCCCTGCGTCTAATGCAAAACAAATTAAGTCTGGTTGATTTGCACTAACTCTAACCATTGGAGCAGCATTTTTTCCTGCCATTGAAGCAATTGCCGGAATAAATTCTTTAACCATATATGGTGAGTGCTGAGTATCGAAAAGGATGAAATCTAAATCTGTGTCAGCTAACATGCTCATATTTTCTACCCATGGAGAACCAGCAGTTCCAACAACAGTTTTACCCGCTTTCAAGTTTTCTTTTATTTTATTCATTTCTTGTACCCTCTTCTTTCAAAGTTAATCAATAATTTAGTTAAGAAAGATATCACAATTCTTAATATTTTTTTTTATACTGCTCTATCTCTTAGCCAATCTTCTGTAATTTCTAATCCAAACCCGGGAGCATCAGATGGTATTATATAGCCATCTTTTATTACTGGTGTACCAGGTAATAAAACCATCTCCTCTAAAGGAACTCCAGGAGGTGATACTCCTTCAGATCTTTCAGCCCAAGGAACTGATGGCATAGAAAATGCCAAGTGCTGTCCATAAGGATAATTAGTACTTGCATGAGGAATTACAGAAAGACCATGAGCTTCAGCTAAATGACAAATCTTTATTCCAGCTGTAATACCTCCAACCCAGTTAAGATCGGGTTGAAAGATATCAACAATTCCCTTGCTAGCTGCAAGTGCAAATGGATAAAGTGAATACCAATGTTCACCAGTAGCTAATGTTTGCCATGGGATTCTATTTCTCAAGTTTTGATATCCATCTAAATTTTCTGGATTTAAGTAGTCTTCGAGCCANTTTATTCTATAAGGNTTTAAAACTTCAGCAAGACGGACAGCATATTCATTATTTAGGGACATCCATGCATCAACAGCAATTTCAACATCCTTACCGACTTGTTCTCTAGTTGATGCAACTAGTTCTTCAGCTCTATTAATGCCCTCAAGATTACTTTCTGGTCCTTCTCTCAAAAATAATTTCACAGCCTTAAATCCTAATTCTAAAAACCATTCAATACTATTTTTGGTTCCATACTCAAAGCTAGTATTACTTGCNTAACAGAATATTTTATCTTTTTGAGGGCCTCCAATTAATTCATAAACAGGTCTATCAAGAATCTTTCCCTTNAGATCCCAAATGGCATTATCTACAGCACTTATAGCAAAACTAGACAATCCCGATGTCCCATAAGAAATTGTTGATTGTTGCATAACATCCCATAACATCTCAGTTGACATACAATTTCTTCCTATAAGAATTTTTGACAGATGATCGTTAATTATTCTTTCAGTTACACCAGAATGTAGAGTAAAACCAAATCCCCAACTTCCGTCTTCTGCTTTTACGATACAAGCAGTTCTTTTCCAGCCTGCACTCCATTCATTTCTAGGAATACCAGGATATCTATTCATCGGGCTAACCATACCTCTAGTGTCAAATGGGTCTTTAGATTTAGGCACTCTTGGTTTTGTTTTGATATTTGGTTTTAATTCAATGGTAAAAGCTTCAATTGATTTAATTTTCATGTTATTTTCCTGTTAGGGTGTAGTTTAGTGTTTCTAATTTATATATTATTTGAAAATTATCATATCGAATAAATTAAAATTTTGAATAGGTGAAAAATGAAAATTAAAGATTTAAGACTATCAAAAACCAAATTAGTAGATTATTTAGGAGATGTTGAACCAGCTTGGAGTCCAGGGAGTACTGTTAAATCAAATATTGGAGGGACAACATTTACTGAAATTGAACTAGATTCAGGAGAAATAGGAATAGGTCCTGGATGTGATACATCAATATTAAATGACGCTAAAGAGTACCTAATAGGTAAAAATCCATCAGATGTAATAGATCACTTTAAGTATCTAATTTATAAAACCAGAAACATTCCTTACAATGGCTTAGCTGGTATAGATGTAGCTCTATGGGACTTAAAAGGAAAAATAGAATCAAAATCCATTTCAGAAATTCTTGGAAAGAAAAAAGATTTTCTAATCCCTTATTCAAGTTTCGTAGTTCTATCAGATCCTGATGAAAGAGCAGAGATGGCTGAGAATATAATGAATGACGGATGGAAAGCAATCAAAGTAAGGCTCCATCATGATGAATATGAAAAAGATATAGAAACTATAGAAAAAATTGTATCTAAAACGGGTAATAATATAGATATTTTAGTAGATGCAAATCAAGCTCAATCAAGCTATCCATGGCAACCTGGAATAATTTGGGATTTTGACAGAGCAAAAAAAACNAATGAAGCAATGCATGAACTAGGTTGTTACTGGCTGGAAGAACCAAGNCCTAGATTTAATTATAAAGAACTTTCAGAATTAGTTTCCATGAACAAAACCAAGATTGCTGGAGGTGAAAATAACACAGTAGTTGCAGATTTTCATGAAATGGTAGAAAAAAATGCATATGATATTTTACAACCTGAGTCTATGGTTCTTGGAGGAATAACTCCACTAATAGAGATTGGTAATTTATCTAAAATAGCAAAAAAAGAGATTGTTCCTCATCATGGTGGAGGAGATATTGGTGTTATAGCTCATATTCACCTACTTTCTACGTGGGAGAACGCTCCTTATTGTGAAATGCTTAATGATCCTCCTTTAAGCAGTTATAAGCATAAATTTTTTATCTTCAATGAAAACCCCGAAGTAGTTGATGGAAAAATAAAGGTTCCAGATTCACCTGGACTTGGTGTAACAATTAAAGAAGATCTAATAATAAGAGAATGAGTTTCAATCTACTTAGTTATCAATATAGAAGATGGCTAGTAGCCGGAACAACATTTCTTTCTGTTGGAACTTCTATTGGTTTTGTACAGTATGCTTTTCAAGCATTTGTAATACCACTAGAAGAAGAGTTTGGATGGTCTAGGACACAAATAAATTTATCTTTATCATTAGGAATTGCAAGTTCTTTCATAGCTCCAATAGCTGGTAAATTCTTAGATAAATATGGTTCAACAAAAATAATGTCAATATCTTTGTTATTAGTGACTTTAGGTTTTTTTATGAGAGGTTCAATGAACGATCTTTGGGAGTTGTATATTTCAAGTATTTTATTATACGTAGGAATACCGGGAGCAACACAACTTCCATTAGGTAAACTTATGGGACTTTGGTTCCCAAAGATTAGAGGTAGAATGATTGGGTTNACTATGGCAGGAAATAATTTTTCTGCGGTTGTTACAGTCCCAATTGCAACATTTATAATTCTAGCTTCTGGATGGAGATCGGCATTCTTTATTCTAGGGATCAGCACATTTATTGTTCTAGTACTAGTTATGGTATTTATTAGGGATGATAAAAATTATAATTTCAAAGAAATTGAAGAAAAAAATACTAAAAAAGGAACAGATAAAGATTATGAATTATCAGATGCAATTAAAACTGGAGCATTTTGGTTTCTAATATCAGGAATGACTCTTCAACAATTTGCAAGAACTACAGTTGTTATTCAACTTGTTCCACATTTTGTAGCAAAGGGTGTAAGCGTTGGAGTGGCATCTTCAATGATGTCTGCTTTTGGAATATTTGCTGTTATGAGTAAGTTAATAAGCGGTTGGTTGAGTGACATGATTCCTTCACGATTTATTTTAATTATTGTAGTAATTTTTCAGATGGTAGGAATACAATTTGTACTTGCAGATAGACAAGAGTTAATGTGGATAGGATCTTCATTGATGGGNTTTGGTATTGGAGCTATGGGAGTTCTTGGACCTGCTATTACTACTGAGCTATTTGGGCTAAAGAGATATTCATCAATTTTTGGTTTTATAAATATGCCTATTGCATTCCCTGTGATAATAGGTCCCATATTTTCAGGTATAATTTTCGATCGCTACAAAACATATACATTAGCNTTTAATCTTGTAGAATTACTATTAATTATTTCAATAATAAGTTTTATTTTTGTAAGAATGAAACCACAAAAAAGGAATTAACTAATGGTTAAAGCAGCTGTATTATATGAAGCAAATAAACCAATGGTGGTAAAAGACCTCAATCAACAGGCTCCAAAAAGCAATGAAGTTAAGGTAAAAATGCTGGCAGCAGGTGTTTGTGCTTCAGATCATCATGTCATGAAGGGTGAAACAGCATTTCCAATGCCAATAGTTTTAGGTCATGAAGGAGCTGGAATTATAGAAGATGTTGGAGAAAATGTAACTTCAGTAAGTAAAGGAGATAAATGCATTTTATCGTTTGTTGCAAGTTGTGGTTTGTGTGTTTCATGCAGAACAGGCCTCGGTAATCTTTGTGATACGAATAGAATTACTGGAACCAAACAATATGATGGAACATTTAGGCTAAAAGATGAAAAGAATGAAGATATTCACCAAATGGCTAAACTTGGAGTATTTGCTGAAGAAATAGTCATACCTGAGAATGCATGTTTTAAGATTGATGATGATGTCCCGTTAGATGTTGCGTGCTTGATAGGCTGTTCTGTTACAACCGGAGTAGGTGGAGTAATTAATCAAAAAGAAATTTTTCCTGGTGCAACTATTGCTGTTTTTGGAACTGGAGGAGTTGGTTTAAATACTATTTTAGGTGGACAAATAATTAACTCCTCAAAAATTATCGCCGTTGATATTCTTGAAAGTAAACTAGAATTTAGCTATAAATTTGGAGCAACACACACAATAAATTCAAAAAATGAAGATGTTCATGAAAAAATACTTGAAATAACTAATGGAAAGGGTGTAGATTTTGGATTTGATGCATTTGGAAGTGCCATTACTACCGAACAAATGGTCAAGTCTTTAAGAAAAGGTGGAACAGGAGTTATAATTGGTCTTGCTCCTTTAGGAATGACTGCAAATATAGATCTTGTTGATATGGTAAGAGATCATAAAACATTAGTAGGTTCATACTATGGATCAGTATCACCACATGTAACCTTCGAACGAATAATTGAATTTTATAAATCGGGAAGGCTCGATATAAACTCTGTCATAGAAAGAAAATACCCTCTAGAAAAAATCAATGAAGCTTATGAAGATTTAGAATCAGGTAAAGACGGTAGAGGTATTATTGATTTTACTATCTAAGTAGTTATAGTAAAAATACAAGCAAGATAAACAATAATAATCGAAAATAGCAANGAATTTATAAACAATTTACTAGCTTTATCTTTTAAGTAAACAACCGAAGCAGCAATTGTTATAAGAGCAAGACCAGTAATTGTTGCTAACATATGTGAAGTTTCAAACTGTTGAACTATATCTCCAACATAGAACAAATCAGTATAAAAAATAATAGTCACATTAAAAACACAGCTACCAAATAAACCTGCAACACCTAAGTCAGCAGCTTTTAGTCTGACAGATGCAAAATATGAAGAAGCTTCTGGCATAGATGTAACTATAGATGAAACAATAATTCCCAAGGTACTAGATGCCACTCCTGTCTCATGAGAAATATTATCAACGCTATATGCTAAAAAGTATCCAGAAAAAATAACTCCTACTGAAATCATCAGAAAATATNTCCAAGCTCTTANTGGAGAAATTCCTGTTTCTTCTTCCTCAATATCTTCTTCNGGTTTTAACTTATATGTCAACCTGAGTCCAATTACATAAAAAATTATAATTATTAGAGAAGATAATCCAATATTGAAGAAAGAATATGAAAAGTTAATTAATGCAACAACAAGTACAATAATTGTCATAAAGATTGACAATGAAGCTAAATAGATTTGGCTACTAGATATTTGATCTATTACGGTTTTTCCTCCAAAAATTAGAGCTACAGATCCAAATATAAGCATATTTACCATGTTGGATCCTAATATATCTCCTAAAGCTAATGATGGATTGGGAGGATCAAGCAAAACTGCAGATATGTTGGCTGAAAGTTCAGGAAGAGAAGTGGCTAAGGCTACGAGAATACTTCCTACAAAAAGTCTTCCAAGTCCTGTAATAGACGCAAGCATGTCTCCATATTTTGCTAAATATGAACCAAATAANACTGTTGCAACAGCACTGAATGCAAAGATTATTATGTTAAGAGTTAAAATATCTATAATTATTTACCACTGACCTGTTTTTACTAGCAAATAGCCAATTATGAATATGAAAATAATCAAAATTATTGAAAAAATTATGGATAATCTAATTATTTTTTGAAAATTATTTAGATTATCGTACCCTTTATTTATATAGTCTTCCCAAGGATCTATAACTTTATTTTTATCTTCAATAACTTTAAAATTTTTTTTCATAAGCCATCATAAACTATAACAAAAAACTTAATATCTCAATTATAAAATAATACGTAATAGTATAGAATTCATAACATAGTAATACATNGGAGAAATTATGTTTGATTTTATAGGAGTGGCGATAGGTATACTATTTGCGATACTTATTATCTCAGGTGTAATTTTCTTGATTGGTTATTCATTAAAAAACTCAGGCGTTAAGATTAGCTTTGATATGTCTTTGAATGCTTATTTTTACTTCGTTAGGTTGATTTCTGGAGGAGTTTTTTGTCTAGCAGGAATTTCTAGAATATTACAAGGAATATTTGCAATGATATTTGGTTCTAGCTTTAGCTATGAATTAATCACTATATCAAAATTAGATGGATCTTCCGCANATGAACATACTATGTATGATGGAACCATAGAAGCAAGCTTATTTACTGGAATTACTACTGCTATTATTAGTGGAATTATATATCTGGTTCACGTTTACCTTCAAAAAAAGAATGATTTCTCAGATGAAAATAGTTCTTCAAACGACATAATGTTTAAAATTCTAGTTTTTGCTGGGACTGTATTTTTTGGATTGATTTCTATAGCTGGATTAGTTGGAACTATAGATGAATTATATAAATTTTTCCTATTTGATTCAGTTGAGAATATAGAGGATTGGCGCAGAGGTATCCCAGGAGAACCACTTTCTATAGCAATTAGTTCTCTGATTGTTTGGAGTGTTACTTTGAGAAGGTTAATAAATATTATTTCTAAAAAAAATTCTACTGCCTAATATGAACTTTGATTGAGCCTGAAGTTTTATCATAAGCAGTCTTAAATCCCTCTTGAATATCTTCTAATGAATACTCATGTGTAACTATCTCTTTGTAGGGATGCTTTCCAGATGCTAGTATGTCCACAGCAATTTCAAAGTCATGTTTTCCATTAATATTAGCGTAGCATGTTGCGGGGATGAAACTTATTTCTTTTATCATAGGCTGTAAAAAATCTATTTCAACAGGATTTCTAAAACCACCAAGAACAATTACCTTACCTGTATTCTTAACGCATTTAGCGGCTTGTACCAAAGGGCCCGCTGATGTTCCTCCTATAGTCTCAACGACTATATCTACACCAATACCATTTGTTAGCTCAAAGCATTTTTCCTCTAGATGACCAGGTTCAGCACTTACAACAAAGTCAGCTCCCATTTTTTTTGCAGCTTCAGCTTGTTGAGGGTATTTAGCTGATGCAATCACTGTTTTAGCCCCAAAGTATTTTGCAACAGCTATAGATGATAAACCTATAGTTGATGAACCTACTACAGCTACAACTTCTCCTGGTAAAAAGTTTGCAAATCTAAAACCATGAACTGAAACTGCCATAGGTTCTACTAAAGCACCATCATTCCAGTCCATATCATCAGAGATTTTGAAAAGACCATTAGGTTTTCTAGTAATATACTCTGAAAAACCTCCTCCAGTTTCTTCAGCAGGATTTACACAATGTCTAAATTGTCCGTATCTACAAAAATAACATGTATTACAAGATTTTCCTGCACCTATATTATCTATTGCTACTCTGTCCCCTACCTGTAGATATCCTTCGTATGAATTTGGAAGTTCTTCAATAATTCCTGCTATCTCGTGTCCACTTGGAATAGACTGAGGTTCTGTTCTTTCATTTGTCATATGTAAATCTGACCCACATATCCCTGAAGACTTAATATTTATTATTGCAGAACCTTCAAAAATATCAGGAAATAGAATCTTTTGGACAATATAATCTCCAGTTCCATCATCTAATGCTGCAGTAATTTTTCTTTTTGCTTCCATGCTAATCTCCTTAAAGTAATGCTCTTTAAAAAGAATGTAGCATACTTTTTATTTCTTCCTTGAAAAATACAAAATAAATACATACATTATCAAAAAAATTAATAGCCCTAAAATAAAAATTATTACCAAAATATTTTCAGAAAAATTTGACACAAAGTCTCTAACCCACTCAGCAAAATCAGGATTTATAGAATCTCCATGATGATTTACGATCTGTGATTTTTTTTCAAAAAAGAAATGCATCTAATTTGCAAATCTTTTATAAAATCTAGAAGAAAAAGTATGTTCTCTAATTGTGAAAGAAGCTATGGATGCTATTACTAAAGAAATAACTCCCACCCATAAGCCTAAATCATAATTTCCAAAAATATCATAGACCATTCCAAATAATATTACTGCAGCTGCTCCACCCAATTGGTGAGACATATTAATAAGACCTACTAAAGAACCTAGTTTTTTTTGCCCATAAATCTCAGAAGTTAAGGCTGTAGTTAGTGGCACTGTTGCCAACCAAGACATTCCTCCAACTATTGCAAATGCCCATAAAGCAACTTTTCCTGATAAAAGTAACAAAGCTAGAAAAGCTATTCCTCTTGTTGCATAAACTAATCCTAGTATAATTCTTCTTTGAAACTTATCTGAAAAATAACCTGAACAAAATACAGATATACCATTAACTGCGCTCAAAACACCGAATGACAATGCTGCTTCTGAAGTTGATATATTTTCAGAAATTGCCCATTTTATAAAATGAACAGAGATAGAAGCTGTAGTTATTCCACAAACAAAATATCCTATAGATAATTGCCACATAGGTTTTGAATTATAAGCTGTAGTCCATTTATCAACCCAAAGAGGACCTGATTCTTTAGATGATTCTGATACTTCTGATCCTAAATCATTAGAGTTAGAAATAATATCTTTTGGCTCATTTTTAAGAACAAATATAGATAATGGGACTACAAAAATCATCCCAAAAAGACCAACTACTATCCATGCTAATTGCCAACTATAATTTAAGGCTATAAAAGTTAAAAGTGGGATAAAAAATAAACTACCTATAGATCCACCCGCCATAACTGCACCCATTGCTACTCCTCTTCGTTTAGCAAACCATTTTGATAATATAATTCCTAACGGTCCACCAGTACCAGTTGCAAATGAAATCAAAAAACCATAGTAAAAAGACAGGGTGAAAACATTAAATGAGGTAGCAACTAAAATAGAACTTATTGAAACAAATAGCGAGCAAAAAACCATAACAATTTTTGGACCATATTTATCTGATAGTTGACCAATTATTGGGTTCGCAAGACCATTAACTAACCAACCTAAACTTGCTGCTAGACTGATAGAAGAAACATTTACATCCCATTCTGAACCCCACATATCTACAAATATTCCAAAGCCTTGTCTTGTTCCAATTCCAAGAGCATTAAATAAAAACAAGACTCCAACAATTAACCAACCGTAATAAATTTTTTTTGAACGAAAAGATAATATATTTAACATTTTTTATAAAATTTCATATGAATATTCTTATTATAATAGAATTAAGAAATGAATATTTACGAAAAAATTTCTAAGTTTTTTGTTGAAAATCCAATAAAATTATTCACTCTTTTTATATTAATTACTATTGGATTAGCTTTGTCATATTCATTTATACCGTACAGAGGAGATGCTTCAACTTCACCCAAAGATCCAATCATAGATCTAGATATAGAAATTTCTAAAAAATTCTCTGATGAAGTTCATTTCACATTATTTTTGTTAGAAACCCCAAATGGAGAAGATATACTTTCACAAAAATATCTCTATGAAATTCTAAAGGCCTCTCAAGAACTTAGAGATAAAGATATTAAAAAACAGTTATCTCCAGAAACCATTGAAAGCAAAAGTCATCTTTTTAGATATGTAGACTCGGAAACTGGAATCGAAGTAGAAGGAATACTAACACTAGCAGATGTAGTTGATAATATCTTAAAACTTAATCCAAAATACAATAAAAATCTTGAATCTGCTTCTAACCAAGAGGTAAAAGAAGTAATTTCTGAGTTACTCAAAGGAGATCAAATAAAGGATTTAAAAAGAAATATAAGTATTAATTCAAATGTTGAAAAGAAAAACATAAATGGTAATGAGATCGATTGGTGGACATCCCCTGCAATGTTAATAGTTATTCTTGGAGATAATGAATCTTTGGGAGGTGGCTCTCAAAGAGTTGCATTAGGTGGGGATAAAAATACTCTTGATAAAGAAAACTATAATATTAGAGTTTTAGATGTACTCAAAGAAGAGTTAACATCTTTAAATGTATGGGGAATAGCAATCGATGTAAATTTAGAAGGTGAAAGGCAAGGATATTCTTCTGCATTATTTATAACTCTTACTGTTATAGCAGCAGTAGCAGTAGTAGGTTTTTCTCTGAGATCTTACTGGGCAGTAGTTCTAATAGGAATTGGTCTTTCAACACTGATGATTTGGTTAAAAGGAATATCTTTCTTGCTTGGTCTGAAAGGTGGATTAATTGCTGACTTTATAGTTCCAATAGCAATGATTTCNTTTGGAGTAGACTTTGGAGTTCACGCAATCAGAAGATACCAAGAAGAAAAAAATACTAAAATAAGCTACAATAAAAAATTTATAGTGGCTTTTGGAGGTGTAGGTTCAGCACTTACATTAGCATTTATTAGTGACTCAATTGCATTTCTTTCAAATATTACTGCAGGAATAGAATCGGTTGTTCACTTTGGATTAGCTGCAGGAGTTGCTACATTTGCTGCATATGTTGTATTAGGAATTTATGCTCCATTCATCCTTTCTAAAATTGAATCTATAGATAATAAGAATAATAAAAATAAAATCATTTGGACTTTTCAAGCAATTGGATCAGCTTCCCTTGCTGGTGGTTCTGTTATAGTATTTTTACTTGTTTCTTCTGTTCTAGGAATGATTATGATTTTATCTAATCTAATATTATTTTTACTTTTACCAATTTTAATTGTAAAAAAATCAAATCCCTCGTTGAACAAAGATAGTAATGAGAAAAAAAATATTTTTATAAAAATAGAAGAATATTTTAGCAAAATAATCTTATTTACTGCAAAAAAACCATATATAACAATTTTATTTTTTAGTCTTATAACAATTTATTCAACATATCTTGCCTTCAAATTAGAAGCAAGATTTGAAGTTGCGGATTTTTTCAATGAGGAGTCAGAGTTTGTAATTGGATTAGATAAGCTTGATTATCACTTGGGAGATACAACTGGTGAAGTAGGTGTCATATATCTAAAAGGAAAACTTGATGATCCTAATGCTGTTGCAGATATGAAAAATCTGATTGAAATACTTGATAAAAAAGACTTTCTAGCTCATGATAAACAAGGTGATTTATTACTAATTGAACCTAATTTATTATCTTTATTAGAGAAAAAAAATATTTCAGGTACAAATAAAAATGAAAACAATAAAGTTTTTAAAGAATTAATAAATAATGGGTTGGTAAATGATCAAAATGAAATTTTTTACTCCTCCAATAGAATTAAGTTCACGCTTATAGAAGAAAAAGATGATTTTTCAACAGTTTTCAGAGTTGGAATACCTGATTCAGCAAATCAAAAAATTACTACATTTGCAAGAGAAGAATTAGAAAAAGAATTAGAATTCTTTAGTAATAAATCTTACATTACTGATTATGGAATAACGGGTTCACCTTTTGTAAGAGATATTGAACTATCATCAGCTACAAACTCATTGTATAAATCAATTCCAATCGCTGCTTTTGCTTCATTTTTAGTATTACTAATAACTTTTAGGTCAATTAAATATGCGATGGTAACAGTTTTGCCAATTGGATTAGTAGTTAGTTGGTTGTATGGGATAATGTACTTGGGTGGCTATTCTTTGAATTTAGTAACTGCAACTATAGGTGCAATTTCAATAGGTGTGGGAATTGATTTTTCAATACATATAACACAAAGATTTAGAGAAGAACTCAGAAAGAGTAATTATAGTCAAGCTCTTGAAAAAACCTTAAATGGAACAGGAATTGCTCTCTTGGGATCCGCTATTTCAAGTATTGTTGGATTTGGAATAATGGGATTTGCACCAATGCCAATGTTTGCTAGCTTTGGTCAGATAACATCAATTATGATATTTCTAGCATTAATTTCCTCAGTATTTGTTCTTCCGAGTTTATTGGTTATAGTTTCTAAAAAATAATGATGTAGAATTTATTTTATGAGTGAAAATGAGTACACAATAAGTCAAGTTTCTAAAATTACAGGAGTCAGCACTTCGGCAATAAATTATTATGTGAGACTAAATATAATTGAACCCCCAAAAAAAACTGCAAAAACTAGGTCTTCTTTTTCAAACTTACATATAGAAAAAATAAATGAGATCAAAAAATTACAAAATAATGGTTTCCCTCTTAAGTTAATCAAAAAAAAATTAAATTCAATTTCAACTGAACTCAAAGAATTTTTTAGTGTTGAAGAAATTATAGAGATTTCAGAGGTTAGCAAGATATTTTATGAAGACTTGATCAAGTTACAACTAATAAAAAAACCTAAAACAATTGATGGAGAAGAAGTTCATCCTGCAAATTTAGTGAAGATAATTAGATCTTATAAGGTACTTTTAGATTCTGGAGTTTCATACGAAACAATAAAAAGACATGAGGAATATAAAAAATTGAGTGAAGCTGAGGCTTATTTTTTACTTGAGCACTTAAATGACGCAAAAAGGAATAAATCTAATTTTAATCAATTTGAGATTGTTGAAGCTTTCGAAAATATAAGAAGTTTTTATAGAATGGATTTTTTTAATGAATAGAATTGCAATAATAGGTCAATCAGCATTTGGTGCTGAAGTAGCATCAGAAATATCTAAGATTGAAAATGTCAAAATCGTAGGAATAATAACACCATCAAATCAAGATAAAGATCCTTTGTACCAATATGGCATTAAAGAAAAATTAAATGTACTGAGATTTAGTAAACTCAAATCAAAAGAAGCGATTAATATTTTCTTCGAGCTAAATGTAGATCTTCTAGTTATGGCATATGTAACAGATATAGTCCCTCTTGAAATTATTAACAATCCTTCCAAAGGAACCATACAATATCATCCTTCTTTACTTCCAGCTCATAGAGGACCATCATCAATAAATTGGGCTGTAATCAATGGTGATAAAAAAACAGGGATTACTATATTTTGGCCAGATGAGGGTTTAGATACTGGCCCAATTTTACTTCAAGAAGAGGTTGAAATTTCAAATCATGACACAACTGGTAGTTTATATTTCAATAAACTTTTTCCTGTTGGCGTAGATTCAATGATCAAATCAATTAAATTAGTACTAAAAAACAAGGCTCCTAAAATTAAACAAAATGAAAAGAATGCGACATATGAATCTTGGTGCTCAGCTCAGGAAATCAATTGGGATAAACCATCAAATCAAATATATAACATAATTAGGGGGTGTGATCCACAGCCTGGTGCATGGACCAATATTAATTCTGAAAAAGTTTTTTTATATGACTGTAAAATTTCTGATAGCAATAATAAAATTAATAAAAAATTTATTATAAAAAATAAAGAAATTAGTATCGGATTAAATGATAAAAAAATAATATTAGGAAGGGTCAAGCCAGTAGGTGGAGTGAAGGTTAACGCATATGAATGGTTTATGTCTAAAAACTTAACAACAAACACAAAACTGGGTTAGAAATGAATAATAATTATAAAAATATAATTGAAAAAACTTTAGGACACTCTAAAGGAGATTATAAAGAAATTAGAATTGAGGAAAGTGTTTCTACTCGAATTAATTACAATGGAAAAGTTAGAGAAAATGTTTCTATAAACTCTCATTTTGGCGGATCAGTTAGATCTCTCAGTAAAGGTGGTTGGGGATTTGCTAGTTTTAACGATATAACAAAAGCTCCTGAAAAAATGCAGGCAGCTACAGACTTGGCAAATTATAGTAATAATCCAACAATCAACCTAAAGGAAAGTACACCAAAAAAGGTCAGCTTGCCTGCTGAGATAAAAAAAGATCCTAGAAAAATTTCTCTTTCTGAAAAAATAGAAATTACTGATCATTATAAAGATCTTTTATTGAGAGAAAAAAATATTCAAGGCTGTGAAATAATCTACGGTGATACAGAAAGAAAAGTAATTTTTGCCGATAGTCAGGGAAATGAAATAGAACAAAATTTTGTACATGTTATTTTACGAATTGCTGCAAATAGTTCAGATGGCAGTGAAATGCTTCAATCAGGTTTTTCTATAGGTTCATTAGGAGATTTTTCGATAGTAGAAAACCTTGATGAAAAAGTTATTGATTGTGCAAGAAAATCATTAGAACTAATAAATGCACCAAAAATTGACGGTAAAGAAACAACAGTTGTTCTTGATCAAATTCTTGCGGGTGTTTTTGTTCATGAAGCATTTGGGCATTTATCAGAAGCAGATAATGTCTATGAGAACGATAGATTGAAGGAAATACTAAANTTAGGAAAGAAATTTGGTAATCCAGACTTAAATATTACCGATGGAGCAAAAATACCTAACTTAAGNGGTTCGTATGAATATGATGATGAAGGAACTCAAGCAACGACTACACCACTAATAAGAGAAGGAGTTTTGGTGGGTAGGCTTCACTCAAAAGAAACTGCAAGTAAGATGTCAGAAGAACCCACAGGTAATGCAAGAGCTATTTCATATGCATATCCTCCAATAGTAAGAATGACAAACACAATAATAGAAAATAGTACAAGTTCAAAAAAAGAAATTATAGAAGACACAAAAGATGGTTTATATGTAAAAAATTGGTATGGAGGAATGACAGAACATGAAATGTTTACTTTCTCTTCCGCTGAAACATATAGAATTGAGAATGGAAAAATTACAGAAACCTTAAGGCCTGTTAAATTATCAGGGAATTTATTTACTACCCTAAAAAATATTAATGGGATTGCAAATGATTTAGAAATCAATCAAGGAGGAGGTTGTGGTAAAGGTGGTCAAATGCCACTACCTGTTTCGAATGGATCACCACACATAAGAATTAATAATTGTTTAGTATCGAGCGGTTAGATGAATGACATAATAAAATTCCTAAAAAATAATTTTGATCAACATGAGTTATACGAAGAAGAAAATGAATATAAAAGCATTTCGTATGAGTCAAACAATTTGAAAGAAATTTCAATAAAACAATCAAAAGGNTTTGCGGTAAGAGCTATCAAAAATAAAGGGCTAACCTTTTCTTCAACTAGCAACTATGATTTTGAAAAATTCAAATCAAATTTTAAAGAACTAAGTGACTATCCTNTTGATACAAAAATAAATTTTCCTAAGGAAAATTTATTTTCACAACCTGAAGTAAAAATTTTTTCTGAAGATGAATTTAATATTCCAAACGATTTTTTCATAAATAAGATCGATGAAACNATAAAAAAAATTTTGAAACATTTTCCAAATGCACTCTGTGATGGAGAGTATGATTTAGGATTAGGAGAATCAAATTTATCAAATTCAAACGGTCTTTCAAAATCCTCTAAAGAATCAGGTATAAGTTTCTTTATTTCTGCACAAATAATCAATGGAAATGACATGTTAAATATTTATGACTACGTTAGTTCGGTAAGAAATATTTCAAATGAAGAAATAGAAAAAATCACTGAAAAGCTTTTACAAAATTTGAATGTTGCTCAAAACATCAAAACATCTCCATCAAAGGGTTGCCCTGTGATTTTTACACCACATGGTTTATATCAAACTATTCTTTCCCCTCTATTAGTCTCATTTAATGGTAATAATCTATCTAAAAATTTATCAATCTTATCCAATCGAGAAAATGAGAGGATTTTTGATGAAAAAATTACTATTATAGATAATCCGTTATTAGACTATAGTCCTTCTTCAAGAAATTTTGATGCAGAAGGAACAAATAGCCAACTGAATAAATTAATAGAAAAAGGAAAATTTATTTCAGGTTTATTTGATCTTAAGAGTTCATCTGAATATGGTTGTGAACCTAACGGATGTGCAGGAAGGTCATTAAGCTCTAACACATTCCCTTCAACATCAAACTTAATTATGAATGAAGGTGATGTCGGAATAGATAAAATGATAAATCAAATTGATGAAGGGATTTTGGTTGATCATTTGTTAGGTGCAGGACAAGGCAATGAGCTTTCTGGAGATTTCAGTGCAAATATTTCATTGGGTTATAAAATAGAAAAAGGAAAAATTGTAGGAAGAGTTAAGAATACCATGATCTCTGGAAATTCCTTCAAAGCATTAAGTAGTGTAGATTGTATTAGTATTGAAAAAGAGAAAGTATACGGATCAATGAGCCTACCATATTTGCAAACTAATAATGTGGAGATTTCTTCATAATGAAAAATAAATTAGATTTTTCTAAAATTAATTACGAAACCTTTGAAGAGACTTATAAAAATATCTTAAAAATGAAAGATGAAGGAATCATCTTAACCATTGAACAACTTATATCATTTGAAGAAGAAAAAAAAGGTGTTCATTTTGAAACACTAATTTTAAAGTTTCTTGAACATAAAAATGATCAAATCAGATTGTTAGTTACAAAATATTTGTCAAAAAGTTCTGATCTTTCTACTGTAAGAAAAATAAAAAAAATAATATTAAATGAGAAAAAATCAGATATAAGAAATCAAGCAATAAATATATTTGGAATATGGATATCAAATTATGTTGAAAAAAATAAAACTAAAGAAATAGAAAAATCACTAGAATTTGGACTAGATTTTATAAATAACTCAAAATCAGAGGAATCTCAAAATTCAATGCTTCAAAGTATTAGTTTTATAAATAATAATAAAATTGATGAGTTAATAATGAAAAAATATAGTTCGAAATATGATGAAGATATAAACTCTTCTATCATTTCTATGGGTAACAACGGAAATACTAAATGGATTCCACTTCTTGAAGATAATCTTGATCATAATAACTCTACAATCAGAACAAATTCTTGCATATCACTCAGTTATTTGGGTAATGAAGAACATCTTGATCAAATAAAAGAATTATTAGAAGACGAAGAACTAGAAGCTCAAAAAGCTGCTGTTTTAGGTATATCAAACATAAGTGGTATTTATGCAAAAAGTCTGCTTGAACAATTAAGATTTTCTTCTGAGCCTGAAATTGTAGAATTAAGTAAAATAAAACTTTCAGAAATAAAAGCCGACGAAGGTTTAGATTCTTCAGATGCTTCTGAATCTGAAATAGAAGAAACTCAAGAAGATCTCAAAGAAGAGAATATAGATGACTTTGACGAGTATAACGCCGCAGAAATAGAAGGTTGGGGGTCACTTAATTCTGATGGAACTTCATTTATTGCTCCAGACGCGATAGATGATGATATAGATGATCCAATAAAGTCTTTAGCAGATTATGAAAAACCTATAGACCAACCAAGGATAGATGATTAGGTATAAGCAATTATAGACGCTCCTAAAATAGATGCATCTTCTCCAAGAGTAGTCATTTTTATTGGAGGATTATTTTTATAAAAATTTATCGAATAATTAGATGTAAATTTCATGAGATCATCCCAATAATTCTTTTGTATAGCCTCAGCAACAGAGCCTCCTAATATAATTACCTCTGGATTAAATATTGCCAATAACGAAGCTAGACCTCGTCCTAAATTTTCAACNACTGATAGCAATATTTGATTGCAATCTCTGTCTCCATTTACTGCTAAATCAAAAACACTTTTTGAATCTAAATTTTCAAATAATTTATTCTTTTTTAACAACTCATTTTTTGCAATAGAAGCTATTGCTGTNCCAGAAACATTACCTTCTAGGCATCCAGGACAACCCAAAGAACAACCTGGTCCGTTAGGGTTTATTATCATGTGCCCAACCTCACCTGCAAACCAATTATGGCCTTGAATCAAGTTACCATTTGATATTAATCCNGCACCTACACCTGTAGATACAGTCAAATAAAGCAAATCTTTAGAGCCTGAAAATTCCCCTAGTTTAGTCTCTGCTAATGCTGCTAAAGTTGCGTCATGTCCTACTTTTGGGACAATTCCTAAATTTTCTCTAATTATTGGAACTAAGGATTTATTGTGCCAACCTGTTAAATTAGGAGGATTAATATATTCTCCATTAATTTGATTTAAAGGTCCCGCAGATGAATAACCCATTCCAAAAATAGAATCATTTTTGCAAATTTCTGCGGATAATTCNGTTATCAATAATCCAGCTTTATCAATTCCAAGAGAAGGGTCATATGCAACTTTTTTTTTCTTTACTATAGTACCTTTTCTATCTACAAGAGAAACTCTAATATTAGTTCCACCTATGTCTGCAGCAATAACAAAATTAGAGTTTTTATCGATATCAATTTTCATACCGTAATTATACTAGTTATTTTGTAAAATTTCTGAAAGGTCCAAAGATTCTATTTCTTCNTTTGATATATCACACTTCTCAGCAGCNTCTAAAGCNCTACTTGATAGTTTCCCTGTATAAAGAAATTCTAGTACATCATTCATGTCTAATTTTTCAGACAAACATATAAATCTATCATCAGTTGAAACTTCTTCTAGNATTTCTATTTCTTCATTATTTGTATCAGGATCAGGAATATCAAATTCAAAATATGTTAGCAAAGCAACTGAATCTATGTCACATTTTTCTAGCTCTAAAATAACTTGAGGTAAGTCCGTTAATGATGGATTCAGAGGGTCAGAAAAAGCATCTTGAAGCTTTTCTGATAAACATATTGAAGAATTATTATCTAGGCCTAAATCTATTAATTCTTGTGGNATTTCAATACATTCAGTTATGCTAGATAAATCAGAAAAAATTTGAAGTGGAAACAAACCACCAGAAGTATATATATATGTTAATGAATCTTTTGTTGAATTAAAACCTGTTTTGTTTGCCAAACATTCAATTGAATCTATATTACTAGGCAAAATTGATACTAAAGCTTTATTATCAATTAAGTCTTCAAAGATATTTTCTCCACTATTTGTGTCGAAAATATTTCTAGAGGATTCATTTAGGCAAAATAATGTCCCCAAAGAATAAGTAAACATTGGAGATCCAAATTTTTCTCCTAAATAATCAAAATATTCTTCATCATTTTTTGAGCTTATACAATCTTTTTCTGAATCACTCAGTTGGATGCTTTTATTAATTAANATCCCTTGAAGAATTCTGAAATTTGTTCNAATTGATAAGCAGTTTGCTAATTCGCTCCTTGGAAGAGAGCCTTCATCAATAAAAGAAACAAGCTGGTTCGAATTATCAAAATTTTCTACAAGGCAATCTTTCTCTTTAGCCGGAAGCTGATTATAGAAAGATTCAAAATCAATTAATGGGTTAATTGTAATAGGGTCTATCATTTCAATTTCTTCATCCAATTGATTTTGGCCACAAGAAAAAATTAATATAATAGCTAGGAACAATAAAATTTTATTCATATTAATATTTTATCAATAATGTGCTTTTTCTAAATAGTAAATTAGTGAAAAACATAGTAAATTAATATCAACTTAAGAATGGAGTTTCTAATGGATAGTAAAGCCGCAATTCATACAGAGTATGGCAAGGAATTAACAGTAGATACTGTCCAATTACCTGAACCACGACCTGATCAAGTAATAGTTAAGTTACATTCCAGTGGAATTTGTCATAGTCAATTGCATCAAATGCATAATCCTGAAGGACCTACACCCTCTTTATTAGGACATGAAGGTACAGGAACAGTTATAGCTAAAGGTTCTGATGTAGACCACTTAGAAGAAGGTGATCTTGCAATAGTAACCTGGGTAAATAGAGATCCAGTCAGAGGAAGACCTGTTTATCCTGCAACAGGAGTTACTTATAATGAAGCACCCCTAAATGGAGCAACATATACTTGGGGACAACATGTTCTTGTTAGATCAGGATATGTTGTAAAAATTCCAAAAACTTCTGATAAATATAATTCATCAATTGTAGGTTGTGCAGTACTAACAGGAGCAGGAGCAGTCCTACACACTGCAAAAGTAAGACCAGAGGAATCTGTGGCTATATTTGGTGTAGGTGGTGTAGGTTTATCTTCATTAATTATGGCTAGTATACTTGAAGCTTTTCCAATAATTGCAGTTGATATTTCTGATGAAAAATTAGAATTTGCTAAAAAATTTGGTGCAACACACACGATCAACTCTTCGAAGGAAGATCCAGTTAATGCAATTCACGAAATAACTTCAGGTGGCGCAGACTATTCCTTTGATACAATCGGTCTAAGGATAACTAATGAACAAATTTTACCTAGTGTTAGGGGTGGAGGCTCAGGTGCAGAAAATATTGGAGGAATGGCTGTTTTGGTAGGGATGCCAGGAAAAGAAATGACACTTGACCCTGGACACTTTATGTTCCATCAAAGACAATTTAGGGGGTCATTAGGAGCTACTTATCCAGATAAGGATTTTCAAATGTACCTTAGGCTTTATGAAGAAGGAAAATTTCCTTTAGATAAACTAGTTACTAAAGAATATAAATTAGATGACATAAACAAAGCTTGTGATGACTTACAGAACGGAAAAATATCTGGAAGATCAATAATAAATTTTGATATTTAATTGGAACTAAAATAATTTAAGTCATTAGAATTAATAAATTCTTCAAAAATTATTTTTTTTGACAAATAACCTGATTCAATAAATGCATAAGCTAATGAAAGAGAGTTTATTCCTTCNATTATTCCAACCTCAGGCTCTTCTTGACTNANTTTAGACTTTATAAAATCTAAGTATTCTATAGCAATTACCTTCCTATCATACTCAGAAAAATCATAACTATATCCTCCATCAATAAAATNTCCAAAAATATTTTGAGTCCAATAATCAAGTTTAAATTCAGGAAATTCTTCTAATACTTTTTCTCCAGTAATTTCTAAACCTTCTTTTATAAGTTTTATAGGTTGNCCTGACCTTGATTTTGTTCTCAAAAGACTCAATTTTGAACCATAAATCCAAGATTCATTAACAGATAAATTAGGTATAGCATCAGAAATTATTACAGATGCGATTGCTCCTGAATTAAACTCTATAGTTGAAAAGATTGTATCTANAGAGTCTTGAATAANTTTATTGTTTTTATATTCCTCAACTCTATGTTTATAAAAAGATTTTAAATTATGGTCACTTTCTTCCATTGATATTAATGATCTTTCAGGCAATAAAATTTTAGAAGCCCCTGTTACAGAATTTATTGAACCTAAAAAATAAATTAATAAATCTGCATTGTGAATTCCTGCATCAAGAACGATTCCTCCCCCTTTGTCTTTTTTTGCCCTCCAACCTGTACCATGCATAACTCTACCAAAAGAATAGGAGGATTCAAAATCAGTTGCATAAAGCGACTCTCCAAATTCTTTTGAATCAACGATATATTTTGTGAGTCTATTTATTGGATCTCTTCTGAAGTTTTCAAACAAAGCAAAATGCCTTCTTGATTTCTTTTTATAATTCAAAACTTTATTTGCTAAAGAAATATCTAATGCCACTGGNTTCTCACACATTACATCNAGACCTAATTTCATTGCATCAATTGAAATCTGATGATGTGTATCATTTGTTGAAGTAATATCTACAGAGTCTAATGANAAGTTAGATTGATTTAGTTCATCTAAAGTATTAAATGAATTTATTTTTTTCCCAGTGTTATTCAGGTAATGATCTGATAAATATTTAGAAGATTCTTTGTTTGGATCAACAACAGCGACTAATTCTAGATCATGATCATAATTAAGATATTCTATATAGCCCAAAAGATGCCTAAAACCCATACCTCCACATCCAATTATTGCAAATTTGTTGGTCATAATTAATAATTCTTTCTTATGGGTATATAATATGTTGAGTAAAGTTATAGTAATCATAAATTATTATTTTCAAAAAAGGAATCTTTATGGGAAAAATTTTCATTACAGGAGGATCTGGATTAATTGGATCAATTGTAAACAAAAAGTTATCTAAAAATCACGAAATAATCAACCTAGACTTATATGAGTCAAATATTAATTCCACCAAAACTATAATTGGAGATATGAATAATTTTGAAGATGTACTAAGTGGTTCAAAAGGTTGCTCAGCAATTATTCACTTAGGAGCTGTTATAGAAGTTAATACAAGTTGGGAGCTTGTACTCAAAAATAATTTTGAATCAACACGAAATGTGTATGAGTCAGCAAGGTTAAATAATATAGATAAGGTTATCTTCGCTAGTTCAAATCATGCAGTTGGGCTATTTGAAAATGACTCTCCTTACAAGGATATTGTAAAAGGAAATTATGATGGTTTAGATCCCCAAAATATTCCCATTATTGATCATAATGTACCTATAAGACCTGATTCTTATTACGGAATTTCAAAAGCATATGGAGAGTCATTAGGGAGATATTATTATGAGAAATTTAATATTCAATCTATAAATCTAAGAATAGGAACTGTCCAAAAGATTGATACTCCAAAAAATTCAGTACGTCATTTTGCAACATGGTTGGCACACGATGATATAGCTCAATTAGTTGAAAAAAGTATAGATAATAAACTAGGCTTTGAAATTTTTTATGGAGTATCAAATAATAAATGGAGATTTTGGGACATCAAAAATGCATATAATAAAATTGGATATGAGCCAACTGAAAATGCAGAAAATTATAGAAAGTAGGAAAAAATGAGTGTAAATATAGATCTATCAAATAAAAAAGGAATAGTTTTTGGATTAGCTAACCAAAGATCGATTGCTTGGTCTATTTCGGAAAAATTAATGGATGCAGGAGCGACCTTGGCATTTACCTATTTAGATGAAAGATTACTAAAAAGTATTAATGGTTTACTAGAAGGTAATGATTCGTTGTTATTAAAATGTGATGCCAACAACGAATCAGAGGTAAAAGAAGTAATGAAAAAATTCCATGAAACTCATGGTGATATTGATTTTATAATTCACTCTATAGCATTCGCAAATAGAGAAGATCTAGGAGGAGATTTTTCTAATTTATCAAAACAAGGTTTTAATTTAGCAATGGAAACAAGTTCATATTCTCTTGTAACAATTGCCCGAGAGGCTTCAAAATATTTCTCTGAAAGTGGAGGTTCAGTCATTTCAATGACATTTGATGCTTCAACAAGAGTTTACCCTGGATACAATGTTATGGGGACTGCTAAGGCAGCATTAGAGAATATTAATAGACAGTTATCAGCAGAATTTGGCCCTCGTCAAATAAGATTTAACTCAATATCAGCAGGACCACTTCCTTCATTATCTGCAAGAAGTATTCCAGGATTTGTTCAGATGAGAAAAGCTCATGAAGAAAGATCTCCAATAAAAAGACCCATAACCCATGAAGAAGTTGCAAATACTGCTCTTTTTCTTATAAGTGATCTATCTAGTGGAATTACCGGAAGTGTTATACCCGTTGATGGAGGTTATGGAATAATTGCCTTATAGAATTAGAAAGCCAAATATATTTTATGGCTGGTGGATAGTTTTTAGTGCTGGAATAGTTCAATGGTATTCCTCTGCTGTTTTTTGGAGAGGATTCCCTCCATTTTTTGATGCTATTCTTAGTACGTTTGGCTGGAGTAGTGGAGCCACTGGAGCTGCAGTATCTATTCAAAGATCAGAAAGTGGACTTATTTCACCATTTGTAGGAACCGTAATAAAGAAGTTTGGTCCAAAAAGAGTAATGGCTTTTGGAATCTTGTTAACAGGGGCATCTTTCATATGGATGAGTAGAATGCAAAGCTTATGGGAATTTTATTGCGCAATTACTATTCTTACATTAGGAATGTCATTCGGTACTTTTATAATATTTTTAGCTGTTGTGGGTAATTGGTTCCAAAAAAATAGAGGTAAAGCTATTTCAGTTTTGATGTCAGGAGCAGGTCTAGGCGGAATTACAATTCCCTTAATAGTTTTAGGAATAGAAGAATTTGGTTGGAGAAATATGATTTTTTCTGTTGGGATTGGTTTTTGGGTATTAGGTTTACCAACATCTTTAATTCTTAGAGGAGATCCAGAAGATTATGGTCAATATCCAGATGGTGAAAAAAGAAATAATCAACAATCTTCTGATAACAAATTAGATTCTAGAGACTCTGGTTTTTCTGTAAAAGAGGCTCTTAGAAATGGAAATTTTTGGAAACTAGCACTCGCAGCAGGTATAAGCCAAGCTGTTTTTACTAGTAATTTGTTTCACTTAACTTCTTTCAAGGAATTTGGACTTACAACAGCATTTGCTGCTACAATAATTGGACTCTCTTGGTGGGGAGATATTTTAGGAAGAGTAGTAGTTGGTTTTATAACAGATAAATATGATAGAAAATTCTTATTAACAATTTCTTTTTCATTATTAACTTTAGGTATATTGGGAGTTAGTATTATAGGCTCAGAAAGTGAATTTATATTATTTAATAGAAATCTTGGAATAATTCTTTTTATAATATTTTTTGGCCTTGGTTTTGGTTCATCAGTACCATTAAGACTAACTTTAGCAGCAGACTATTTTGGGAGAAAAAATTATGGTTCAATGGTTGGAATATTAAATACAGTTGGAGCTGTTTTTGGAACCCTTTCTCCATTATTAGTTGGTTTAACTAAAGATTTTACTGGTGATTATATTTATGCCTATTACATATTAACTTTTATGATGATTTTTACTATCCCTTTGGTAATTTCATTAAGAAAAAATAATTAATCAAAAAAACACCATAAAATTAATGAATATTTTTTTGGAGAAATCTATTCTCTATTTAACTCAATTTTTTTTTCAGTAATTTTAAGTAAAAAAGAGATTTTTTTTGAATTCATTTGTTCATTTACATAATCACTCAGAATATAGCCTACTAGATGGAATGAGCAACCTAGAAAAAATGGTTGCTAAAGTAAAATCTAATAACCAGCCTGGCATAGCTATCACAGATCATGGTAATATGTATGGAGCCGTTGAGTTTTACAAACTAGCAAAAAAATATGAAGTAAAGCCAATTATTGGTCTTGAAGCTTATTGTGCAATAGAAGATAGCTTAAAAAAAACAAATGAAGAAAAAAGNCCATATCATTTAACACTTCTTGCAGAAAATGAGACAGGTTATAGAAACTTAATGAAATTAACCACTCATGCAAACTTAAATGGTTTTTATTACAAACCTAGAATTGATAAAAATATTTTAGAAAAAAACAATGAAGGAATAATAGTTCTNTCTGGTTGTCCTTCATCAGAACTATCGAGATCAATTATTTCTACAAATGAAGAAAAAATCAAACAAACTTATGGATGGTTTTCTGACGTTTTTAGAGAAAGATTTTACTTAGAAATAATGGATCATATAGGAGTTCCTCATCAAAAAGAAATAAATAAAAAATTAATGGAAATAAGTAAAAATAATAACTTACCCATTGTTATTACAAATGACAATCATTACGTGGATAAACATGATCATGAAGCTCACGAACTATTGATGTGCCTNCAAACNAACTCAAATATCAATGACCCAAATAGATTTAAGTTTGATGATGATAATTATTACATAAAATCCACAGAAGAAATGTGGANTGAATGGAGTGAGATCCCTTCAGGCTTAAGTAATACTTTAGAAATAAGCGATAGATGTAATATTAATCTAGATTTTTCAAAAGCTCTTTTGCCTAAATATGATTGTCCAGATAATAAATCTTCAATGGAATACTTAAGAGAATTAACTTATAAAGGATTTAGTAAAAAATTCAATGAAAGTACTCCTGAATTAATTGAGAGATTGGATTATGAATTAGAAGTTATAGAAAAAAGTAAATTNCCTGATTACTTTTTAGTATGCTGGGACATTTTTAACTTTGTTAATTCAAAAAATATCTTATCTGCTGTGAGAGGATCCGCTGCAGCTAGCCTAGTGCTTTACTGCCTAGATGTCACAAAAATAAATCCAATGGAACATAATCTAGTTTTTGAAAGATTCTTAAACCTCGAAAGAAAAGAAATGCCTGATATTGATATGGACTTTGAGGATGATAAAAGAAATGAAGTAATGAAATATTGCGTTGAGAGATATGGAAAAGAGCATATTGCTCAAATAATNACGTTTGGAACTATGGGGGCAAAGGCCGCCGTAAGAGATGTTACNAGAGTTTTAGATTTACCCATTTCTGTTGGAGATAAACTAGCAGGAATTATTCCTACAAAAGTAGGAACTAAAATAAAAGATGCTCTTGAAATTGAAGAATTTAAGTCTTTACTTAACGATTCTGATAATAAAAAAGTTGTTGATTTTGCTCAAAAATTAGAAGGCACAGTTAGACATGCATCNACACATGCTGCAGGGGTTGTAATTTCTCAGGACAATCTAACTGATGACGTNCCTTTGCAGATTTCTACTTCAGGTGAGGAAAATGCTCCTCCAACAACTCAGTATGCAATGGCAGCCATAGCNGATGTTGGTTTATTAAAAATGGATTTTCTAGGATTAACAAATTTAACAATCATTAGTAAAACTATTGAAATAATAGAAAAAAGAACTGAAAAAGATTTTGATATT
Source organism: Chloroflexota bacterium (assembly GCA_002703265.1). GTDB lineage: Bacteria > Chloroflexota > Dehalococcoidia > Lucifugimonadales > Lucifugimonadaceae > TMED-70. Next base: position 55,968 of record NZTZ01000010.1, read on the forward strand.
TATGAAATTTCAAAATCTGATAATAATACCTTTGAGCTNTTATCTAAAGGTGATACATTCGGAGTATTCCAACTAGAATCNGCTGGAATGAGAAAATATATCAAAGAATTAAAGCCTACAAGTATATCTGATATAGCTGCTATGATAGCCCTATATAGACCAGGCCCTATGGAGCACATAGATAGATTTATAAGATCAAAATATGGTAAAGAAAAAATATCATATCCTCACGANACATTAAAAGATATTTTAGCTGAAACTTACGGAATAATAGTTTACCAAGATCAAGTTCTAAAAATAGCTCAAGCATTTGGAGGATATACATTAGGTGAAGCAGATATTTTAAGAAAGGCTATGGGAAAAAANATACAAGAAGTAATGCAAGCTGAAAAAAGTAGATTTATTTCTGGGTCAATAGAAAAAGGATTTGATGAAAAATTAAGCAATGAAGTTTTTGAATTAATTGAACCATTTGCAGGATATGCTTTTAATAAAGCTCATAGTGTTTCATATGCTATGATTGCATATTGGACAGCCTATTTTAAGGCTAATTATAAAATAGAATATTTCACAGCTCTGTTAAATTCTTCAATTAACAATACAGATAAAATATCAGTTTGTGTTAATGAACTACGAAAAACCGAACTACAAATTTTAAAACCTAATATAAATACTTCAAACGTAAATTTTGAAATTATTAGTAATGATAAAGGACGAGTAATTACATATGGTCTTTCTTCTTTGAAAAATGTTAGCGAAACATCATTATCAAAAATAATCCTAGAAAGAGAAAAAAATGGAGATTTTGAATCATTATCGGATTTTTGTAAAAGAGTAGATTCATCTTGGATAAATAAAAAAATATTAGAAAGCTTAGTCAAATCAGGTAGTTTTGATGAATTTGGAGANAGAGGTGGATTACTAGATTCAATAGAAAGAATACTTATACAAATAAATAGTATAACTAAGCTAAGAAACAGTAATCAATCCACAATGTTTGATCTATTTGGAGAAGAAGTAGAAACTCCAGTTAATTTTATTGAAATTCATGAAACTAGTACTGACAATAGTCAAAAAATGTTTTGGGAACAAGAAGTTATGGGNGTTTCTTTCACAGAAAATCCTAATCACAAAAAAATGATGAGAATCAAACAAATCAATGAAGAAATAATAGTCTCTCTGCAACAAATTGAAACAGTAGATATTAATCGTCAACATACATTTATTGCAGAAGTTAAGTCATATGAAAAGAGAACTTCTAGAAAAGGTTCAGAGTTCATGATCGTAAAACTAGAACTTGTAGATGGTTCAATTGATCTTATGGTTTGGCAAAATAAACTAAGTGAAGTAGATATATGGGTTCATAGCCCTATAGCTAAAATTAAAGGCAAAATTAATAATAGAAACGGAGAAAATTCTATATGGTATGATAGTGCAGAAATCTTCTCCTTTGAAGACCANACTAATTTGCAAAATAATCTCAAATCACAAACACCAATAATAACTAAAGAGGAATATAAGCCAAAAATGAAAAAAGAAAATTCTCCCATTGAAGAAATTACAAATGGAAATATTAATGAAATAAGAGAAATAATAATAACCTTAGATACACAAAAACATTCAAGCAATAAACATCTTATGGATGATATTACTAGGATACTACTAGACAATGAAGGAAATATTCCTGTTTCTATAGTTGTTAAAAATAACAGTGAAAAAATTAAGTTAAATTTACCATTTGCAAATGTTAATACTTCAAAATCATTTGAAGAAAAACTTGATAGTATTGTAGGCCTTCAAAATGTTTTTTATAAACACTAATTTATTCGCTCCTGAGAGCTTCAATAGGATCTAATTCTGATGCTCTGTAAGCGGGATATGCTCCACTTATAAGTCCAACTAAAAAAGAAACTGCAAAGGCTAACAATACACTAGATAGTGATATAACCGCAGTCAAATTATCTTCTTCTCCAAAAGATATTCCACTCAAATTTAAGCTAATTATTATCCCTATAATTATTCCTAATAATCCACCTAATAAACAAATTGTTAGAGCTTCTGTGATAAATTGAAGTCTTATATCTGACTTGGTTGCTCCGATAGATCTTAATGTTCCTATTTCTCTGGTCCTTTCAGTGACACTGACTAGCATTATATTCCCAACCCCAATCGCACCAACAAGAAGAGAAATTCCAGCTATTGAGCCAAGAAATAAAGTTAATGCTCCAGAAACTTGGTTAGCNGCTTCTAATAGTTGATCCATACTAGTTATTTCAAAATCAGGCTCAGCNACACCATGAATTTCTTTTAAGTTTTCTGTTAATAAATTNGAGATTATAGATTTGTCATATTCATCTTCAGATCTAACTAAAATTCTGAAAACATTGACATCGCCTGTAGGGTTTTTTAGAAAAGCTATTCTATTTTGCATAGTAGAAACAGGAATAAAAACAGAAAAATCATCATCTCCTTCTCCTCCTTTAGGTTTCATTACNCCACTAACTACAAANCTAAAATCAAANCTGTTAAACAAACTAAGCCTAACAATTTTACCTACAGGNTTNCCTTCAGGAAAAAGTTTTTCCGATATTTCAGANCCTAAAACCATCCTTAGAGCTTTAGTATCAACATCTTTTTGAGTAATAAAATCTCCTTCTAAAGTTTCTGTTGAAGTAACATCTATATATTCAGGAGTTGTTCCATAAACATTAGCTTCTGTATTGTAATTNCCAGCTATAAGTTGAGCCGGAAAATCAATTTGAGGAGCTATATTTCTAACTCCTTCGATATTTCTTTCTAGTAATTTTTCTGAATCACTTAAGGTTAGAGATGTCCCTGAATTTCTGCCTCCAGAAACTCCGGTAGAAGAATCATCAGAACTTGCAGTAATAAATAATAGATTTGTTCCTAATGCTGTAATTTCTTCTTCTACTTGCTTTTTTATACCTTCTCCTAATGAAACAAGTACTATTACAGAGGTTACTCCAACGATTACTCCTAATGCTGTAAGACCACTTCTTAGTGGCGTTGAAATAATTGATCTAAAAGCAAAATTTATCGCATCAAAAATATTCAAAAATTACTCCTCAATTATCATTCCATCTTTCATCTCTATAATTCTCTCAGCCTTACGAGCAACTGAATCATCGTGAGTAATCATAATTACTGTAATTCCTTCATCAGAAAGAGACTTAAAAATTTGAATTATTTCCTCTCCTGTTTTGGAGTCAAGGGCACCTGTAGGTTCATCAGCTAATATAACTTTAGGTTCTCCTACTAATGCTCGAGCTATAGAAACTCTCTGTTGCTCTCCACCTGAAAGTTTTACAGGAGAATGAGAAATTCTTTCNGCTAATCCAAGTTTACTCAGAGCCAAAATAGATTTTTTTCTTTTCTCTTTATCTCTTCTGTAAATTAATGGCATTTCAACTTGCCTAACAGCAGAAAGTCTAGGTATTAAGTTATAGTTTTGAAAAACAAAACCAAAAAGATTTCTGCGTATTAANGATCTTTTATTATCATTAAGTGTAGAAACATCGTTATTCCCAAGAAAATATTTACCTTTTGTAGGGCGGTCAAGTAAACCAATTATGTTCATCATCGTACTTTTACCCGAACCTGAAGGTCCCTTAATAGCAACAAANTCACCTTGATCTATTTTTACGTCTATATCTGATAAAGCATTCACCTGATTAAAACCAGTATCAAAAATTTTAGAAATATTTGATAGTTCTATCACTTTTTTCCACCTCTTGGCATTGGAGGTTTACCTTTAGTGAGTTCATCTATAGATTTAGTTGATTCCTCTTTTTCTTGAACTACTTGTCCTATTCTTTTAATATAAATTGAATCATTTTCTTTTAAGCCTTCTAAAATTTCAGTCTTTTTACCATCAGTTAGTCCAGTTTTAACTTCCGTGTATACTATTTCATTATCTGATATAGATGAAATTACNTTTATTTTGTTCTTGTCTACAATTAGAGCTTCTGAGGGTAATACTAGTACATCTTGAACTGAGTCTTTAAGTAAAGTAACTGTTCCATTCATACCTTCCGCAGGAAGTTCTTCTGTAAGCAAAGAAGATAATAAACCTTGTAATTCTTGAATATCATTATCACCTAAATTATTTGCTCCCATTCTAGGTCTTCTATCTCCATTAGAGTCTCCCATTCCACCTATACCAGGAGGCATTGCCCCCATTCCAGGAATTCCAGGGATGTCACTTAAATCCATTCCTGAAAAAGAATCTAATAAAGGAGTAAATTTCTGAATTACACTTAATACTTCAAACCCTCTAATAAACCTTGCCTCAACAGGATAAGTCACAATACCTTGAGTTACATTNGGTACATTTGAAATAGATGTAATCTGAATAAGTGATGGAGGAAATGGTTTAGAATCTAATGACACAAGTCCATACATACCTGGACTCATTTCCACAAATTCGGCTTCTGATGCAATTATATCCATTTGCATTGTAGAAGGATCAGACAATGTGAACATACTCTGACCAGCAGAAATAAATTCTCCTTGCTTATAGTTAATTGAAGAAACTTGACCATCAAATAAAGCTGTTATTTTTGTTTTAGATAAGCTTTCTTTAGCCTGTTCAACTACTAATTTTTGAATATCTATATCATTTTGATCAGTTCCTTCTGNAACTCTCTCCAAAGCAAGCTTACTTTTTTCTAGATTTTCTTCAGCTAATTTTATATCCTCAGGGTCACTGCCAGATTTCATTTCTTCTAAAGCAAGTATTCTTTTCTGAAGATTTTTTTCTGCTTGCTCTTCTAATTTTGTCAATCTATCAATATCATTTTGAGTTGGATTCTTAAGATTATGTAGTGTGTTATTAGCATCTTTCAAAGAAGCTTCAGAACTCTCTACTTGTTTTGTATAAACATTAACTTGTTCGATAGAATTTGTGTAATTTGAATTTGAATTTATCAATGCTTTTGATAGATTCATTTCNGTAGTGTTTGCATCACAACATGTAAAAATCTCATTAAGGATATTGTCTGTTATTGATTTATTTATAGGATAATTATCAAGTTCAACGCAAACATCTTCTCTGTTAGGCAATGTATCAACATCACAATAACTATTTACCGCTTCAGTCAAAGAAATCAAAGATGTGTCAACATTTCTTACAGAATTGTCTAAAAGTAATTTGGAGTTTGCAAGAGATTGTTCAGCCTGTTCTATAAGTTTCAATACAGCATCGAATTGAGAGTCTGTTGGCATCATTAATTCATCATAATTTTCCTGAGCAGTTATGAAACTTGCTTCTGCCTGACTTACTAATTCTTCTGCTGTTCTAAGCTGTTCCGTTGAAGGATAATCTAACAAATCATTCAAGGTTTTTTCAGCTTGATTTACTACATATTCTGCAGATTTTAAATCCTCTTCAGTTGGAAATTCTAATAATTTTTTTAGAGTAATTTCTTGTCTCTCAAGTGCATTTTCTAAATCTACAGGATCTAATTCAGCTAGTATTTGCCCTGCTGTAACACTATCTCCTTCTTCGACAAAAATCTTTGATAAATTTCCACTAGTACCAAAAGATAATGATATCTTTTTTTCAATTTGTGTACTCCCAGAAGCAATAAGAGTATTTGCAATACTTCCTGTAGTTATATTGTGAGGTTCATATGAAATAATTTCTGAGTCACTATCAGAATTAAAATAAAAATATGAAAAAATAATACCTNTAAAAAAAAGTATTATTGTGCCAAAAATATAAAAAGTTTTTTTCCCAAATCTACTTTGAGATTCTGCGATAAGTTTGTCTATGTCATTAGAATTTTGCATAATTAAACTCCCAAGATATTATGAATTATCCAAATCTATCCCTATTCTATTAAGACATTGTGAAGATTTTGTGAAGATTTTAGTTTTCTTGAACATACTTCCATCAACTAAATATATTATCCTATTTATATGTATGAAATAAATGGTTTTAAATTAAGGATACCAGTAGTAGGTTCACCTATGTTTACAATTTCAAACCCAAAACTGGTAGTAAATCAATGCAAATCAGGGATAATAGGTTCATTCCCAGCACTAAATGCTAGAGAACCCGAAACTCTAGAAGATTGGATAAAAAAGATTAAGGATGATTTAGAAGATTATAAATTTAATAATCCAGATAAAATTGTTGCTCCTTATGCTGTAAATCAAATTTGTCACAAATCTAATAAGAGATTAATTTCTGATATGGAAACATGTGTTGAACAAAAAGTTCCAATAATTATTACAAGTTTGAGACCTCCTGACGATATTATTGATGCTGCTCATAGTTATGGAGGGATTGTTTATCATGATGTTATAAGTGTTAGGCATGCTGAAAAGGCCGCAGAAATAGGGGTAGATGGATTGATTTTAGTGTGTGCNGGAGCTGGAGGACATGCAGGAACTTTATCACCATTTGCTCTATTAAGGGAAGTAAAGGAATGGTTCAAAGGAACAATTCTTCTATCTGGATCAATAGGAGATGGAAACTCAATAGCTTCAGCTTTAGCTTTAGGTGCAGATTTGGCATATATAGGTTCAAGATTTATAGCTACTACTGAAGCAAATGCTGATGAAGTTTATAAAAAAATGATCCTAGATAGTTCTGCAAAAGATATTGTTTACTCATCATTTTTTTCAGGTGTTCATGGAAATTATCTTAGAGGTTCAATAGAAAGATCTGGCTTAGATCCAGATAACCTAGAAGATGGTANCAAAAATCAAATGACATTCAGTAATCCAAACAAACCAAAAACATGGAAAGATATTTGGGGCTCAGGTCAAGGTATTGGAAGAGTTTCTGAAATAACTTCTACAGAGAAAGTTGTAGATCAGTTAGAAAAAGAGCTCAAGAATGCAATTAATGATCTAAAAAATAGAACAAAGGATTTATAAATGGATAAGTTCAAGCAATTATATAAATTTTGGTGGTTTAGATGGACTCTATGGTTTGTTATTGGAGCCGTAATAGCAATAATTATAAGATCTTAATAAATCAAGTTGCCTATGGTAACGCCAAAAGTATGATCAGGATAAAAGTCTTTAACAAATTTGGAAGATGATAGTACTTCTTCAGTAATTTTTTTTAGTACACCAGTTCCGTGACCATGAACAATTCTTATTTGTGAGTAGTTTTGATTAATACACTCAATTATATGATCTTCGATTGCTATTTTGGCATCTATTGCTCTAAATCCATGAATATCAATTGAAATTTTTTTTTCTTCAAACATAATAATTAAAAAAATAAAATCATTATTATTATATTGAAAGAAAGAAAATAACGATATGAGAATAGCAACCTTAGGAATATCGCATGAAACAAATACATTTTCAGTTATTCCTGCTACTTATGAAGAATTTGAAAAAAGGCTTATTAAAAAGGGAAATGATTTATTAGATTATTTTGAAGATTCTAATTATACTATTTCAGGATATATAGAAGCTTCTAAAAAATATAATTTTGATCTTGTGCCATTAATGTATGCNAGTACTGGTCCAATAGGAACTATCACTAAAGAAGCATATGACAAATTATCCTCAGAGATGATGGAAATGTTAGAAAACCAAGGGCCTTGGGATGGAGTTTTAATTGCCAACCATGGAGCTGCTGTTTCTGAAGAGTTCCCAGATATGGATGCCAATTTTACAAAACAAGTAAGAAAAATAGTAGGAAAAAATGTTCCTGTTGGCATAACTTTTGATATGCATGCAAATATTTCAAAGGAAACAATTAAAAATACAAATATTTGTGTTGTTTGGAGAACATGTCCACATCTTGATGCAAAACCAAGGGGGTTTAAATGTGCCTCTATGCTCTATAAAACTATAAAAAAAGAAATAATTCCAACTCAATACATTGAGGCTCCGCCTATGCTCGTTAGTATAGTAAAACAATTTACTGGCCAAGAACCTATGAAAAGCTTAGTAGATGAATGNGTAAAAGCTAATATTCAGGAAGATGTACTGGATACTTCTATTTCCGAAGGGTATCCTTATTCTGATGTTGAAGAGATGGGGATGTCTTGGATTACTGTTACAAACAACAATTTATNTCTTGCAAAAAAAATATCTAAAAAGTTAGCTAAAAATGCGTGGNAAAAAAGAGAAGAATTAAATACTCCTGTACCTGATATTTCTAAAGCATTAAAAATGGCAAATAGCATATATGTNGGATCAAAGCCTGANGGAATAGAAAATTTTGTCCCTGATAACGGAGATGCTTTAGAAGAAAATAAAGATAGTAGTCATGCTCATTTAGGACCTGTTGTACTTATGGATGTAGGGGATAACATAGGAGGTGGTTCAACTGCAGATTCAACACACATATTAAAAGTAGCTAGAGACTTAAAAATTGGAAACTACTTACAATCAATCTGTGATCCAAAAGTTGTTCAGGAGTGTGNAAAAGCAGGAGAAAATACAAAAATAGAAATTTTAGTTGGAGGAAAAGTTGATGATATGCATGGGGATCCAGTAAAACTTTATGGGACTGTAATTAAAATTGATGAAGGTAAGTATGAAGAGCACAGACCAAATCACGGAGGGTTTAGATTTTTTGATGATGGAAAAAGAGTTAGATTCGACACAGATGATGGTATAACGATTCTTATCACTTCTAAAAGAACGGGAAATACTGCTAGAGAACAAATGTATTCAATGGGGATTTATCCTGAAAAATATAAAATCGTTNTTGCTAAAGGAGTAAGCTCTCCAAGACCAGCTTACCAACCAATTGCATCAAAAATTATAATTGTAAATTCTCCTGGAGTAACAACAGCAGATTTGTCATTTTTTAATTATAAAAATATCAGAAAAGATATGTTCCCTTTCAATAAAAATGCAAAATATATTTGTTGAATAGTCTACTCATTTAGTATAAAAATAAATTATGAATTTTTTAGAAAAAACTGAAAAAATTTTAAGAAAGTTAATTTCAGAAGGTATTGAATTCAAACTCCATAATGATCTTCCTGTAATTTATACCTCTGAAAAAGTTGATCCTGATCTATTTAATATTGCAAAAGAAAATAGAGAAGGTATTGCTAGATTTTTAATTAATGAAAAAAATAATCTTTATAAAAAATATGAAGAATCTGAGAATACAGAAAAATACGTTTATAAGATTATTCTAGAAGAAAAATTCAACATGAAGCTATAAACTAAAAGTCTTGAAGTTCAGCACATTATTTTCAACGGTTTTTTTTATATCTTCTTCAAAATTAAATCCTATTTCCTGCAATAGATCTATTTTATAAAAGTCTTCAGAAAAAACTTCTGAAAATATTTTTTTGGGGTTTTTTTCATAAATTTTTNTTACAANTTCATGTAATAAATCTAATGATAANTTTTTCCAAGAATCGTTAAATAATCCGTCTATCCTAAAGTTTTTTTGTCCATCATCAAGGTATGAAACTATTGAAAAAATTTTATTATTTTGATCTGATTGACAATACCAATTACCTTGATTATTCCTTAGGAAATCAAACTTATTGTAAATACTTAGACAGCCTGATGAAATATCAATAAGATTAATATTTGAATTAAGATCTATTTGTTTTTTTGATCTTAATGATAAAACATAAGGAATTATTGATAGTCTTAAGTTTGGATTTCCTTCGATAATTTGTTTTTTTGATTTTTGATCATAATAATCAATAAGGAATTTTTCAAAATTTTTCTTATGATTTGAATTAAACATCACATTTGAATTTTGTACAGATTCCCATCCTAAAGATTCGTAAATTTTTTTTGCAACAGGATTAGTTGTTCCTAAAAAGATACCTTCNGATAAATTATTAGAAAAAAAATCTTCTAAAATTTCTCTACATAATGATTTTGCATAACCTTTNCCNCTNGAGTTTATCGAAGTGCANACTTCACCAACTCCAGAAATATTAGGAGTACTAATATTGCTAATAATCATTGCACTACTTTCTATAAAGTTTTGATTCTCAAAAACATAAAGTTTAATACNATTGATGTTTTTTTCTGAACCAAGTANGAGATCTTTATGAATATCAACATTGCTCTCATCATCAAATCCATTATTGATCCATAGATCATAAAGTGAATTGATAGAAATATTTGATAAAGGTATTGTGTATGTTTTTAGCATTTATTGATAAAATTTATTTAAATATTTTTATTTTACTATAATGAAAAAAAAAGATAATCTAGTTTGGATGGACCTTGAATTTACAGGACTGTCAGATGATCAAATAATCATCGAAACAGCATGTATAATTACGGATAAAAATTTAAATATCTTGGAAGAAGGTCCAAACATTGTAGTTCACAGAACATCGGATGAACTTAAAATAATTGAAGATTGGCCTCTAAAAACACACNCAGAATCAGGTCTACTTGAAAAAGTAAAAAATTCAGAAACAGATATTNATNAAGCAGATGAATTAAATGTTCAATTCATATCAAAATGGGTAGGTAAGAATCAGGGTATTTTGTGTGGAAATTCTATTCATATNGATAGAAGGTATATTCATAAAGAAATGCCTAAACTAGACTCTTATCTAAATTATAGGATGATAGATGTTTCATCTTTCAAAGAAGTAATAAAAAGATGGTATAAACCAGATAGTAAACAACCCGAAAAAAAGAACTCCCATCTAGCTCTAGATGATATAAAAGAAAGTATTGAAGAGCTTAGATGGTATAAAGAAAATTATTTCAAAATATGAAAATTATTAGCCAAGAAGANTATCAATCAAGAAGAAATAATCTTTTAGATAAAATGAAAGATAACTCAATACTATTAATTTCTGGTGAAAAAGAAAAAATACGTAATAATGATGTTCATTACGAATTTAGACAAAATTCAGATTTTTGGTATTTCTCAGGGATAGAAGAAGCTGATGCTACTTTGGTTTTATTAAAAAAAGATTCTAAAAAATACATCTTATTCATTCAAGAAAAAAAAGTAGAAGAAGAAGTATGGACAGGTTACAGGATTGGAGCTGAGAAAGCTGAATCTTTTTATTTAGCAGATGAAGCTTACAGTAATAAAGATGTAGAAAAATTATCAANCTTAATATTTGAATGTGAAAACATCTATTACAATTTAGGAACCTCAAAAGATTTAGACAANCTAATTCATAACGGATTAGAAAATTTTAATAGAACTAAANCAAGAACAGGTACGCCAAATCCAATGATTATTGATCCTTCTGTTCTAATTGACTCTATGAGATTAATAAAGAGTAAAAATGAAATAGATATGGTACAAGAAGCTATTAATATTACGGAAAAAGGATTTATTGAAGCAATAAAATTATCAAGTAAATTTAAATATGAATTTCAAATCCAAGGAATAATGGAAAAAGAATTTAGAATGTCAGGATCTAAAAGGAATGGATATCCTTCAATAGTAGCGTCTGGAAAAAATGCATGTATTCTTCACTATATTGAAAACAATCAAAAATTTGAAGAAGGATCCTTATTATTAATTGATGCTGGTTCAGAATGGGATTATTATTCAGCAGATGTAACAAGAACTTGGCCNGTAGATGGAAAATTTACTAGCGATCAAAAAGATATATATGAGATAGTTTTAGAAGCAAATAATAAAGCAATTGAGGAATGTAAAATTGGTAATACAATAATCGATCCTCATACAGTAGCATTAAAAACGTTAGTTTCTGGCCTAAGACATCTAAATATATTAAAGGAATCTGAGGATGAAATTATCGATAAAAAGTTATATTTTCCTTTTTATATGCATTCTACTTCCCATTGGTTAGGAATCGATGTGCATGATTCTGGAAAATACAGAGATAATAATGAAAATCCTACAAAATTTGAGGAAGGTATGATTCTAACAATTGAACCTGGATTGTATTTTGGAGATATGGCTCAAACTATAACAAAAAAATATAAAAATATAGGTATAAGAATTGAAGATGATATATTAATTACTAACTCAGGACCTAAAAACCTCACAAATAAAATCCCAAAATCAATAGACAGTCTAGAAAAATTATCACAATAAGGTTGTTTTATCTATCCTGAACTGACCCATCGTACCCAATTGGAGTATCAAGAACTTTTGGATTTTCTCCTAATGACAAACTTTTTTCATTAAGAGTGATTCCTAGCCCGGGGCCCTCAGGAACAACTAAGTAACCATTTTCCAACTTAATAGGATTTTCAATAAGATCTTTTTTAGGAGGTTTATCTTCTCCGGTATATTCTTGAAGTGCAAAATTCGGTATTGAAGCATCCAACTGAACACAAGCCGCAGTAGAAACTGGAGATAATGGATTATGAGGAATCACCTTAATATGATTAGCTTCAGCCATAGCCGAAATCTTCTTACAACCACTAATTCCTGCAGCCAAACATAAGTCTGGTCTTATGAAACTAGTAGCCTTTGCTTCAAGCAATTGTTGAAACTCAAAAATACTAGTAAATCTTTCACCTGTTGCGATAGGAATATTACAGTTCTGTTGTATTTCAGCCATTATATTTGGAGAATCAGGAAGCATTGGATCTTCATAAAAATAAGGTGAAAATTGCTCTAACCTTTTTCCTAAGCTTATTCCCTCAGTTGGGCTCATTTGTCTATGGATTTCTACGCATATATCAACAGAATCTCCAACAGCCTCTTTGACAGCACCAACATTATTCACAGCCTCATTAGCCCATTCAGTAAATGATTTATGTAGATAAAATTTTTCATTATAAGGAGCAAATCTTACAGCTGTAAAACCTCTATTGACAGCTTCTTTAGCGTCCTCTACAAGGGCATCCGTTGTGCCTAGTTCAGATTTTGATTCTTCATTATACATTCCTACATGCATATAACATCTAACCTTATCCCTAGTTTTACCTGCTAGAAGTTCATAGATTGGTACATCAAATCTTTTACCCTTGATATCCCATAGTGCAATGTCAATAGCTGATAGAGCTCCTTGAACAACTGAACCCATAAAATGACTAGATCTATATAACCATTGATAGTGATGTTCGATCAATGAAGGATCTTTACCAATCAAGTAAGGCTCCATAGTTTCTATCATAGTTTTAGTAGGTCTCTGCCATCCATGTACACCACCTTCACCAATTCCAACTGTGCCGTCTTCGCAATGAATTTTTAACAATAACCATCTATCCCATAAAATAGTCTCAATTTTTTCTATCTTAGTTTTTTTCATAATTCCTCACTTGACCCTTGAGTATGATAAATATATTGATAACCCTAATGCTAGCATAGCTACTGGTTGATAGAAAAATTGATACCACCAAACTGCATATACATCTCCATCAAAAATCTTAAAAAATGTTACCCAAATAAATATCCAATATGCCATTGAAGATGAGGCTGCAATAATAGGAAAAAATTTATTTATTTTCCTTTTNGAGAGATTCATTATTAGTTCAGCATTAACAACTCCAAATAGTACTAAACAAATTAAACTGATTATTCTAAGAAACATTATTGCAACGGATTGAATATTGCCTAAAACATCTATATTCAAAATCATAATTATCAATCCTGAAAATAAAAATGCTGAAACGAACGCAAAAATAAGGCTCAAGGCTAATATCCTAAAAATTTCTATTATTCGAACGTTCAAAATATCAGGTTTGCCAATGGATCCACATTCTTTACACTTTATTCCTACATATGACTCGGTTGTGCATTCGTTACAAACAGGTTTATTACACCTTGAGCATGTTAGGACAGTTTCAATTTTATTGTGGTAATAGCAATTTTGCATTATCTTTTTTCTCTATCAAAAAAAATTCTTGAAAATAAAATACTTCTATTCAAATTAGTAAAAGTATAATTTCCTAAACTTCTTCTAAATAATAATAATAAAAGAATTAGGAAAATTGAATAAATATACTCGTTTGATAAATTCTTATAAAATAATCCGAAATAAAAGTGATCGAAATATACAACAAAGTTCACTATTACTATAGACACTATCCATGGAGCAGAGCTATCATTTTTCCTTCTTGATATCCAAAAAATTAAGAATAAAATAATAATTGAAATAAAAACCTCACTAGAAATAGCTGCTAAAATTCCTAAAGAGACTGTAAGGCCTTTCCCCCCTCTTAATTTTATAAAGAATGACCAATTATGGCCTATTATCAAAAAAATAATAATAAATAAGTCCAAGTCAGTAAAATTTTTTATAATATAAGTGGGAATAAAGCCTTTTATAATCACATCTCCAAAAAGAACAAATAAAAGTATTTTTTTTGATGAATATTTGTATAGATTTGATACTCCAGAATGCTTGTATTCAGTNTTTAGAATATTTATTTTTTTNACTCTTAGAAGAACTAAGTAAGTAATAGGAATTGATCCCAAAAAATAAAAAAATAAGCATATCAAAAAAGACGTTATCATAAATCTTTTTTTGCCTCTAACAATGTATTGTATTCTTCCTCATTTATAGCATTGTTTCTACTTATTTCTACTCCTTCATGAACGCCATGAAAATCACTCCCCCCTGAGTATAATAATTTATATTTTTTACAAATATTAATCAGTTCAGATTGTCTATTTAATCCATATCTTGGAGATTGTATTTCTACACCTATCAATCCTTGATTTTTTAATTTTTTTATATTATTTGACAAATCATTTGAAAGTTTTGGGTGAGCCCATATTGGTAAACCATTTGATTGTCTTATTATCTCAATTGCTTCTAAAGTACTCATTCTAGGTTCTTTTATTTTTCCCAAAATATTGTTTGATAAATANTTATCAAAAGCATCATTAACATTTCTAGCAAAACCTTTTTCAACAAGTTCTAATGCTATATGAGGTCTTCCNATNGATCCTTTTGCCCTTGAAGTAACTTTATTTAGATCAATTTNAATGTTTTTAGATTGTAAATGACTAATAATTTTTTTTATAGATTTCATTCTTTCATCCTGCATTTTAGAAATCAAACTAGATAAATTAGAATTGTCAAAATCTATAAATAAACCAATTATGTGAAATTCAGATCCTGAATCATGGCATGAAAATTCAACTCCAGGTATCAATTCTAAATTAGAATCAATATCATTTAATATTTTTTGAGCCTCTAAACTTCCCAAATAATTATCATGATCCGTTATTGCAATCTTATGCAATTTTGCATTTATAGCTTTATTTATTATTTCTTTGGGTGAGTAGATTCCATCTGAGTAGGTAGTATGAATATGTAAATCAGCGTACATTAAATATAAAATTCTTTATCAAATCTGATGATAGACTTAGCTTTTTTTGTGCTTTCATCAACTTCTATCAAAACTGAATTAAATATCATTTCTCCTTTTTCTACTGGATTCATTCTTCTTCTTTTACCATTAAAGAATCTATTGATTGATGCATCTTTGTCCATTCCTAAAATACTATTTTTACCTCCAACCATTCCTAGGTCAGTAACAAATCCAGTGCCTTGGGGTAAAACCTTGTTATCAGCAGTTGCAACATGAGTATGAGTACCTACTAATGCTGTTATTTTGCCATCTAGATACCAAGCTAAAGCAGCTTTTTCAGANGTAGCCTCAGCATGTAAATCAATAAAAATAGGAACATTTGGCAGTTCATTTAGTATTGAAGATATTGATTCAAAGGGAGATTCAATTTCTCCCATCCATACTGAACCCATTAAGTTAATAACTGCTAATTCATTATTAAAAAAAACACCTGTTCCTGGTTTATTTTTAGGATAGTTATTTGGTCTTAATATTTTTGTATTTATCTTATCAAGTTCCTGAAAAATATCTGGCTTATCCCAAATATGGTTNCCTGAAGTAATAACATCTACTCCTGATTTGAAAAATTCTTCAGATGTTTTTCTTGTTATACCAAATCCACCAGCAGAATTTTCACCTTGAGCTATCACAAAGTCAATATCTAATTCTTCAATTAAATTAGGAAGAAGGTTTGAAAGAGTTCGTCTTCCTCCTTTTCCTACCACATCTCCAATCATTAGGACTTTCAAAATATCTCCTAGTTAAAATCTCCGGTTGTCTCTACTGCTCTTGTTTCTCTAATCACAATAATTTTTATNTGGCCAGGAAAATTTAATTTTTGCTTAATCTCATCTGAAATATTTCTTGCAAGAGTTGATGCTTTAACGTCATCTATTGTGTCAGGATCAACCATAACTCTAACCTCTCTACCAGCCTGTATAGCAAAACATTTTTGAACTCCATCGTAGCTCAAAGCAATTTCTTCTAAAGCTGTTAGTCTTTCGATATACCTTTCCAAAGAATCATTTCTTGCGCCTGGTCTGGCTGCACTTATCGCATCAGCTGCAGCAACAACATAACTTTCAGCACAACTCATTTCTCTATCATGATGCTCTCTTATTGCGGTAACAACTGTAGGTGGTAAGTTATTTCTTTCAGCAACGTCAGCCCCAATTTCAGCGTGAGGCCCTTCAATTTCGTGAGTTAATGCCTTACCAAGATCATGTAAGAAACCTGCTGTTTTACAAGTATCTTCATCCAAACCAATTTGGGCACCAATCATACCTGCAAATCTTCCCACCTCTATAGAATGCTGAAGTACATTTTCTCCGTAGGAATATCTATACTTCAATCTTCCCATTAGTTCTATTATTTCTCCATTTAGCCCTTTAATATTGGTATCAAAAACAGCTTTTTGACCTGCTTTTTTTATCTCTCGATTCACTTCTCTTTTTGCTTTATCAACTAATTCTTCAATTCTTGCAGGATGAATTCTACCATCCTTCATGAGAGAGTTAATTGCAACTATTGCAGTTTGTTTTCTTATAGGATCAAAACAAGATACAGATATTGATTTAGGTTCCTCATCTACAATAAGATCCACACCTGTAAAGTTTTCTAAAGCTCTGATATTTCTTCCTTCTCTTCCAATTATCCTACCCTTCATCTCTTCGTTAGGTAGTTCTATGGATGATACAGATGATTCTCCAACTACTTCAGAAGCAAATCTTTGCATGGATGCTGCTAATATCTCTTTAGCTTTTTCATCAGCCTGATTATACATTTCGCTTTCAGCATCTTTGTATAATTTAGCTAGTTCAAATTCAATGTCTTTATTGGTTTTATCAATTAGTACTTCTCTGGCTTCATTAGCAGTATAATTAGATATTTTTTCAAGAGCTTCTACTTGCTGAGAGTCAATTTTTTTAACTTTCTCTCTCTCAATATCTAGAGATTTATCTTTATTTTCAATCTCTTCTGATTTTCTTTTGAGTTCCGCATTCTGTTTTCGTAAGTTGTCTTCTCTTGTTTCTAACTGAGTCTCTTGTCTTTGTATGTCCCTGAGACTATTATTTATACCTTGCTGAGCTTCACTTTTAATTTGCAGAGCATTTTCTTTAGCTTCTACTAAAATTTCTCTACTTCTTGACTCAGCCCTTCTAAGTTGTCCTTCAACAGCGTCTTTTGTTCTTCTTATCTCACCTGTAGCAAAAAAAGCTCTCATTAGATAGCCAGCTGCTAGACCAATGATTCCTGACGCTAAAACACTAATGATAACCGCAATGATCATATTCATAATGACCTCCAGTTATTCAGTTTTCTTTTTTTTTAATATTTTTTAATTTCTGATTTCATTATATCTTAATTATGCAAATTGATTATTTTACGATTTTTTAGACTAAAAATGACCCAAGGAAATAACATGACAAATAATTCAGGAATATTAAAAGGTATGACAGTTTTAGACTGTAGCCAAATTTTAGCAGGACCGTACTGTTCAATGATTCTAGCAGATATGGGTGCAAGAGTAATTAAAATAGAAAAACCTAAGGGTGGTGATGATATTAGGACTTGGGGTCCTTTTAAGAACGGAGAATCTGTAGGCTTTATGAACTTAAATAGGAATAAAGAGTCTATTGTAATTGATTTCAAAAGTCCTGAAGGTATAGAAGTAATGAAATCTTTAGTAAAGAAAAGTGACGTTATTATAGAAAACTATAGAACAGGAACCATGGAAAAATTAGGGCTTGGATATGAAGATCTAAAAAAAATAAATAATAAAATAATATACTGCTCAATATCTGGTTTTGGGAGAACAGGGCCCTATTCAAAAAGAGCAGGTTTTGATTTAGTTGCTCAAGGAATGAGTGGATTAATGAGTATTACAGGTCACCCAGATAATCCACCAGCAAAAGTAGGNGTTCCAATTGCCGACTTAAATACTGGGATGTTTGCTCTTTCTGCGATTGAAGCAGCTTATATCAACTTACTCAAAAATGATAAAGGTCAATATATTGAAGTTTCTCTACTAGAGTCTGCTCTTGCGTATACTGTATGGGAATCACCAGGTTATTTTTTCAATAATGAAATTCCTGAACCTCTTGGATCAGCCCATAGAGTTTCAGCCCCCTATCAAGCACTTAAAACTAAAGATGGATTCTTGAACGTTGCTGCTCCGAATCAAAGTAATTGGGAAAGACTATGTGACGCAATTGATAGAGAAGACTTAAAAAGTAATGANAATTTTATTGATAANACAGAAAGAATGAAAAANATTAAAGATCTTGAGAAAGAACTNGAAAGTACTTTTATGAANAAAAACAGATCAGAATGGATTGAAATTCTAGACNANGCTGGAGTTCCATGTGGCCCAATTAATAAAATTAATGAAGTCTGGNATGATCCNCAGATTAAGTATAGANAAATGAGAATAAAGACTAGTCACCCAAAAACAGGNGAGGTTGACAANATAGGTGTAGTTTCAAAATTTCTTGAAAATCCAAGTTCTGTAAGATCACCTGCTCCTANATTAGGAGAACANACAGAAAAAGTACTTGANGATTTTGGTTNTGATAAAAANAAAATCNAGGAATTATTTTCTAAAAAAGCTATTTTTTAGATTTTTCNTTAGCTCTNATCCTGTTTTTTCTTTTGGTTCCTCTTCTCCAAGCACTAATTAAAATAATTATTATAGGAGGCAATACAAAAAACAATAATGCTTCATCTAAATAACCGACTCTTCCGTGTAATAAAATAAAATTATTCATCTATTGACTCTATTAATTCTATGAAACTATTTTCATCCATATTTATAAGTTTCGAAAAATTATTTAAGATTGTTTGATCTAATTCTTTTGAAGAAAAAATGTTAATTCTATTATTTGATATGTGATATATAGAAGGGTTGCCATTTATGAGCCATAAACTGCCTCCAAGCTCTTTTGGAAAAGTGTTTTTTCTTGCTCTNCCCATTAAAAAAAAGAAGTAATCACCATCATTGAATAAATCATCTATCATACTTTCATTTACGTTAAAATTGTTTAAGTCATATAAATAGTCATTAGTAAAAGTGATATAAATCAAGTCATCTTTTTTTGAAGAACCTTTGATTTTTTTTAAAACTTTAAATTGAAAACTTGTGTAACTTATATCATCAACAATAAAGCTAATTTGATTCCCATTTCTAGATAATTTCAGTATTCTGTCAGATGTATTTATTACTTGATCAAAGGAAAAAAAATCTTTATCTTGAGATTCCCTTGAAGGAGGAGTGTGGCATCCAATTATTGANAGGATTAATACTATAAAAAATATTTTAGTTATTTTTTTCATACTTTTATTTTGAGTTCTTTACTATTATATTTTCATAAAAGAGAAAAAAACTAAATTTCTGGGGGAAAAATCATGCCAAAAAGAATAAATAGAGCAATTGAATTACTAGAGCAAGACCAACCTATTTACTATACAGGTCTTCATACATTTTCTAAAGAATTTCTGACTTTTGAACAAGGAAAAAAAGATGCTAAAACTTGGGCAGATTATATAAATATAGGAATGGAACATGGATCCTTTGATATGAGTGGACTTGAGGCTTACATGGATGGACTGATTGCAGGTGGACCAACAAACTCAGGTCATATTACTCCGCCAGTAATAGTTGAATTACCCGTTCAAGGTGAAACTGAAGAAATTATTCAATATAATGCATGGCAAATCAGGCAAATTTTAGCAAGAGGTGTACATGGAATCCTTTTATGCGAAGCAACCTCCCCTGATGCTGTTAGGGCTTTTGTTGAATCATGCAGATATAAAATTAACGATATAGGGGTAGGGCTTGGATTAAGAGATGGGACTAGAGGTGTAGGTTCAGAATTTATGGCAAAGAAAAAATGGGGTATTGAAGATGATAATGAATATAGAGATAAGGCTGATCCATGGCCCCTAAATCCTGATGGTGAATTGTTATTAGGATTAAAAATAGAAACCCTTGGAGGATTAAATAACTGCGAACAAATCCTTAGTATACCTGGTATAGGATTTGCTGAAATGGGACCAGGGGACATGTCTATGTCTATGAAAATCAGAAGAAAACCTGGAGATAAAACTGTTGATCCTAGAATCAAAGAGGCTTCTATAAGAGTTAAAGAAGCATGCGATAAAAATGGAGTTAAGTTCCTTGAAAGCGGAAATCCTGAAAATATAGTTGATGTAATTAAATCTGGAGCAAGAGTAATAGCAGGTCAAGATAAAGAGGCTGCAAAAGTAGGTAGAGAATTTACAAAAAGAACTATGAAAGTTTAATCAAGATTAAAATCTACTTCTGATTCGCTACAATAGCTTCTGAACCAGTCGATAACTTCTTTATGGTAAGGAATTCCCTTTGAAGATCTTTCAGTGAACTCTTCATTTTCCAAATAACCTGCATAAACAACTCTATCAAACCCTTTAGCAGGTTTTGAATCAATTATCTTTTTAAGAAGTAAATCCATATCATCCTTAAATTTTTTTACGTCAGTAAAAGCATCTACTGAATATGCTGCAAAGTAATCAGATCCTTGATGATCATTAAATAATCCTGGTCCAGCCCCTGATAAAATATTAGACATTATTTCAGCAACTAATCCCAATCCATAACCTTTATGAGATCCATTTTCTCTTGTTCCACCAAATGGCAAAAGATTGTACTCACCTTTATCTGGAGTTTCTATTTCATCCATAATAGGATTTCCTGATTTATCAGCAATCCAGGCAGGAAGTAATTTTGCTCCAGTTCTTCTTGTTAATTCTATTTTGTTACCTGCAACTTGAGAAGTTGCTATATCAAATAAGAAAGCTGGCATATCATTAGCAGGAGCAGCCCAAGCAACAGGATTAGTTCCTAAAATTGGCTCNGAACCCCATGTTGGAAGTGTTTGGCCCGCTGGACTTCCAGTATAACAATGTCCCACCATATCATTTTGTGCAGCTTGCAATGCATAAAAGCCACAACCAGCAAGATGACCTGTATTAATTACAGAAACAGAACCCATTCCATATTTCTTAGCTTTATCAATAGCAATTTGCATAGCAATAGGACCTATTTCTGTNCCTAATGCATTATCTCCATCAATTTTTGCTGTGGTTGGGGTTTCTTTTAATATTTTCATTTTNGGCTTAGGATTATAAGTTCCATCAAGATATCTATTTATGTAAAGTCTCAAACCGTTAGATACTCCGTGNCTTTCAACTCCTCTTAGATCATTTTCTATTAATACAGAAGCAGAATTTGAAGCTCCTTCATCAGACACACCTAAATCTTTCAAAATATTCTTTGTCAATTCAAAAATTTTATCTGATTGAATATATACTTTGTCTGTATCTGGGACCTTAAATCTCTCTAGCATTATCTTAACTCACATTCTATTCCTATTTCACCACAGTAATTTTCAAACCATTCAATAACTTCCTTATGATAAGGAATTCCTTCTTCAGTTCTTTTGGCAAATTCTTCACTTTCCATCAANCCTGCATATACNACTCTCTCAAATCCATCTGCTGGTTTTGAATCTACTATCTTTTTAAGCAAAAGATCCATATCTTTCTTAAATTTATTAACATCTGTAAATGCATCAATAGAATAAGCAGCAAACATATCAGAACCTTCGTGATGTAATACAGGAGCAGGGCCCATACCTGATAGTTCATTTGTCATTATTTCAACAACCATTCCTAAACCAAAACCTTTATGAGACCCATTTTCTCTTGTTCCACCAAATGGTAATAAATGATAATTAGATTCTCCGTGCCTTCCTGTCCTTTCAGGTGCATCAACTTCTTCTAAGATCGGCTCACCATCTTTATCTGTTATCCAGCCAGGTAAAATTTTTGCTCCAGTTCTTAGGGCTAAACCTATTTTGTTTGATGCTATTTGAGTAGTAGCTATATCAAACAGAAATGGTGGCATTTCATCAGCTGGAGCAGCCCATGCTACTGGATTTGTACCTAAAATTGGTTCAGAGCCCCACGTTGGTACAGTTAATCCTGCTCCACCAGAAGTCATTGCTTGNCCTATCATATCTTTTTCAACAGCTTGTAANGGATAATATCCACAACCTGCCAAGTGGCCAGTGTTACTTACAACAACACATCCCATTCCATATTTTTCTGCTTTTTCGATAGCCATTTCCATGGCCATTGGTCCTAATTCGGCTCCTAAGCCATTATCTCCATCAATAGTTGCTGTTGTGGCTGATTCTCTGACAATTTTTATATTTGGCTTAGAATTGTAACCTCCCGAAGCATACTTCTCAACATAAAGCCTCAACCCATTAGATACTCCATGAGTTTCTACTCCTCTTAAATCATTTCCTATAAGTACAGCAGTAGAATTTTTAGCTCCTTCTTCAGATACTCCTGAAGCTTTTAATATATTTTCAGTAACTGTAGTTATTTTTTCCACAGGAACATAAATCTTATCCTTCTCTGGGACTTTAAATCTATCTAACATTTTGATCCTCCTATTTGATTCTATATACTAACCTAAATCCTAAATTTCCTGTAGAGGAATCAGGAGTATTTTGAGTTCTTGCAGAAGCTCTATATCTGTTGCAATATGAATTATGGCACAAATAAGAACCCCCTTTCATTGTTTTTGTAGTTCCATAGTTTGGTCCAACAGGATTGATTCTAGTTTCTTTTCTGTTAATTTGATGAAANGTTGATGAAAACCAATCTTTACACCACTCCCATGTGTTGCCTGAAGTGTCATAAATATTGAAATCATTTGGTTCATAAAAATCAACAGGTGATGTCGCTAACCATCCATCTTCAAGTGTATTNTTTTCTGGGAATATTCCTTCCCAAATATTACATTTCTTATGAATAGCACTATCATCATTACCCCAAGAAAAAAGATTTTGGTCTAATCCGCCTCTAGCAGCCATTTCCCACTCAGCTTCTGTTGGCAAGTCTTTTCCTATCCAATTTGCATAAGCATTTGCATCATTCCAAGATATGTGAACAACAGGATGATTTTGTAAATCATCTATTGATGAATCTGGACCATAGGGTTTTCTCCAGTAAGAATTTTCTACTTTCCACCACCAAGGAGCTCCAGAAACTGTCTCACTGACATTTTTCTTTGTTTTTTCAGATACTAACTGATAAAAAACAAATGACCATCCAAATTTCTCTGCTTCAGTTTTGTATCCAGTTTTTTCAATAAAGTCATCAAATTGTTCATTGGTAACTGGAAATTGATCTATCAAAAAATCATCTATTTGAACTTCTCTAACTGGCCCTTCTCCATCACTGCTAAATGCATTGGAATAATCTGTACCCATTTTAAATTTACCCTGAGTAATTGAAATCATTTCATTCTTTTTAATTTCACCTGAAGCTTTTTTCAAGTTAAAATCAAAATGTATTTTTGTTTGTTTATTTTCTTTTTTTGATCTACTGGGGCTACAACAGTTTTTTTCTGACATTGTTCTTTTCTCTAGTTATTTACTTTAAATAAATTTATGTCTATATTACATATATCACTAATAGGGAGTAAAGATATGAAAATAGAATCAATTAATACATATGTTGTTGATGCTGGATGGAGACCTTGGCAATTTACTGAAATTATTACAGATTCGGGAATAACAGGTTATGGTGAAATGTCTGATGGAAGAAATCCTTGGGGTATAGTTGGCTCAGTTGAAGACTTTAAGCCATTATTAATTGGTAGAGATCCATTGAATATACAGGCAATTTATTGGGACTTACAAAGAATGGCTATTCAATCTAAGGGAGGAATTGCATTAAAAGCTATTGCAGGAATTGAGCTAGCACTTTGGGATATAAAAGGTAAGCACCATGGCGTTCCTGTNTATGATTTGTTTGGAGGCAAGGTCAGAAATAAACAAAAAATTTATTGGTCTCATTGTGGAACATCAAGAGCAAGAAGTTATGAACAATTAGGTGTAGATCCTCTAAATTCAAGAAAAGATATTATCAACTTAGGTAAAGAGGTAATGAATAAAGGCTATACATCATTAAAGACAAACATAATAGTTAGGCCTGATTCTCCATTGAGTAATCCTCCTGATAGTACCTATGTATTTTTTGGAGGTTTTGGAGGAGGATTTGGTACAACAGATCAAGGGTTAGAATATACCTCAGACGGACAAACATTTATAAATTATGAGCTTCTTGATGTTATTGAAGACCATATTAGCGCACTTCAAGAAGGTTCTGAAGGAAAAGTTACAATTGGACTAGATTTAAACTTTAACTTTAAACCTCAAGCGGTCAAAAAGATTTGTAAGGTTTTAGAAAAATATAATATGATGTGGGTTGAAATTGATATGTATGAACCAGATGGACTAAGAGAAATAACAGATTCTACTGATGTTCCAATAACCTCAGGTGAAAATCTTCTTGGAATAACTGATTATAGACCATATTTTGATAAAAGAGCAATGGATGTAGCTATGATAGATATTCCATGGCAAGGCTTCATAAACTCTAAAGAAGTAGCAGCTTTAGCTGCAAGTCATCAAATAAATATAGCCCCTCATAACTATTATTCTCATCTATCAACAATGATATCTCTAAATCTATGTGCAAATGTTCCTAATGTAAGAATAATGGAAATAGACATTGATGATGTTCCTTGGAAGGATGAAATGATAGGAGGTCCATTAAATATAAAAAATGGAGTAGTTGATATACCTGAAGGACCGGGTTGGGGTGTTAATATTGATACAAAGGTGTTAGAAAATCATCCTTGGCAAAAAGGTAAAGGACCAGGATATACAAATAGCAAATAAGCATTTGATAATAAAAACTAGTTAACTGAAGGTGAAAAATGGAAATGAGAGCAAATAAAGTAAAAGAAAAACTACAAAATGGTGAAAGAGCTTATATAGCCGCGGGTAACGCTCATGCAAGTGATATTGATGCATTTGGAAATGCTGCTGTAGAAGCAGGTATCGATGGTATTTGGTTAGAAGGAGAACATGGTTTAGTAGGTCCAAACAATATAGGTGATCTAACAAGAGCTTGTGATCTATGGGGTCTTACTTCAGTAGTTAGAATAAACGAAAATTCACAAGGACAAATATATAGAACATTAGATTTGGGGGCACAAGGTATTGTTGTCCCTCACGTCAACACAAAAGAAGAAGCAGAAAACGTAGTCGCAGGAGGAAAATTTGCTCCAATAGGACAAAGAGGTATGACTACTTCAAGACAAGGATATGGAGTCCCAAATTTTCTAGAAATTGCAAATGATAAAAGTTTGTTAGTAATCCTCATTGAGGATATAGTTGCTTATAACAATCTTGATTCTATTTTAGAAGTTGATGATATAGATGTATTCTTTGTGGCACCAGGTGATTTTGCACAATCAATGGGTTACATNAATGACATGGGGAATAAAGAAGTTACATCTACAATTGATAATGCATTGAAAAAAATAATAGATTCCGGCAAAACAGCTGGCACAATGTGNAATTTGTCAAATACTAATAAGTTTGCAAGAATGGGTGTTCAATTTCTATTTGCAGGAACAGGAGAATGGATGGCTAATGGAGCAAAGCAGTTCGTNAACGAAGGAGAAAGTTAAATTTGAATAAAAAAATTAAAGTTTTTTTTCTTCTAGCTTTTTTTATTATTTTTGGATGTAGAGGTGGAGGAGCAGACCCTTCAAGCAATGCATCAATTCCAATAATAGAGCCAACTCCATCAAATATGTATTGTCAAAATCAATACTACGTTGAATCCTATCCACAAATAGAAGAACTAAGCTTAAATGAACTTANAAGCGATGGGTCAGGAATAGATTATTTTATTCTTGAAGAAGGGGATTCTGAAAAACCAGATATAAATTATTTGGTTACAGCTAAATATACTGGTTGGCTTGAGAATGGCTGTGTGTTTGATTCTTCTTATACAAGAAATAGTTCTTCGGTTTTTCCATTATCAAGGGTGATTCAGGGCTGGCAATTGGGAATAAATAAAATTGGAAAAAATGGAAAAATTTTCATAAAAATTCCTCCTGATTTAGGATATGGATTACAAGGAGCTCCACCTAGAATTCCTGGGAATAGCACTCTATATTTTTATGTTGAATTAGAAGATATTCAAACTATAGAAGATTATGTAAAGGAACAAGAAGAAACAACTAACGAAAAAAAGTAGGAAATAATGGCTAATCCAAAAATAAAAGATATTCAAGTTATATTAACTGAACCTGATAATATAAGACTTGTTATAGTAAAAATCATAACTGATCAAGATGGTTTATACGGAGTTGGATGTGCGACATTTACTCAAAGACCAAATCCTGTTTTGTCTGCTATTGAGGACTATCTAAAACCTTTCTTAATTGGAACGGAAGTAAATAATATAGAAGATATATGGCAATCTTCATACGTATCTTCTTACTGGAGAAATGGACCTGTTTTAAATAATGCTCTATCTGGAATAGATCAAGCTTTATGGGATATAAAAGGAAAAATGGCTAATCTGCCTGTATACGATTTGCTAGGTGGAAAAACAAGAGAAGCCGCTGCAGTTTATGTTCATACTTCTGGAGATACTGAAGAAGAAGTAGGAGATCAAATGCAATCATATATTGAACAAGGTTTCCATCACATAAGAGTTCAGATTTCGACACCAGGTTATGCAACCTATGGAAATAAATCTGCGAAAACAGGAAATCAAACAGTAAACAACAAAGATCCTCTTGTTGGTCCTATTCCAATAACTCAAAGAATTAAGAATTATGATGATAAAAAACTTTATGCCCATCCTGGTGGTGTTTTTGAGCCAAAACCTTATATGAAATCAGCTATTTCGTTGTTTGAATACATAAGAAATAGATTTGGATATGGAGTTGAAATACTTCATGATGTTCATGAAAGAATACCCCCTATTTTAGGAGTTTGGTTTGCTAAGGAAGTTGAAAAATATCAGCTATTTTTTCTTGAAGATCTTTTTAGTCCAGAGGATAATCAGTACTTTAAAATGGTTAGAAATCAAACTTCTACACCAATTGCAATGGGTGAATTGTATAGTTCTCCGCATGAAATTATTCCAATGTTACAAGATAGACTGATAGATTTTATTAGAATTCATATATCTGATATTGGAGGAATCTCCCCAGCAAGAAAAATTGCAGCTATGGGAGAAATAATGGGCATAAGGACTGCATGGCATGGACCAGGAGATACTTCTCCTGTTGGACACGCTGCTAATCTTGCTTTAGATATCAGTACTTATAATTTTGGAATTCAAGAGTACTCAATATTTGGAGAAAATACAAAAGAAGTATTTCCAGGATGCCCTGAAGTTAAAGAAGGAATGATGTGGCCAAACTCTAAACCTGGACTTGGGATAGATATAGATGAGAAACTTGCCAAAAAATTTCCTTTCAAAGAAAGAGAATATGGTGGTGCTTGGGATACAGTAAGAAGAGCTGATGGGTCCGTAGTTAGACCCTAAACAAAATAACCGTTAAGTTCAGTTATATTTTTCTTATTTTCATATGAAAGTTTACCGTTAACAAAAACTTTTCTAACACCGGCAGAAAGAACTTCAGGATCCTCAAACGTTGCTTGATCATTGATTTCATCAGTATCGAAAATAACTAAATCAGCAAAATTATTCTGTTTGATTTCGCCCCTACCTTCTAATCCAATCTTATCAGCAGGAAATTTTGTCATTCTGTTTATCAATAGCTCTAATGGAATATTAAACCTTCTTCTTAAGCGACCAAGAATCCTAGTGAAGCATCCGTATGCTCTAGGATGAATTACTTGACCTGTTGGGACTGAATCTGATCCAACTAAATAGTCTGGCCTTTGAAGTAAATTCATTATATCTTCCTCAACCTGTCTCCATTTAGAAATACTTGCCGGAGGAATAACTCTAAAGCCACAATTTAACTCTGTTTTCAACATAACTTCCATAACATGTTGAATAGGAGACAAACCATCAATTTCTGCTGCATCTGTTACACTCAAACCGGCATATTCTTTCATTTCTTCATTTCCTATGGATGTCCACATTGCACCTTCAATATCGTGCCTTGGAGAGTTCTTTAGGAGTTCTTGTTCCCAAAATTCTCTTTGAGATTTATCCCTGAGAATATTCATAATATTGTCTACTCCTCCTTTATGAAATCCCCCTGGAAAAAATATTAATGGAATAGTGCAACCAACAGGATAAGAGTAAGTCTCCATAGTAATATCTATACCCTCATTTTTTGCCTTATCTACAGGTTCAAGAAGTTGATCAATCTGACCAGCNTTTTGTTCTACAGTTCTATAATGCTCAACTAACAATGGTACTTCAGATTTACGAGCCACCTCAATTGCCTCAAGTATGCCCCCATTAGCAAATGCTCTGTGTTTTTCATGGCTTCTCAAATGAACAGAATAAACTTTATTTTTAGAAGCAGCAATTTTTGATAGTTCAATTAGTTCATCAGTATCAGAAAAAGTTTGAGGATAATAGTCTANACCAGTTGAAAACCCTGCAGCACCTTCCTCAAAAGCTTTTTCAAGATTATATTTAGCTTTTTTCATTTTTTCTCCTCTGAGAGGAACATCATCCATTCCACATAACTCTAATCTCAAAGGTCCATGGCCTGCAAAAACAGCAACGTTACATTTACTCTTTTTATGATAAAAATTCTTAGCTTGATCAAAAGAAGTNCCATCAAAATCTTCTGGCGGATAACCAAGGATACCTGACAAATAGTTAATATGTTCAGCTGATTTATTTTTGCTCAAAGGTACAATACCTATTCCATCAGGAGAAAGAATTTCAGTTGTTACACCTTGAGAAATTCCGTAAATATGTTGAGGGTTCCTTAGAATGTCAAAATCTGCATGCGAATGAGTATCTATAAATCCAGGAGAAATTGCTAAACTTTCTGCATCTATAATTTCTTTAGCTTTCGCATCCTGTAAATCACCTATCTGAGAAATTTTATCCGAATTAATAGCAATATCAGTTTTTTTGGGTAACGATCCAGACCCATCATAAACCATTCCATTCTTAATAATTAAATCAAACATTCAAGCCGCCAAAGTTAAANTTTTCAATAATCCATTTATACTATATTACATAATAAAATAAACAAACATTAATAATGGTCACAGAAGAAAATTCTAAGAGTAAAAAATATAATCCTGAAGAAGTTGAAAAAAAGTGGCAAAATATCTGGAAAAAAGATGACATTTACAAAACCCCAGATAAAGTAGATTCAAAACAAAATTGGTATGCATTATCAATGTTTCCCTATCCTTCTGGGGATTTGCATATAGGACATTGGTTTGCTTTTGCTCCTGCAGATGCTCATGCAAGATTTAAACGCTTATCAGGCTATAATGTCATGCATCCTCAAGGATTTGATGCTTTTGGCCTTCCTGCAGAAAATGCNGCTATTCAAAGAAATATAAACCCCAAAAAGTGGACTTTCGATAATATTCAAAATATGCAAAAACAATTTGAGATGATGGGAAATTCTTATGATTGGAATAGAAAATTAGTAACCTGTACCCCTGAATATTACAAATGGAACCAAAAATTCTTTATAGATATGTATAAAAATGGTCTAGCTTACAGAAAAAACGGACCTGTTTGGTGGGATCCAATAGATCAAACAACTTTAGCAAATGAACAAGTAGTTGATGGAAAATCAGAAAGATCAGGAGCTGAAGTTGAAAAAAAGATGATGCCTCAATGGTACTTCAAGATTACAGATTATGCTGAAGAATTGCTTAANATGAGTGATTTAGAATGGCCAGAAAAAATCAAACAAATGCAAAAAAATTGGATAGGNAAATCAGAGGGTGTAACTATTAATTTCAATATAGAAAATTCCACAGAAAAAATTAGTACTTTTACCACAAGAATTGATACCGTATTTGGGGTAACTTTTGTAGTTTTGGCTCCTGAGCATCCAATTATAAAAAANTTAAATATTGATAAAAATAAAGATGTTAGTGAATATATTTCAAACTCTCAAAAATTATCTGAAATAGACAGGACATCGACAGTGCGAGAAAAAACAGGAGTTAAGACTAATATATTATGTATTAATCCTATGAATAATGAGAGGATTCCTGTGTTTATTGGAGACTATGTCTTATCTTCTTATGGTACAGGNGCAGTAATGGGAGTCCCTGCTCATGATGAAAGAGATTTTATTTTTGCAAAAAAATACAACCTTCCTNTTAGATTAGTAATTTCACCTGATGGATCAAAAAATATTAATTTAGAAAATGCTTATACTGAAAAAGGAATACTAGTTAATTCAGGAGATTTTGATGGTATTGATAATGAACAAGCTAAAAAAAATATAGCTAATCTTATTGAAAACAACAAATCTGGAGAAAAAACTATAACNTATCATCTCAGAGATTGGTTAATCTCTAGACAAAGATATTGGGGAACCCCTATACCTATTTTTTATAATGATAAAGATGAAATTATTCCTGTAGAAGAAGATATGCTGCCAGTAGTTCTACCTGATGTAAAAGAATTCATGCCCACAGGGCAATCTCCTCTAACTCTTGACGAGGATTTTCTTTATTTTAATCACCCTAAATTAGGAAAATTAAGAAGAGAAACTGACACAATGGATACATTTATGGATTCATCATGGTATCACCTTAGATTTGCAAGTCCAGGATCAATAGATGAACCTTTCGAAAAAAACAGAATATCTAATTGGTCTCCTGTAGATCAATATATGGGTGGAGCAGAACATGCCGTTATGCATCTTTTATATGCAAGGTTTTTTAATAAAGTATTAAGAGATTTAGGTTATGTTGATTTTGACGAACCTTATAAAAGGCTATTTAACCAAGGAGTTATGCTTGCTAGGCATATGAAAATTTCTAAAAGAAATAACCCTCTAAATCCTGAACCTCTAGTAAAACAATATGGTGCAGATTCAGTTAGAGCATACTTGATGTTTTTAGGTCCATGGGATAGAGGTGGAGATTGGTCAGATTCAGGTATAAATGGTGTTTTCAGATGGCTTCATAGAATTTGGGAACTATGTGATTTTGAGTTTACTGAAAAAGAATTAAGCGATGAAGAATCAAAAAAATTAATTCAAATTAGTAACTTGACTACAAAGAATATTCTAGAAGATATGGAGAATTTTAAGTACAACACATCCATCGCAACTCTAATGGAGTATACTAATTATCTTTCAAAGTTGAAAACTGACTGCAAAGTTACAAAGTCAGAATGGACAGATTCATTAAAAAGATTACTAATTCATCTATCTCCTATTTGTCCTCATATATCAGAAGAATTATGGCAGAAACTTGGACACAAGAATTCGATTCATTTGCAATTAAATCCAACATATGAAGAAAGTCTAATAGAAAAATCTTCATTTATATTAATAGTTCAAGTTAACGGAAAATTAAGAGATCAAGTTGAATTGGAAAAAAATATAAGTCTTGAGCAAATTAAAAAATATGTTTATGATTCAGAAAAAATAAAAAAACATATAGATAATAAGGAAATCATTAAAGAAATTTATATAGAAAATAAACTAATAAACTTAGTTGTTAGATAAAGGTTCCCATACTCTAAAACTTGTCATCTCTCTAGGTGGATTAAGGGTTCTTCCAACCTCTACATAAGAAACTTCTGCAACAAAAATCCTTCCTTTTGAATCCACAGAAATTGAGTGTGGCCACAAAAATTGATCAGGTTCTTCTCCTGGTAACTCTGCTCCTAATCTTTGTAAAAGATTCCCATCTCTATCCCAAATACCAACAGAATGTCCTAAATTTTTAACTCCATATTGAACTGGTGGAGGCCCCTGTTCAGCAATAAAAATATTTCCTTTATGATCAGTAGTTACAGCTGTTGCTTTGTGAACATGCCATTCCTTAATAAATTGACCTTCAGTGGAGAAGATTTGAACTCTATGATTTTCTCTATCACATACTATTAGTTCATCATTTCCAAGCATACATATATTGTGAGGTAAAGAGAATTGACCTGGGCCAGTTCCTGATTCTCCCCAGCTCTTTATATAATTTCCTTCTTTATCATAGTGATGAATTCTTGAATTTCCATAACCATCAGATATAAATAAATCTCCATTTTTTTTATTTATAGTAATATCTGTAGGCCTATTAAATGGCTTACCACTCTCTCTCTCAGCAGGATTCCCATCTCCCAAAGATAATTTTAATTCAAAGTTTTGATCAAATTTATATATCTTATGCCCACTGTCATCTACACACCAAATATTATCCTCATAATCGAGTAAAATAGAATGTGGTCTTACAAACCTAGAACCTTCCCATGTCTGTAACTTATAATCTATTCTAAGGACTTCAACCTTTACCTCTCCAAATGGATCATCATTCCCCCATGAAGTCTTTAGATTTCCATTTTTATCAAAAATTAATAAAGGAACATTTCCCCTGTTAAAAACATAAACATTATCATTGCTATCTACTGATACACTTGTAGCTTCTCTTAACCATATTCCATGAGGGATTTTAGGCCAAAATTTTACTGCTTTATAATTATTAGTCATAGTTTATCCATAATATAATCTATCCTAAATTTATGTCAGTATTAGAAGCATTTTTTAAAACTTTTTTTAGATCGTTGTGTAAATTCAAAGTTGGATCTTTATCAATTAATAATTCTGCTTCGCTATTAACTTGTCTTATAAGATCAAAATCTAAAGGATCTGCAAGTCTGTATTCAGAAGACCATCCACTTTGTTTTGTTTTGTCAATTTCTCCAGGACCTCTAATTTTTAAATCTTCCTCGGAAAGTACAAAGCCATCATTACTTTTTACTAAAGCCATCATTCTTTTTTCAGTTAGTTCATTGATATCATCTGATGACACTATAATGCATTTAGACTCTCTATCTCCTCTTCCTACTCTTCCTCTAAGTTGATGGAGCTGAGAAATTCCAAATCTCTCCGCAGAATTTATAACAATAAGGGAAGCATTAGGAATATCTACTCCAACCTCTATGATGGGAGTACTTACCAAAATATCTATTTGACCCTTACGTAACTTTTCCATTATTTTTTGTTTTTCGTCAATTTTCATTCTTCCATGTAAAAGCATTATCCTATATTTTGAAAGATGAGTATCTAAAAGTTTCTGATATTCTTGAGTTACTGAAGAAACTTCAATTTTTTCCGATGTGTCAATGTGGGGACATACATAAAAAACTTGAGCACCTTTTTTTAGCTCTTCTTCTAAATTAGACAGCACATCTGTAAATTGGCTGTTTTTTTTCCAAACGGTTTTAACATCTCTTTTTCTATTAGGCATTGTCCTAATTGTTGATAGCGATAAATCTCCATAAAGGGTCATGCTTAGAGTTCGAGGTATTGGGGTAGCTGACATAGCTAATAAATTTGGAATTGGCTTTCTTTTNAATAATAAATTTCTCTGATCTACACCAAATCTTTGCTGTTCATCAATAACAATTAATCCTGATAAATTGTCCGAAATTTTTTCTTGAAGTAAAGCATGAGTTCCTACAACTATATCTAATTCTTTATTTAAAATCATTGACCTAGTTTTATCTTTCATCTTTTGAGTTAGTGAACCAGTGAGAAGAGCTATTTTTATCTCATTTTTAATATTACAAACCCTTATATTATCGTCGTATCCAAACTCTATTGATGCACTAACTAAATTAGATAAATTTATAAAGTGCTGCTCAGCTAAGACTTCAGTAGGTGCTAATAAAATACCTTGTTTTTTCTCCATTGCTGTACATAATAGAGCAATTAATGCAATTATTGTCTTACCAGAACCGACTTCTCCTTGCAGTAATCTCGCCATAGGTAATTTTGAAGATAGATCATTATCAATTTCAGAAATAGAATCAACTTGATCNTTAGTCAATTTAAACNGTAAAAGTTTCTTTATTATTGAATAGTTTTTTGAAAATGATTCATAGGAATAAGAAGAAATATTTTTTTCTCTCTGTTTTTTTCGATATTTTACTGAAATTTGATTTTCAAAGACTTCATGAAAGGCAAAGCTTTTTTGAGCTTTATTTTTCTCATTTTCACTTTTAGCAAAATGTAATTTTTTTATTGAATCTCTCAATGTAAACAGATTATTTCTTTCTAGAATTTCTTCTGGAATAAAATTAATAAATTTTTCTAAAGCATTAGATTTAATTGCGCTTGAAATTCTTGTCTTAATTACTTCCTGAGTAAGCCTTTCTGTTGAATGATATACTGGCTGAAGATAATCAAATCTTTTTATATTATTTGTAAAAATTTCATAATCCGGATTATTAAATTGAAGTGAATTTCTAAATTTTTTTACTGAACCAGCTAAAGCTATTTTGCTACCAACTTTAAACTTTCTAATCAAAAAAGACATATTAAAAAAAGTAGCAGTAATTGAACCTGTTTTATCAGAAACAACAATCTGAGAGGCATTCAACTTTTTTATCAATGTTTTTTTTGTAATATTACCTATAATTGTTGCACTTTCATCAAGAGATAAATTCTTTATATTTTTGATGTTTGTATAGTCTTCGTATCGAAATGGAAAGTGCAGAACTAAATCTTCTAAATTAAAAACACCTATATTAGAAAATTTAGTAATATGCCTTCTATCCATAAACGGTAAAGTTTCTATAGGAGTTTCAAGAGGCAAATTTTTGACTAGCAATTCATTTGAAATTTTTTCTTCAATAATCTTTATTTCATATGAAATTTTAGATATTAGATTCTTTACCCAAATATGCCTTTCACCTACACCAAGATTTTTATAGTTTCTTGATTTCATAGGATAAACATCTCTTATCCAAAGCATATCCTTATATGAATTACTAAGAAGGTTATCTAAACCAAGTTCTACAGATTGATCATTGAGACCAAGTTGAAATTCCTGAGAAAGTATTGATGATAAAACTCTCAGTCGCTTAACTTTCTTTGAAGATTGCAAATCTTTACTCCGAAGAAATAAATCCTACTCCAAATGCGCCAGGACCAAGATGAGTTCCAACAACTGGACCAAACTCAGCAAGAATTACATCTTTAGGATCAATGAGATCCTTAGTTTTTTCCTTCAATAAATTTGCTCTTTCTTCGTGATTAGCATGCACTATAAATAATTTAGAAATTTTACGATTTTTCATCTCTTCAACTATAAAATCCATTCCTTTAATTAAGGTTCTAGCTTTTCCTACAGATTGTATTTCTCCGTCGACAGCAGACAAAATTGGTTTGATCTTTAAAAGAGATCCCATAAACGCTCTAGCTTTACCTATTCGACCACCCTTTGCTAGATATTCAAGAGTAGGAACCAAGCCCATAAAAATTGCGTTTGGAATTATCTTTTCAGCTTCCTTAACTAAATTTTCGAAAGATTCACCTTTTTGGTTTAAATCTGCAATATGATGAACTATTGCTCCAAGCCCAAGAGTTCCATTCATACTATCTATAACTTTTATATTTTCATTACCTATTTCTTTTTGAGCTTGAAGTGCTGAGTTATAAGTTGCGCTTAACTTTGAAGAAATATGTAAAGATAAAATTGAATCATGTTTTTTTAGTAAATCATTATAAGTTTCAACAAATCTGCCAACTGAAGGTTGAGAAGTT
>NZTZ01000011.1 GCA_002703265.1 Chloroflexota bacterium
ACGGCTTCTATAGTTTGTTGTAAACTCTCCCGCTAAAATGAAGATTCCAAATGTAAAAATCAATGAAAAAAATAAACTGTGTACTAAATGGTAGTGATGTACTGACATTCCTGAAACTTCGGTAATAGCTGTTGCTAAAATTAAACTTCCTAGTGGTGTTGTTCCAGGGAACAGACCATAGATGGAGAGTAAATTTTCTGCCCAAAATATCTCACCACTATCTAGTATAGCTTTAACTGCTGAAATATAGTAGAAATTATCTGTACCTGTGGGAGATTCTGTGATTGGATAACGGAAAAAAGTTACTAAAAGACCTAGTAAAATTAAGCCAGTCTGCATACTAATTTTACCGTCTTTCATGAACTATCAAAACCGTTATTTAATAATAGTATAGCCCTGTGAAAAAAGTGCCTAAAATATTACTATATTTTTATATAGCGTGCACTTCGATANTATGCCACCTTAAAGGAGCNNAATTTGNNTACNAATCAAAGAGGAACTTACGCACTATTTGCAATTATGATNATNACAGNCATGTCTNTNGGCNTNAGTGTTAATGGTTATCCTGCAGGNGGNGACCAGCAAGGNGCTGGNGAAGATTGGGCNATAGANAGNATTGCNAATGGATGCTCTTGCCACATGGATGAACAGCTAGANGAAGGNATGTATATGCTAGNAGGAATNCCANCAAAATACATACCTGATAATACTTACAATATNTCTCTCGTAATNAATGATACAAANGTNATTAGNGATCCTNATGCAATAAGATATGGTGGTTTTTTGGCTGAGGTAAGTGAAGGAGCTTTTGAAACAGGTGATTTGTTTTGGATAGGGGGAGAAGGAAAATATATTTCCCACAATGCTAATAGTAACGCTCAAAGAAATTGGACTTTCCAATGGACTGCTCCTAGTGAAGGNGCAGGTGACGCACTCTTCACAATTTACTANAATGTGGTAAATGGAGTNGGAACCGGAGGAGATCAATGGGGNTACATAACTGCTGTATCNATTGGAACACCNCAAGTAAAATCTGAAGAAGCGTCAATACATGAATTAGGCGTAAGCTTAATGCAGTACTGGATAGCATTACTGGCTATAGCTGTGGTGTTCGTAATGGTCTTGCTTGCATATGTCGTAATTAGAGGAGGTAGTTCCCATTACCGAGGTTAACGAATTACTTGAAAAGATTGCCAAAGGAGAAATAACTCCAGAAGATGCTCAAAAATTNCTAGGGACATATAAAGATGAAGANTTGGGACAGGTTGTACGAGAAACTCCTGGGAAAGAACAAGGCGAAATTTTTGCAATAGTTCTTGTCTTGTTAGTTCTTGAGATTATGTATGATTCCTTATTTATTTATGGAATACTTGAAGGCTGGGACCAACAATTTCTCTCATTTACACTTGCCATGGCATTTCTAATTCTGGGATTAATGATTGATTTCTACAGAAGATCATTTTTGCCTGATGTTTTAGAGCTTAAGAAAAGGAGGAGTAAAGTTATCACAAAACTTGAAAGATAATATGAATATCACACGAAGAGGATTCTTACAGGGAGCTATCGGATTAGCTGGAGCTGGAATGACTACTGCTTTAGCAGTTCCTGCGCTTAAAACACTGCTGCCTCCACCTGTTACTAGGTGTAATGATGATGATGCCCACGAGACCTTAACTTATAAATCTGAGAGCGGGAAATGGTATGAAAACATGGGAGGAAGTGTTGCAAAGAAAGAAGATTTTAATCTTTGGGATGTAGCAATTGTTGATTGGGCACCTAAAGATTTAGAGCAAGAGCTNGGAGCTTGCGAAATACAGTTAGCTTTNGTAAAAGTTCCTGCTGANCCTTCCATGAATGGTTTGGGAGTAAGCGTTGATGATGGTAATGCATATCTGATGGCATANCACACTTACAAATGTCCTCATTTGTGCTGTAAGCCTGTATTNAGTGCGGAAGGTACAAGTACNATAAGTGGAAATGATTATGAAAACATGTTTTTGTGCCCNTGCCATTTATCGCTNTTTGATCCGCTTTCAGTNATAAAAAATGTNGATGAACAAGGACGTGAAGTTATGGCTGCCGANTTATTAGAGGGGCCNGCACCTTATGGNTTACCTGTAGTGCCTATAGAAGAAAGAGACGGAGGTTTAGTTGGGCTAATGACTCAAATTGATTGGCTCAAATATTGTGGACAAGGATGAAANTAAGACTAATTTTTGCTACNGTTCTGGGAAGTATCACCCTGTTCTCTCTGCCAGTTAGNGCAGCTGGNGATACTCCTATTATNGAAGAGNTGATGAGAAAGTATACTTTNCCTCTNATTTTCCTCCAGNTATTAATGGCNGTATTAACTGTAGGATACCTTTATGTTTCTGGAACTTTNCCTCGAGTNCTCTTAGCAACTTGGAACTGGTTTGANGAAAGATTTGCTTTNCACAGATATGCTTCTCTTGCAAAAAGAGAATANTACTCNGTTGTATTTACTCTTCTACCTTCAAGTGGTAGAACAATGCCNCAATCTCACACTGAACGATACAATGTTAAATCTGTATGGTATTGGTATCCTTTCTATTCATTAGGAGGGCTTTCATTTTTTGCCTACATCATACTGGTTATAACTGGAATCTATCTTGGTTTCTACTATGTTCCAGATGGTGAAATCACATTCGACGAAGATGGTCATGCTACTTCTGGATCATATCAGTCAATGGAACTTATTATGACAAAAGTAGCTTTTGGATATATAATGAGAGCCATTCATCACTGGGCTGCACACTTTATGGTTGCTGCAGTTTTCCTTCACATGATGAGAGTTTANTTTGTTGGAGCTTACAGAAATCCGAGAGAAGTTAACTGGATTCTAGGTGTCATACTTTTACTTGTCACNATATTTTTCGGTTATACTGGATACCTCTTACCATGGGATGCGCTNGGATATGCTGCAGCTGCAATAGGTCTTGAAATGGCTACATCTATTCCTGCCATGGGGCCGTTAATGGCTCAAATTGTATTTGGAGGAACTCAAGTTACTGCAGATACTGTAACNAGAATGTATTGGTTACATATTTTCGTACTTCCTTTAGTAGGAACAGTACTTATGATAATTCATATGGCTTTAGTATGGATTCAAGGGGAGGCAGAACCTCATTAATGAGCGAAAACGAAGTAATAGAAGATGATGCTGCAGAGATGATAGGTGAATCTATCCAGGAACAACAAGAGCTCGACACAATTCGAAAACTAGAGAATAGGGAAGAACACTCTGTTTTAGAAGCAAGTATGGTAAAGGGTGAACCTCTATATCCTCATGAATTGTCTAGAGATACAGTTTACACATTTTATGTTTTATCAATTATGTTTTACTTAGGAGCATTTGTTCCTCCTCCACTGCATGAGTCTGCAGATCCTACTGCAGGAACTGCTTACCCACCTCCATTACCTGACTGGTACTTGTTGTGGGCTTTCGGATGTCTAAAAGTGGCTACTGATTTGAAAATAGGTCTTCCATTGTCTATGATTCCTTTTTTGGGACTAGATGACATAGAATTATTCTTAATGAGTGCAAAGGTATGGGGTACTCTTGTTCAAGGTCTTATTGTAGGNCTAGTTGTTGCAGTTCCATTCATTGACAGAGCAATAGGTGCTGTAATTGATCCTCAATATGGAGATGTAATAAACCGAGGACATGAAAGAAGACCTATAGAAGACCCNGTGAGAGCTGCTATAGGTGTTTATGGAATCGCTATGGTAATTATGCTTTCCATCTTCTCCATTAATGCTAATATCGCACTTTACTATCCAGAAGTTACTACTGATTTACTTTATGCTCTAACACTGTGGGGCCCTATTGCCTGTGCATTGGTAACTTATTTGTTCCTAGACAGAAGAAGATCTGAGGGCGCTAAACCTCTGAGCGATGAAGAAAGATTCGATCTATACACAAACGGAATACAAGACAGGCGAATGCAACGNATTTATGAATTCAAATTAAATCGATGCTACCAATGTGGTCTGTGTGATGATATCTGTCCTGTAAGAGACATGGAAGGCGANCACGAATTGAATATCATATTCAATACATTCCAAAATAAGCACGATGGTGTAGCTCTTTGGTCATGTATCTCATGTGGAATGTGTACTGCAGTCTGCCCTCAAAANATCGAATATGTAGANTACGTACTAGAACAAAGACTNTTNGCAACTTTNGGAGCAACNACAGAAGGNGCTANCCTAGANTTGCCTGGAACAGGTAGTTCTCCAATTGGAGGTGTTGCATATGACCGATAAAACCAGACAGAAGCCATACGCTAGAACTATTCCTCACCCTCTTTTCGAAAGACTGATTGTAGAAGACGCAATGAATAAAGAAGAAAATGAATGGAAACCTGAAAGATATCACGAATATGGGTATTTTCCTGGCTGTGTAGACTTTATGGATGTGGAAGTTAAATTTACTCACTTNAACAAAGGNGANGCNGATCATGCTTCNATTGCNGCTGCATCAATAAAACTGCTAAACTATGCAGATATNGATCCTNTAGTTTTAGATATGAATGTATTCAAATGTTCAGGTCATGACCAATTNTGGCAAGGAAATTTAGAAG
The DNA here is from genome assembly GCA_002703265.1 of Chloroflexota bacterium. GTDB lineage: Bacteria > Chloroflexota > Dehalococcoidia > Lucifugimonadales > Lucifugimonadaceae > TMED-70. The sequence goes on from NZTZ01000011.1 coordinate 4,605, forward strand.
TTTTTGATGCACTTAAAGAACACAATATGAAAAGACTTAAAGAATCTGGAATCAAGATAATAACATGTTCATGTGCAGAATGCTACAGAACATTCGCTGTTGATTATGACTTACCAGGTACACTAGGCATTAAAGTCGAACATATTACCCAAACATTACAGGGCAGAGGTTTGAAATTTAAAGCACCTGAAAATGTCACTGTNTCTTACCATGACCCNTGTCGTCTTGGAAGAATGATGGGAGAATATGAAGCNCCTCGAGATTTGATACAATTAGTAGANGGAGCNACCATGGTAGAACTAGAAAATAACAAAGAAAGAGCTCTNTGTTGTGGAGTTTCTTCCATGATGTACTGTAATGATGCTACAAAAGCTGTACGAAGGAAAAGNCTAGATCAAGGTACNGATGCTGGAATAGACATTATGCTTGGTGGTTGTCCAAAATGCTACATGCATATGCAGTGTATGCTTAATGAAGAACGNATGAATCCTGAAGAAGGGCACCATCATGATTATGAAATGATGGATTTAATGCAATTCTTGGTTGCCTGTCTGGAGGATGGAAAGTAGTGTCTGATGTAGACATTGCAACATTCGCAACAGAAGGGAACAGAGATTTACACATTTTATACGGATCCCAGAGTGGAAACTCCGAAGGTCTTGCCGAAAAATGGCAAAAAGAAGGTAAAAAATACGGATTGAATCCTACCGTTCANGATATGGATGGTTTTGATATTAATTCAATGTCCGGAATGTCNAGGGTAATGATTGTATGCTCTACCTGGGGAGAAGGNGAAATGCCAGACAATGCTGAAGAANTGTACGAAGCAGCNGTCGGNGTTGGTAAAATATTAACCAACACNCATTTTTCAATTTGNGCACTTGGAGATACAGGTTACGATTTATTTTGTGAATCTGGTAAGGACTGGGATAAAACCATGGAAGATATGGGAGGNACTAGAATACACGATAGNGTTGACTGTGACGTTGACTTTGAAGATCCTGCAGANCAATGGATGAATGGTGCAATGTCAAAACTAGCTTGTGTAGACAGTGACGGTACATTTCAAGCTGACTTAGTTGACAGTATGGCCTCTTATGCCTCTGGTGCTGTAATAGAAACTGAAGCTGAAACTGTTGTTGAAGAAANTGCTGGAACTTCAGCATATCAAGCAATGGGAACTGCATCCCTTTTCTTTCATAAACCTAATAAATGGCTTAAAAGAGTTAAAGAAGCCGTAGATGATGATGAATTACCTACAACAGGTATAGAAAAAGCTAAAGATATGTTCAAAGAGTTAAGAAAAATAACTCTCAAATCTCTTCCTCAAGGTAAAGATTACATTGCTTTAGTAGATAACGAAAAATGCATAGGTTGTACTCANTGTGTTTATTACTGTAATTTTGCNTCAATTGATATGATATCTTGGGACTTGAAAGCAAGAACCTCGCAATTCGAATCCAAAAAAGCATTNATTTTAGATGATACTTGTGTAGGTTGTACTCTCTGTGCTTTCGCCTGNCCTGTAGAGGCAATTACTATGGAAAGTAAAGTCTAAATCTCGGATAATCATGGACTTGTATAACGCAATAATAGNTACAATATGGTTAACAATGTTGTATGCCGTTTGGGCNGCAACTGCAGCTGGNGATCCTGGNTATGGGCANGCTGCTTTCATAATATCNGGAATCGCAGGTCATTTATACTTAAGAAAATTGAAACTTGAAAGACCCGTTAGTAACGAAGAAGAAATTGAAATACCAAACGCTGAATTCTCGGTTGAGATATTGGAAGAAAAAGATAAATATGTAATATCTGAGAAGGCCTTCAGAAAAATAATTTGGATTTCTACTGTTTTATCTCTTATACTTATCTCATTGTTTTTAGAAGCTATAACTACTGGAAAATATTTATTATGGGGAATATTGGCATTAATTTTTGGACTTATAATATTCATTATTCCTATCTTTCTTCCTGTTAAAGATGATATTGAAACATTAAGAAAAAGGGCTGAAAAGGAAAGAACAAAAGCATGGCGTAAAGGTAAAGTCAACCATGCAGATGAAGAAGAGTGAAAGGAATAATAGCTGAAGCCTTAGAACAAGTCCAACCAAAACTTGAAGAAAGAAAAAAAATTATAAACATAAGAGATAATATTATTGGGAAGATAAAGGCTTTAGAAATGGCAACTTTTGAGTCTAAAGTTGTAGGATCAATAGCAAAAGGAACTTTTCTGGCTGGAACTGACATTGATATTTTTTTAATATTTCAAAAGGGATCCGATTTGAAAAAAGAAGGATTGGCTGTGGCGAGGAAAATACTACCCAACGGTAAGGAACTCTACGCCCAACACCCCTATTTGAGAGGAGAAATAGATGGTGTGGGAATAGATTTGGTACCTTGCTTTGCAATTGAAGACTCTACCCAATCTGTATCTGCGGTAGACAGAACACCATTCCATACTGATTGGGTAATATCCAATATAAATGGGTTAGAAAATGAAGTGAGATTAACAAAACAGTTCCTAAAGGCTGTTGGAGCCTACGGTGCAAATTCCGCAGTAGGTGGATTTTCAGGCTATTTAGTAGAAATACTTTGCATAAAATATGGAGGATTCTTAAATCTAATAAAAGAAATGTCCCAATGGAGACCTCCAATTATTATTGATAAAATGGAAACTCCTGAATCTCCAATAATGATTTGTGACCCTGTAGACAATAAAAGAAATGTAGCTGCAGGAGTAACTTTGAAAGGACTCGGAACTGCAGTCTTGGCTTCTAAATCGTTCCTTGATAAGCCATCACATAATTTCTTTTTCCCTAAATATAAGGAAAGAGAGTTTCAAGGAAATCTGACAAGTATTATTTTATCGCTTCCAGGAGAGAATGAAGAAACTGTAATGCCATGGTTACAAAAGCAAGGAAGAAAAATATATCGAGCGCTTCATGACTTTGAACCAATTGCATGGAATGCAAATATGGGAAGCGAAGGTTATATTGTGGTAGAAACTGGAATGCGAAAACTACCTGAGATAGTATCACACAAAGGCCCAGCTCCTTGGGAAAACGGAGCAATTGAATTTCTAAAAAAATATCCGAACGCAATACTTAACAATGAGAAATTGGAAATTGGTAAAAAACCAAAAAATCAGACCATCGAAGACGTAGTGAAATCTCTTCTACCC
>NZTZ01000012.1 GCA_002703265.1 Chloroflexota bacterium
ATTGATGCTGAACACGGATCATACTCTAGAGGAGAAATTGCTAGAATGGTTAGCGCAGGTCAATCAGTTGGCCTCACTGTAATTGTTAGAGTAGCAGATCCAGATCCTACTCTAGTAGCTATTGCATTAGACGCTAAAGCAGATGGTGTTCTAGTTCCTTATTGTGAAGACTCAGAGACAATACAAAGATGTGCATGGAAAACATATCTACATCCACTCAAAGGCAAGGCTTTTGAAGATGTATTGACTTCAGAAAAATTTCCTAGTGAAAAAACCAAAGATTACCTCCACAAAAAAAATGGTCATAAAATATTTATAGTTGGTATTGAAAGCATAACTGCAGTCAACAATTTAGATAACTTAATAAATAAAGGTCCTATTGACGGTGTATTTGTCGGGCCAAATGATTTATCAACATCAATGGGTATTCCTGATGAATTAGAAAATTCAGATTACCTTGATGCGCTAACAAAAATAATAAATGTATCTGAATCTCATAATATTCCTGTAATGGTTCATGGCTTTACTCCAGAAAGAACCCTAAAAACTATGGAACTTGGAGCTAGATTTGTGCTTCATAGTTCTGATGGAGGAATGATTACTCAATCAATAGATAGAGAATTTAATTCGATTAGAGATGAGAAATTAGGTAATACTAAAAACGATGCAATTTAGATGCAACTAGTTTAGTTGAAATCTAGCAAAAGCTTCTGCATACTTAGTATTACATATACTTCCAATATCTTCTCTTCTTTTTGCCATGAATTCTTTAGCCCTTTCAGGGTCAGGAATTTGGCTTGTATGGGCTAGCAGTGCTTTTGTAGCTGTATCTAAGTCTGATTGTTCAATAGGATTAAAAAACCAATTTTGATTACTTCCTGAACTCATATTAAACATATTTATCCAAACTTCCTTCACTTTGTGAGGTTCATAGCCTTCTTCCAAAAGTTCTGGAAACGTAAGATGGTCCCTTGCACTCGGGAACACCGCTGACAAAGCCGCTTCCCCTGCTGCAAAATGATCTGGATGTCCAAGATAAGAACTACTTATCAAGTCTCTGTTCGGATTAGTTGTAATTAGAACTGAAGGTTTATACTTTCTAATTTCTCTAGAAATATCTCTTCGGACATCTAATGTAGGTTCTAAATATCCATCTGGGTAACCAAGAAATTCTATTGCTTTTAACCCAAGTATTTTTCCTGCATCTCTTTGTTCTTGCTCCCTCATTTTAGCTAGATCTTGGCTAGAAATAGTCCTATCTTCAGTTCCTTTAGAACCATCGGTACAAAGAACATATATCACATCCCATCCAAGTCTAGTCCATTTAGCTACTGAAGCAGAGCAACCCCACTCTGCATCATCAGGGTGTGCTGTTACAACCATAGCCGTTTTTTCAAGATTTTCAGTCAAATATAACCTCCAAAAAATTAGTTACCATATAATAATAATTATAGAAAAATAATAAAAATAGACCTTATGATGTCATATTTAACTTTTGGAAANGGACAAGACNTNATTTTAGGCCATGGAATGGCTCAAAANAANAATTTGTGGCTTGAAAATGGCTGGGTGAAANAACTCTCNAAAATTAGGAGAGTTCATATTTTTGACTTTCCNGGACACGGAGATAATTTAANTATGGATGAGTCTAATTTTTCAGTTCAAAAAATGGCAAATCATATTTTAGAAATTAGCAATGATATAAAATCTGAAAGCTTCGATTATATGGGTTTTTCTATGGGCGCAAGAGCTGGTTTTGAACTTGCGTCTTGTAAAAACAACCTTAATAAAATNATCTCATTAGGAATGCATCCTGGAGCTCCATATTTAGAGAAAAAAAGATTTAATAAGCGAGCTAAAGCCATGAAAAATCTAGGAGAAAAAACAGGAGAGAAAAAATATATTATATATAGTAAGATTTTTGAAAAAGCTCTAAATTGGGAAGGAGCTATAGATAAAATTAGCTGGAAAAATGAAAAACACAAAATAATTATTGGTGAAAATGATGACAATTATGAACTCACCAAATCTATAATGAAAAATAAAGACAATAAAGTCTTATACACCTTAGAGGGAGTTAATCATAAAAACACATTCAATGAGCCTAAGCATTCATTGAGTGCTATAATTAATTTTTTACAGGATAATAGATGAACAATAAGCCAAAAGTTTCAATAATTATGGGAAGCAAAAGTGATTTAGACACCATGAGTATGGCTTCCGAAGTACTTAGAGAATTGGAAGTTAGCCATGAAATAAAAATCATTTCTGCTCATAGAACTCCAGATCTGATGTTTGAATTCGCAAAAAATGCACAAAACAGGGGTATAGAAATTATTATTGCTGGTGCAGGAGGAGCAGCACATTTGCCAGGAATGGTTGCAGCGATAACTGAGCTTCCAGTTATAGGAGTTCCAATTAAATCTTCTAATTTGAATGGGATTGACTCCTTATTATCAATAGTTCAAATGCCAAAAGGGGTTCCTGTAGCAACAGTTGCAATAGGAGATCATGGAGCTGAAAACGCTGCTCTTATATCAGCCAAAATCTTAGCACTCAACGATAATAAAATATCAAAAAATCTTCAAAAAAGAATTTCTAATACCAGTAACTCAGTGAAGAAAGATAGTGATATAGGCAACTGGCCATAAATATAAAATAATGAAAAAAAATACTATAGGTATTCTTGGAGGAGGACAATTGTGTCAGATGCTCGCAGAATACCTCACTAAAAACAATAAAATTGTATATTTTATAGATCCTTCAGACAATCCTCCTGCTAGTTATACGTCTGCAAAGCATATAAAGAAAGCTTATGATGACAATGCAGGATTGGATGAACTAATTGATAAATGCAACGTAATCACTTACGAGTTTGAAAATATACCTTTAGAAAGTCTTGAATATTTGGAACAAAAAATAGAAATAGTTCCTAGTAAATTTGTNTTATCTATATCTCAAAACAGATTAAATGAAAAAAGTAATTTTATTAAATGTGGAATCAGAACACCAAAATTCATACCTTACAATAATAAATTAGGTCTAGAAGAACAACTAGTTTCNGCAAAAATAAATTTACCTGTAATTATAAAAACTAACAGATTNGGTTATGACGGAAAAGGTCAGTTTCACGTAAATAATAAAGATGAAATTGATCAAATAATATANCAATTAGAAAAAAATATTGACTATATTGTTGAGGAAAAAATCAGTTTTAAAAAAGAAATTTCNATTGTTATTGGAAGAAATAGAAAAAAGGAGATTTTTTTCTTTGATCCAATNGAAAATATTCATAAAAATGGCATTCTAGACACATCAATTTTTCCTGCAAGAATAGATGAATATACTAAGAATAAAGCTATAGATTTATCGAAGAGGTTCGTTAGAGAAATAGACCTAACAGGAATAATTGCAATTGAAATGTTTATAGATGAAAATAATGATATTCTCTTCAACGAAATAGCTCCTAGACCTCATAATTCAGGACATCTCACTAGAGAGTCTCANCTACTTTCTCAATTTGGTTTATTAGGAAAAATTATTTGTGATGAAAGAGTAGAAAATCCTGAAGCAATAAGTACAGCCTTAATGAAAAATCTTTTAGGAGAATTTTTTATNAATAAAGATCATGAAAAAATAATTTCAAAAATGAATAAGAATTCAAATTATTTTATAAAAATGTACAACAAGAATGAAGCAAAGATTGGNAGAAAAATGGGACATATAACCGTAATAACAAAGGATATAGAAAAGACAATTATTAAAATTAATCAATTAATAGATTAGAATTATGAAAATTCAATATTTATAACTGAGGAAACTTATGGAAAAAGAATTAAAAGGTAAAGTTGCTATAGTAACAGGGGCTGGAAGATTGAGAGGAATTGGTAGGGCTGCTGCGGTTGCTTTAGCAAGACTTGGAGCTGATGTAGTTGTAACAGGAACAGGAAGAAAACCTGAAAATTACCCTGAAGATGAAAAAGCTATCGGGTGGAAAGATGTAGAAAGTGTTGCAGACTTAATAAGAAAAGAGGGTTCTAGAGCATTGCCATTAGTGGCTAACGTAACAGATGAAAATGACGTAAAAAATATGATAGATAAAACTATCAAAGAATTCGGCAGAATAGATATTCTAATAAATAATGCTGCATACGCTAGAGCAGAAGACAGAGTCCCTATTCTTGATTTGGACGAAAGTGTTTTTCAAAGAGTTGTGGATATAAAATTGACTGGAACTTTTTTATGCACAAAAGGTGCTGTTGAACATATGATCAAGCAAGGAGATGGAGGTAAGATAGTCAACATCTCATCTACTGCAGGAAAAAAAGGGCAAGAAAACTTCTTAGCTTATAATGCTGGTAATTTTGGAGTAGTAGGAATGACTCAATCATTAGCCAGAGAGCTTGGTAAGCATAATATAAACGTAAATGCAGTTTGCCCTGGAGCTGTTGATACATCAAGAATGGATGTAGTAAGAGATAATTGGGATCAAATGGCAGCTGCAACACCTATAGGGCGAAATGGNACAGACAAAGAAGTAGGAGATTTTTGTGCTTATTTATGTACCGAGGCTGCTTCTTGGATTCATGGTCAATCCATTAATCAAAACGGTGGTTCAGTTATGGAACACTAAAAAAATATTAAACTGAGGAAAATCATGGAAAATGAGCTTAATGGTAAAGTAGCTATTGTAACAGGAGCCGGAAGGCTAAGGGGTATTGGCAGGGCCACTGCTGTAGCACTGGGCTCTTTAGGGGCAAATGTTGTCGTTACAGGAACAGGAAGGGACCCAGAAACATACCCTGAAGATGAAAAAGCAGTTGAATGGAAAGACATAGAATCTACTGCAGACCAAATTCGACAGAAAGGATCTAAGGCAAAGGCTTTAGTTATGGATATTTCTAAAGAAGATGATGTTGATAATATGGTAAAGCAAACATTAGATGAATTTGGAAGAATAGATATCCTGGTAAACAATGCAGCTCCTCCTTATGGAGAAGACAGAGTACCGGTAGTTGAAGTAGACAATGAAGTATTCAAGAAAGTTTTCATGGTTAAAATATATGGTTCGTATTTATGTTCCAAAGCTGTTGCAAAAGTTATGATTGCTCAAGGAGATGGAGGAAGAATTATCAATCTGTCATCCTCAGCTGGAAAAGAAGGCAATGCTAGAATGGCTGCTTATAATGCTGCAAACTTTGGGTTAGAAGGTTTTTCTCAATCATTAGCTAAAGAATTAGCTGAAGAACAAATTACTGTAAACTGTGTATGTCCAGGGCAAACAGAAACTGCACGATTGGACCCNCTAGGAAGAGGNGCTATATGGAAAAGCAAGATAGAAAGCATACCAATGGGNCGAGTAGGTACAGACGAAGAAGTTGCAGACTTGATAGCATTTCTAGCATCTGATAAAGCAAGATTTATTACAGGGCAAGCAATTAATATTAATGGCGGGTCAATAACATCTAGATAATTCGATAAATAATATGGAAAACAAGATTTGTTGTGAACAGTTACTCTAAGTTTATTTGACAGGCTCTCAAAATATTTTAAAATAGAAAATGTGTAATTATTTAACTATGTTTTATGAAGTTAGTAATTAATAAAAATTAGTTAGAAAAAATAATAAAATAAATATATAGGAAGGAATGATTAAGTGGCACTTAAATTAAAACCATTAGGAGACAGAATTATCATCGAACCAAATGAGGAAGATGACTCAAAGAGTTCTGGAGGTATTATTATTCCTGATACTGCAAAAGAAAAACCTCAAAAAGGTAAAGTTGTTGCTGCTGGGGCAGGTAGAGTTAATGACGACGGAAAAACAATTCCGCTATCAGTAAAAAATGGTGATGAAGTCATATATTCTAAATATGCAGGAACAGAATATTCTGAGGGTGGAAAAGAATATTTAATAGTTAGAGAAAGTGATATTTTAGCTATTGTTGGATAAGCAATTTCTAAAAATCTAAAAAAAAACAAATTAGTAAACGGAGAGAAAAATGCCGGCAAAAGATTTAAAATTTGGAGCAGATGCAAGATCTAGACTTAAAAGTGGTATAGATATTCTTGCAGATACTGTAAAAGTAACACTCGGGCCAAGGGGAAGAAACATAATTGTTGACAAAAAGTTTGGTCCTCCTCAAGTTAATTCAGATGGTGTAACAATAGCTAAAGAAATTGACTTAGAAGATTCATTTGAGAATATGGGAGCCCAGCTTCTTAAAGAAGCATCAAAAAATACAAATGATGATGCTGGTGACGGAACAACCACAAGTACAGTTTTAGCTCAAGCTATAATTGCTGAAGGTTTCAAAGTTGTTGCTGCTGGAGCCGATCCTATGGCTATAAAAAGAGGAATAGATAAAGCAATACAAAGTGTCAGAGATTCTATTGCTGATCAATCTACACCTGTTTCAGGAAAAGAACAAATTGCTAATGTAGCCAAACTATCTTCTCATGATGATGAAATGGGAAATCTTATTGCAGATGTAATGGATAAAGTAGGAAAAGATGGTGTAATCACAGTTGATGAATCAAAAACTCTTGATTATGAAACGGATTTTGTAGAAGGAATGCAAATTGATAGAGGTTTTTTATCTCCTTATTTTGTAACTTCTCCAGATACACAAGAAGCTGTTCTTGAAAACCCATATATCTTAATTACTGATGGAAAAATATCTGCCGTTTCAGATCTTGTTCCTGTATTAGAAAAGGTATTACAAGCAAAAAAACCTATGTTAGTAATTGCTGAAGACGTAGAAGGCGAAGCTCTTGCAACACTAGTTGTAAACAAGCTAAGAGGTACTATAAACGTAGCTGCAATAAAAGCTCCAGGATTTGGAGATAGAAGAAAAGCTATGTTGCAGGATATTGCAATACTAACAGGAGGAAATGTTGTTTCCGAAGAAGTTGGTAGAAAACTAGATTCTGCTACATTAGAAGACTTAGGAAAATGTGCAAGGGTAGTAGTAAAAAAAGATGATACAACTTTTGTTGACGGAGAAGGTGCCAAAGCTGAAATTGAAGGAAGAATGAAAGAAATTGGCAGTCAAATTGAAGAAACAACATCAGACTACGATAGAGAAAAGCTTCAAGAAAGATTAGCTAAGCTATCAGGTGGTGTCGCTATACTAAGAGTTGGTGCTGCTACTGAAATAGAAATGAAAGAAAAAAAACAAAGAGTAGAAGATGCTCTTTCAGCTACAAGAGCTGCAGTTGAATCTGGTATTGTGCCTGGAGGTGGAACTGTTCTTATTAAGGCTTCAACAGCTCTTGGTAAGTTAAAGCTTAAAGATCCAGATGAAAATACTGGAGTTGAAATAATCAAAAAAGCTTTGTTAGAACCAGTAAGGGTTATTGCAGAAAATTCAGGTTTTGAAGGCGCTGTAATACTTGAAAAGATTTCTACAAGTAAGCAGGAAAACTATGGATTTGATGCTCAATCTGATAAATATGGCAACATGATAACAATGGGTATTGTTGATCCAGCAAAAGTTACAAGAGCAGCAGTTGAAAACGCTGCTTCAGTTGCGGGTATGATACTTACTACAGAAGCTCTAATAACTGATGTTCCTGAGCCTGAAGCTCCTATGCCTGGAGGAATGCCTGGAGGTGGTATGGGTGGTATGGATATGGGAATGTAAGTTTCTGAAATCACTGAAATAAAAAAGAGTCACTTTAGAGTGACTCTTTTTTTTAACTGTTCATACTATCGTATAATTTAGTCAATGATTCTATCCAAGCTTTTTGGACATCTGGCTCCCAAGAAGGATCAAAGTCTGGATATTTATCTAAGATAATCTTGACTAAATTTAAATTTTTTTCAACTGTATTTTTTTTAGTTGGTAGGTTTGTCACATTTGCTTTTATAGATGATTTAGATTTTTCATTAGATGAAGTATTATGNCTTCGAGCTAAAATATGGGAAGATAATTGAATTTCTGAAAACTTTGCAGCTTGAATNAAAAAAGATTCACATTTAACTAAAACTCCTTCTTTAGTTCCAAATTTTCTAAAACCTTCTCTCAACTGGGATCTAGTAGCATTTTCAAGGTCTAAATCAAAAATATGCTCATAAAACCTAAATAGCAACTTTCTCATAATTTTTTTCTGTAACGAAGAATCTCTTGAAACCAAATCCTTAAAATCATCTGAAGGAACACCATTTATATCTATTAGTTCAAAAAACTTTATAGCTGTCATTAATTGCGTACCATTAGAACCAGAAAATCTATTAAGCCATACACTTCTATCAATTCTACTTGGCATACCTTCAGATAAAAATTCCAAAAAAGTTTGGAATGTTTTGAATGCTACGTATGGGGGAATATTATTTTTAACAATTTTCATGTATTCCAGTTCAATCTTACAATGTACTAATCATTATATTAAAAAAATTCTAAACAAAAAGGGTTTTAAGAATGATTATTTCCCAGCTAGGACAATTTTTGAAATTAGAATTTAGAATCAAGAAAATTAAGTTATAAATAAAAAAATTGGGGCAAACAATGAAAATAGAAACAAACTTAATTAAAATACAGCCTGATCATCCTGTGTTTAGGTATGAACCTGTAAAAAATNTATTAAATAAAAGAAACTCATCTCAACAAAAACCGATTGTAGTTAAAGATAAGAATGGTTTTCTGTTATTCAGCGGAGAAAAGGTTTATAGAAATGCAATTAAAAACAATAAATCAAAAATTGACTGCAATATTAAAGAGAAAATAGAAGATATATCNTCAATAAATTTGTCAGAAATATATTTTTCTGGCCTAAAANCCCCTACTGAGATTGCTAAAGAATTTATCAATTTTAGAAAATCACATAATATTTCACAACAAGAATTAAGTAGAAGGACCGGGATAACTCCAGGAACAATACATCATTATGAGTCATTAATAAAAAAATTAAATCCGCTATTGCTAAAAGCTCTAGATAAAGGAGATCTTACTTTTAAAGAAGCAAGATGCATAGCAGATATTGATGACTTTGATCTACAGCATGAAATTTCTAAGCCATTTATATCAGGTGAAGTATCTAGTGTTTATGTGGAAAAAATCATAGGAAATATAAAGAAAAATCCTAAAACTCCAATTGAAAAGATATTTAAATCTGTAATAAATGGAAACGAAATTAAGCCCGCTGTAAAGAAAGAAAACGAAATTGTAAACAGTGATTCAAAAGGACTTTCTATTGAAGAAAAAATTCTGCATTTTGCTATAGAGTTGGATTCTGTAAAAGAGGAAGAAATACCTGAATACAGAAGACTAAGGGTTATATCGACTTTAAAAATACTTGACTCAAAGATAAAATCAACCTTAAATCATATGAATAGTTCTTTTGTAGAAAAAACAAAAGTCTACATCAATAGTAAGTAAAGAGGGAATTATGTTAGAAAGATTTCATGTTTCAGATGAAGATGCTATTAGAATCAATCATAAAAAAATGCACTCTGTAACAAAGCAAGTTTTTATGAAGATGGGATTATCAGACGAAAATGCTGCACTTTCAGCTGATGTATTAATCTATGCGGACCTTAATGGTGTTGATACACATGGAGTATCAAACATGCTTAGATCTTATGTTAGGATGTACCAATTAGAAAAAATTAACCCTAGGCCAGATATAAAAATTGTTAAAGAATCAATTTCTACAGCTGCTTTAGATGGTGATAAAGGACTTGGTTTACACACAGCTCCATATGCCATGAAGCTAGCTATAAATAAGGCAAAAGAATCAGGTGTGGGTATTGTTACTCTAAATAATGCTGGACATCTAGGAGCTGCAGGCTTTCATGCTAAATTGGCTGTTGATGAGGATATGATNGGTGTTTGCATGAGTGGAGGTGGTGGNTTTGCTATGCTTCCTACATTTGGAGCTGAACCTAGATTTGGAACACAACCTATAGCATGGGCAGCGCCTGCTGAGAAAGAAGCTTATTTTATGTTTGATGCAGCAATGACTCAAATAGCTGGAAATAAAATCAAGTTACTAGAGAGACTAGAGACTCCTGTAGCTTCAAATTGGCTTGCAAATGAAGATGGATCCCCTATAAATGATGAAAAATTGCTCTCTAAAGAAGATTTTCATGAAGATGGTAGATTAAAAAATCTCCATATGCTTCCTTTGGGAGGCGAAAGAGAAAATGGTTCTCATAAAGGTTATGGCTTTGCAGCGATAGTTGATATTATGTGCTCTATGCTAGGAGGTGCGCAAGCAGGATTCTTGGGAGGAAGTGGACATTATTTTGCAGCATATAATATAGACTCTTTTAGTGATAAAAAAACTTTTAAGACAAATATGGATGATTTCTTAAGAGGTTTGAAGGAAACTCCACCAGCACCTGGTCACGACAGGGTTTTATATCCAGGATTAGCTGAGTTTGAATCAAGAAATGATAGAAGTGAAAATGGAATTCCATACCATCCAGAAGTAATTGAATGGTTTGAATCTATAACGTCAGAACTAGAAATAAAATTAGACTGGTAACATTAGAAGTGAATAGCTTCATTGTTGGTATTAGCAGCTGCCTCTTTTATTACCTCTGATAAAGTCGGGTGAGCATGAGTTAGTCTGTGTAATTCTTCGTTGGTTCCTTCAAGATACTTTAGCATGCCAATTTCTCCGATCATTTCAGTGGCCTCAGCACCTATAATATGCGCACCCAATATCTCGCCTGTATCAGAATCAGAAATAATTTTAGCAAATCCATTATAGTTATTAATTGCTATAGATTTTCCTGCAACTTGAAAGGGTACCTTTCCAACTGAGTAATTGAGGCTTTGTTCTTTTGCCTGATCTTCTGTGATCCCTATGCTGGCAATTTGTGGTGAACAATAAGTACATCTAGGCATGTTAGTATAATCACTTATTCCTTGAACATCCAACCCCTTAATTGTTTCTGCAGCAACGATTCCTTGATCAAATGCAACATGAGCTAGAGGAAGCTTTCCAGTAACATCTCCTATCGCATAAATTCCATTTATATTAGTTCTCATAAAATCATCAACAACTATAAAACCGTTATTGTCTATTTCAACTCCAGCATTGCTTAGACCTAATTGATCGCTATTAGGTTGTATTCCAACTCCCAGCATAACTTTTTCAAAATCTTTAGAAAATGACTCTCCGTTTGATTCATAGTCAAGAGTAACAGATTTACTATTTTTTGTTACATTTTTAATATTAGAAGATGTAAATGATAGAATACCTTGTTTTTTAAATTGCCTTTCTAGCTCTTTAGAAATATCAGAATCTTCTTTTGGGACCAACCTGTCCATAATTTCAAAAAGTGAAACTTCTACACCATACGCATTAAGGAAATAAGCAAATTCACAACCTATAGCTGAAGCGCCAATTATTGCAATAGATTTTGGTTTAGATTTTAATTCTAGGGCTTCTCTAGATGTAATTATAAGTTCTTTATCTATTTCTAAGTTAGGTAGAGATCTTGGCCTTGCTCCAGTCGCTATTATTATATTGCTTGCAGTGTATACTTCATTGGCAACTTCAACTTTAGAAGAAGANTGTAATTGAGCAGCGCCATTAATAAGTTCAATATTGTTTTTTTTGATTAAGTAACCTATACCTTGTGTTAATTTTGATGAAACTTCTCTTGATCTTTCTATAGCTTTAGAAATATCTGCTTTAAATTCTTTGAAAGAAAAACCCCATTCTTCNGGATTTTTTAATTCATTTAGAAGTTCAGCATTCTTAAGGAGAGACTTAGAAGGTATACATCCCCAATTCAAACAAACTCCACCTAAACCTCCTATACCTGAACCATCATCTTTTTCTANCAAACCAACTTTTAATCCAAGCTGAGATGCTCTAATTGCAGAATGGTAACCTCCNGGTCCTGCNCCAATAACTATTAAATCAAAATTTTTTTCTGACATAAAAAATCTTCCTCAAATATTTTAATATTAAAATTATTCTACTCTAAAGAAATTATAAAGCTTCCGTATAACTACCCCAAAAATCAATCCAAATATAAAAAAAAAGAAAGTAACAATAACAACCAGTAAAATAACTGGAATAGGATTTGCTGGACAAGTTGTAGAAGCTGGACAAATATAAATGTAACTTATCAACGAGTAAATAATCGAAAAAATAAAACCCAAAATTGTAAATGAAATAGAAGAATAATAAATTGTTTTTGGAAGTTTTTTAAATTTGATCATTTTTTTCTGACTAAAGAACAATAATTATTATATAAATATACCATTATAAGAAATTTTTATGAGTAA
Source organism: Chloroflexota bacterium (assembly GCA_002703265.1). Taxonomy (GTDB): domain Bacteria; phylum Chloroflexota; class Dehalococcoidia; order Lucifugimonadales; family Lucifugimonadaceae; genus TMED-70. Next base: position 12,252 of record NZTZ01000012.1, read on the forward strand.
AATATCTAAACCTTTTTCAGGCCTATCATTAGTAATTGGATTATCTCTTGGACATGGAATTAAACATTTTGGCCAAGGAGCCTTAACTGTTATTGGTCCTTTGTTAAAAGCTTCAATGGGCCTATCCGAAGTTTCTTATGCATTAATCTTTTCTTCAATGAATGTTTCTAGTGGGTTATCAAATATACCTGCAGGAATACTATCTGACATGTACAGAAAAAAAATAGCTTGGTTTCTTGCTATTTCCATGTTTACCATTTCTATAGGATATCTACTGATTGGAATAACTAAAATTTATATCCTAATATTACTTGGAGTCATACTAATTGGTTTTGGAACGAGTTTTTGGCACGCCCCTGCTTTCGGTACACTTGCAGCAAGATATCCCGAAAGAAAAGGTTTTGCTTTATCAATGCATCTTACAGGTGCCCAAATAGGTAATACAATTGGACCTCCTATAATTGGTGGATTGATCTCAGGGGTTACTCTTGGCTCAGTCATAAAGTTCTCAGGCTTTGGATGGGAAAATGTTGCTATCATGATCGTTATTCCTATGATTATAACAGGAGTTCTTGTACTAACCATGTTTAAGTCTGCAGGTTCAGAATCAACATCAAACTGGTCATTTGAAGAGTACTGGGACAGAACTAAAACATTGTTAGCAGACAAAATTATTCTTGGATTGATCGTTTTAGGAGCAATGAGAGCAAGCATTCATACCTCTTTTCAGTTATGGCTAGCCGTTTATCTGAAGGAAGAACTTGATTACTCTGCTTGGGTTATTGGTTGGCATATAGCTCTTATTACTGCAGCCGGAATAATTTCAACACCAATAATGGGAATTTTGTCTGATAGATTTGGAAGAAAGCCTGTAATACAAATTTCTATGACATTGATGGCAATATATTTATTTTTGTTTCTAATTTTTGATGAAGGTTTAGGGCTTGTGATTCTAATTGGATTGTTAGGTATGTTTTTTTTCTCAGTCATGCCTATAGTGACAGCCGCAACAATGGATAGAGTCCCAAAAGGAAGCGAAGGAAGTGGAACTGCTTTAAATTTNATAGGAATGTCATTGATAGGATTTATGGCTCCTGTTATATCGGGAATTATTTATAAGACTTATAATTTTGAAGGAATAGCCATTTTCTCTGGCATAATTGCAATATCTGGGATTTTATTATGCACATTCTTACCTATGAAAAAAATCAATTAACATTCGAAAGAAATTTTTCAGAATTAATTAAAGATTGAGTTATTGTTTGTATATATTTCTTTGTAACTTCTTTAATTTTTATTAAATTTTGATCCTTAAACTTAATACTTTTTACATCAGGCCAATTATTTTTTGATAAAAACCTCATTGCCTTGATTGAATTTTTATCTACAAGTATGTAGCTATCTGTTTCAGTAGAATATTTTTTGTCAACTAGACCTCCGTTTACCGATGAAAAAAGATGATCTCCTTCGTCAAGTAAATTTCCACTAATTTGGCAATTATATAAATCAGGTAAAAACCCTGAAAATGAAAGAAGTTTTATCTCAAACCACCTCATAAGGAGTTCGTTTTTTTTCTGAAAAATTTGATCAAGCGTATAAGACAAATGATAATATAATTCACTATCAGGATTATTCTCTACAGAAAATTTTTCAGTCAACTCTAGAAAATAAAATCCTACAGAAATCAAAGAAAGGTCATTTTTTATTACTGAATAGTTTTCTATGGTTTCTACTTGTGAAAGATTACTCAGATTTTCTCCGACAGATATATATGCATTAACCTTTGAAAGTATATCAAGGTGTCCGCCCATTCGAGATTTAGGTTTTCGAACCCCCTTTGCTACGACACGAATAATACCATTATTTGAGGTTAAAATTGTGAAGATTCTATCTGCATCTCCAAAATCAAAAGATTTAAGAACAATAGCTTCTGTTTGAATGAATTTTTTTCTTTTCTTAAAGGATTTCATTAATATTAATTCTAGACCCTAAAGCATGNGTAATTGTAGTTTCATCTGCATACTCTATATCGGATCCTGAAGGCATGCCTCTAGCCAATCTAGTTACTTTTATCTCTTTTTTTATTTCTAAAATCTGCTGATTGATATACATAGCAGTTGCTTCTCCTTCAAGATTTAAGTTTGTTGCTATAACAACTTCAGTCACAGAATTGTCTTTTTGAATTCTATTTAGCAATTCTCTTATTCGAATCTCTTCAGGACCAATTCCATTTGCAGGAGACAGCGATCCATGTAAAACATGAAACATACCCTTATATGCTCCTGATTTTTCTAAAACATAAACATCCATAGCCTCTTCAACAACACAGATTATAGATTTATTTCTATTTTCATCTGTACAAACATTGCATGTTGTTTTTTCAGATATATTTTGACAAAGCTGACAAAATATAATTTTATTTTTAATGTCTAAAAGAGATTCAGATATACTTCTTACTTGTTCTTCAGGCATCTTAAGTGTTGCAAAAGCTAATCTCTGGGCTGTTTTAGGTCCTATAGAAGGNAGTAGCCTAAATGAATCTATCAAGTCATTTAAAGCTTCAGGTATAAATGGTGATCTGTCTAATGGGACCATGCTATAAACCAGGGATATTTAACCCACCTGTAACCTCAGACATTATTTTTTTTGAAGCTTTTTCAGCTTCTTTAATTCCTTCATTTAAGGCTTTAGTAAGATTTTTTTCTAGGTCTTTGGAAGAAACTTGACTCAAGAATTCGTCATTTATTTTTATTGATTTTACATTCGATGTCCCTTGAATTGTAATCTCAATATTGCCATCTTTAGATGTTGCAATAGTCTCTAGTTTATCTATTTTTTTCTTCAAGCCGTTCATCTGTTTCATTAGACTTCCTGCTTGTTTTAATTTGTCCATATTGAACATTTGTTATCCTTCCTTTTCTTCTTCAACTTTGGCTCCCATAGCTAAAGCAGATTTTACAATTTCATTTTCCAACAAGTTCGTTTTTGTATTATTTTTTTGCTCTTCGTCTGGCTCTTCTAAAACTAATTTTATTCCTTCTCCATAAATTTCTGTAACTGACTTTCTCACAGCCTCACGAACTAAATCAATTTGCCATTCAGCCTGAAAATGATCATGCAAGGACTTACTCTTAAACTTTAGAACCAACTTATCCTCAATTTTTTTTGGAATCTCAACATTTCTAAGCAGTGCTCCTAAAACCATCTTTCCAAACTTAGCCCTGCGTAAATCAAAAAGCACTTTCTCCCAATCTAATTTTTCCTTTGAATCATTTTGGGGTTGTGGAGGAGAGGTTGTAATCAAATTATTAGAAGGCTGAACAACTGGCTTAGATTCAGGTTTAGTCAATTCAGTATTATCGCTATTAGAATTTTTCTCTTGGTCTTGAGTTTTAAGCTTATTAAATGACTCTTTTTTTTGCACCGATGGGATATGCTTAGTATCAATTTGAACATCAACCTCTTTTTTTGATTCTAGAGGCATTCTTTCTTCAAACATATAGGTCAAATGAATCAAAGATGAATCAAGCAAAGAATCAAAATGCTCTGTTCTAATTGATATCGTCTCAATAAATTTCTCTAAAATCAAGATAAGTTTTTTGGGTCCAGTAGATTGAAATGTATCAGCTGTCTTNTTNATAAANTCAGAGGAATAACCTTGGATTTCACTAACTCCATTCGANGTAAAAACTCCTAATCTTAAGACATCAACAATAGAATTTGATAAAGACTTAAAATCTACCCCTCTCAATCTCAGCTCTTGTAATTTTTCTAACAAAGATTGTTTTTCATTATCTAATATTAGAGATAGTATTTCCAAAGATAAATTTTCATCTATTATTCCAAACAAATCTCTGGCATTCTCAATAGTTATCTCATCAAANGCTGTAGAAAGTTGTTCAAGTAAATTACAAGCATCTCTCAAGGAGCCAGATGCATTATCAGCTATAAACCAGAGTATATCTTCGTTACAGTTTATTTCTTCTTTTTCAGAAATTGATTTTAATCTCTTTACTACTTCGGAGTTTGAAACATTTCTGAAATCAAACCTTTGGCATCTTGAAATAATAGTTTCAGGAAGTTTTTGGTATTCAGTAGTTGCGAGTATCATTATTACTTGAGGAGGAGGCTCTTCTAAAGTTTTCAACAATGCGTTGAAAGCCTCATTTGTCAGCATGTGTACCTCATCTATGATGTACACTTTATATTTTCCAACAGAAGGCATAAATTGCACGTTATCTAACAAAGAGCGGATATCGTCAATCCTTCTATTTGAAGCAGCATCTATCTCAATCAAATCTAAAAATTTTCCTGAATCAATTTCTTCAGAAATATTAGAGTCTAAGAGAGGTTCCCCTTTATTATCTACTCCTAAATTAAGAGCTTTCGCCAATATTCTAGCAGTTGAAGTTTTCCCAACACCTCTTGGACCAGTAAATAAATATGCATGAGCATTTCTGTCCTTGAGTAAAGAGTTTTTTAGAGTAGTTGTTATATGATCTTGACCCATTACATCAGAAAAATTTTTGGGTCTCCATTTTTGATATAAAACTTCTCTTTTAAAACTCATAATTTACTCAGAAATAACCTTATTTAATATTTTCTCAGTTTTGGAGAACATAATTTTTTCTTCCAAAATTTCTTCATGATTATATCCTAAAAGATGAAGAGCTCCATGAATAGCCATTGTAGATAATTCTTTTGCAAAACTTACGCTATTTTCTTTAGCTTGAGACTTTATTTTAGGAATAGAAATATATATCTCACCTATACCTTCTTCTGATTTTTCACCTGGAAATAAACTTTCTGATTTTTCTAAAGAACCATCCTTCCAGCCCTCATAAAAATTAAAAGATAAAACATCTGTTTCATAGTTATTGTTTAANAATTTATAATTAAGATCTTTTATTTCTGAGTTATCAACAAGATAAACATCAATTCTGTAGTTTTTATCAATTTTTTCATATTTTTTTGTATGATTAACTGAGTTAATAATTAAGTCAAAATAGTCTTTCCAATCAGTNTCTGACTGACAAGAAACTAATACTTGATCTTGAAATTTAGAATCTATCAATTATCTACCGCTTATTCTCATTAATATATTTTCTCTTAGCACTCTGATTCTTGAATAAAAAGTTGCATATTCAGAATCAATATCAACAATATCTGAAGTATTAGCTAAACAAAAATTTATTTTTTCCCTTAAGTCATTTTGAGAAAAATTTTCAATCTCTACAGATGTTTTTATTTCAAAAAGCAATGGTATTACATTTTCTGCAAAAATACTATTAATTTTTTGTTTTTGACTCAAAACGCCCTTAATTTGTATATCTTCAACAAGATTATCGATTTCAGTTAAGAGGTCTTTAGTTAATATTTTAGGTTTTTTTTTCATCTAAATAAGAAGGATAATTTGATTTTTTAAAAGTTATACAAATATTATATTCTAAACATCAAATAGTTTTAATTTGAGTATCGAAATACTAAAGATATAAAGATAGAATTAAATATAATACAAGAAAGATATTTTGGCTAAATCAAATAAAATTTCAATAAAGGGTGCAAGAGAGCATAATCTCAAGAATATCAATCTAGAAATTCCAAGAGAAAAGTTTGTAGTTATAACGGGAGTTTCAGGTTCAGGCAAAAGTAGTCTTGCATTTGATACTTTATACGCAGAAGGCCAAAGAAGATATGTAGAATCTTTATCAGCCTATGCAAGACAATTCTTGGGAAGGATGGAAAAACCAGATGTTGATCAAATAGATGGTCTATCCCCTTCAATTTCTATTGATCAAAAAGGAGTTTCAAGAAATCCCAGATCAACTGTTGGGACTGTAACNGAAATATATGATTATTTTAGACTTCTATATTCAAGAATAGGTATTCCACATTGCTATAGTTGTGGAAAGCGAATTGAAAAACAAGATGTACAAAAAATCGTTGAAAACATATGCGATTATGACAATGAGACCCGNTTTATGATTCTTTCTCCTATCATTCGGCANATGAAAGGACAACATCTAAATGTAATTGAAAAAATAAAATCAGAAGGTTTTTCAAGGTTAAGAATTGATGGAGAAATATTTGATATTGATGAAGAAATAAAGCTAGAAAAAAACAAGTGGCATAACATTGAAATTGTAATAGACCGACTGATTATCGATTCGAATATAGATAAAAAAAGGATTTCATCATCAGTTGAAACAGGATTAAAGTATGGCAANGGTGTTATATACGTTAATCAAATTGGGGGAGAAGAAATAGTTTACTCTGAAGATCTTGCATGTACAGATTGTAATATTTCATTGTCTGAATTAGAGCCAAGAAGCTTTTCTTTCAACACACCATTCGGAGCATGCAGCAAATGTACAGGCTTAGGCTTCTCCCTAGAAGTTGATCCAAACTTAATTATTAGAGATCCTAATCTTTCCTTGAANGAAAAGGGAATGGAAGTCGTAGAAGATGCAAGGATTGTCCTAAGCTGGCAAAAAAATAATTTTTTCTCTATTTTAGAAGAACTAAAAATAGATAAAAATTTACCCATAAAAAAAATAAATAAATCTATACTAAATTTACTTTTGTACGGAATTATTGATTCTGAATTTCCTAAGGAAAAAAACATTGAAGAGTTAGAATACTTGACTCGATATTATGATGGATTAATACCATCAATAGAAAAAAGATATCTAAACTCAGATTCTGAAAAAATAAAAGAAGAAATACTAAAATTTATGTCGGAGAGCCCATGTTCTGATTGTAAAGGACAAAGGTTAAAGCCAGAATCATTATCTGTGTTTGTTCTTGGTAAAAATATCATGGAAGCTACTGGAATGTCCATTTTGGATTGTTATAACTGGATAAATAAGGAGGATGATCACCCAGCACCTCTTAGTATAAGCGAACAAAAAATTTCTGAAGAAATCTTTAAGGAAATTAATTCTAGGCTGTCTTTTCTTATTGAAGTAGGGCTAGGCTATATTAGCTTAGATAGAATGTCCTCAACTTTGTCAGGAGGAGAAGGGCAAAGAATTCGATTAGCTACTCAAATTGGAGCTGGGCTAACTGGGGTTATGTATGTTTGTGATGAACCATCTATAGGATTACATCCAATTGATAACGAAAAGCTAATTAAGACTCTTATCAACCTAAAAGATATTGGGAATACAGTTATAGTGGTAGAACATGATGAATATGTGATGAAATCTGCTGATCAAATAATTGATATGGGGCCAGGAGCAGGTTCATATGGTGGAAATGTTATTGCTCAAGGATCTCCTTCCGAAATAATGAAAAATAAAGATTCACTAACAGGAAGTTATCTTTCAGGAAAAAAAGAAATTTCAGTTCCACAAAAAAGAAAAAAAAGTAAAGAGCAAATTAAAATAATAGGTGCCACAGAAAACAATCTTAAAAATATAGATGTGTCTATACCTTTAAATAATTTTGTCTGTGTTGCAGGAGTGTCTGGCTCGGGCAAAAGCACTCTTATTAATGACATTTTGTCAAAAGCATTATTAAAAAAGATAACAAAAAAGTCAGTTAAAGAAGGTAAATATAGTGAAATTCAAGGGATTGAAAGTATAGACAAAATAATTGTAATTGACCAATCTCCAATTGGAAGAACTCCAAGATCTAACCCTGCTACTTACACAGGTTTATTCACACCAATTAGAGAACTTTTTGCAAAAATGCCTGAGGCTATGAGTAGAGGGTATAAGGCTGGAAGATTTTCTTTCAATGTAAAAGGAGGTAGGTGTGAAGAATGCTCCGGAGCTGGATATAAAGAAATAGAAATGCAATTTTTGCCTGATGTTACAATTCCATGTGAAATATGTAANGGAAAAAGGTATAACAATGATGCTCTAGAAATAAAGTTTAAGGGCGAATCTATCTCAGATATTTTAGATAAAACAGTTGAAGATGCAATAGATATTTTTGAAAATATTCCAAATGTAAAGAAAAAACTAGAAACACTTAATAATGTGGGATTAGGTTATATAAAGTTAGGACAGCCAGCAACAACATTGTCAGGAGGAGAAGCTCAAAGAATAAAGCTTGCAACAGAACTTGCTAAAAGATCAACAGGTAATACTTTTTACATACTTGACGAGCCAACAACAGGTCTTTCCTTTGAAGATTGTTCTAAACTACTTAACGTTCTTCATGCATTAGTAGAAAATGGGAACTCTGTTGTTGTTATAGAACATCATTTAGATATGATAAAAAATGCAGATTGGATAATTGAACTAGGGCCTGAAGCAGGAGATAAAGGTGGGCAAATAATATCTGAAGGAACGCCAGAGTTTATAGCATCTACCAAAACTCCAACTGGAATATTTTTAGAACAGCTACACAATATAAAAAAAGATAAGAATGCTGAAGGAAGATTAATAAAAACAAAAAAAATAAAAAACAATAATAAAAAAGTAATTAAAAATGAATTTCTACCTGAGCGTCCTAAAAACTTAAAAATAAAGAAAAGAAAATATACTCTTAGTAGGTGGCGAAGAAGAAGGTTGTCTAGAGTTTAACTAAATAAACCAATAAAAGACTCAACTACATCAACAGCTCTGTAATTATCTAAAAATCTCCATACATGGAGAATATACTCTTGAAGCATTTTTAATCCAAAAGCAAAAATTAGAACTAAAGCAATATTTTTTGTACTATGAGACTTTGTAAGTTTATTCAATAAAGCTATACCTATAAACCAAAATTCAAAAATATTAGGAAATAAAAATAAAATAAACCTTTCTTCAAAAATTTCAAATAAGACAAAACCTATAAGTCTAAAAATATATAATCCAATACTAATATTTCTGACTTTAGGTGACCACCTAAGAGAAATTATTAAAAAAAATGATATATAAAATAAGTCTAAGAATTTATCCAGTGTTTGATAATNCCTTACTCCTCCTAAAGAAATTAGATTCATCATAAAAAGATCAGANAAATCAATAAGAATAACTAATAAACCTCCATAAAAATTAAACTTAAACACTATCAGAGAGGCAAAAATTCTAACAAAAGATATTATTATTTCTTCAACTGTCATATATAAATAATCTTATTAATTAGTATCAATAATATATCAACAATCAACTTATCTAAATGAAAAAAAAATATAAAGCATGTAGCTGGTAAAATGTTTTTATGAAAAATAAAAAGAAATATGTAATATCAATAGACCAAGGAAGTACGTCCACAAAATCTATAATCTATGATGATAAATTAAATTCTATTGCCAGTAGTCAATCTAAATTAGATGAAATATACCCTAAAGAAGGTTGGGTAGAACTTGATCCTAATCAAATAATAAAAAGCGTCTTATATACAATCAAAGATGTTGTAGAAAAATCAGAAATTGATAAAGATAAAATAATTTCAATAGGTATAACCAATCAAAGAGAAACTATAGTATTTTGGGACAAATCAAACTTAAAGCCTGTAGGTAATGCGATAAGTTGGCAATGCTTAAGAGGAAAGGATATATGTGACAAGCTAAGAGGGAGTAAGTTTGAGAAATTACTGGTAGATTCAACAGGTTTAAAGTTAGACCCTTATTTCTCTTTTTCTAAAATTGTTTGGTCTATAAAGAACAATGAAAAAATATATAAATTATTAACGCAAAATAAATTAAGTTTTGGAACTGTTGATTCATGGTTAATAGCTAATATGGTTGAAGGAAGTCCTCATAAAATAGAAATTACAAATGCCTCAAGAACAGGCTTATACAATACAAAATCTGAAGATTGGGATAAAGAATTATTATCTTTTTTAGAAATTGATAGNTCTTGTCTTCCTGAAATTTTGAGTTCTAANGAAAACTTTGGAAACATAAAAAAAGAAATCATTGGTAAATCATTGCCTATAAATGCAATTCTAGGAGATCAACAGTCTTCTTTATATGGGCATAAAGAAAAGGAAAAGTTNGAAATAAAATGTACCTTCGGGACTGGTGGTTTTTTACTTATAGATACGGGAAAAAAAAGAGTTGAAAGTAATATCAATTTTCTTTCAACTTTAGCTTTCAAGAAAAAGCAAAATACAAATTATGCATTAGAAGGAAGCATTCTGTCAGCGGGATCAACGATTGAATGGTTGAAAAAAATAGGAATTATAGAAAATTTTGATGACATTGAAAAAGCTATTGAATTTAGTAAGCTAAATCAGGTCATGGTTATCCCAGCAATAAATGGACTTGGTGCTCCNTTTTGGAACGGAAATGTTCGGGCAAGTTTAGAAAATCTAAGCTCAAATACAACNAGAGAAGATATTATTAGGGCTACATTTGAGTCNATAGCATTTTCTACGAAAGCAATAATAGAAATTATCGAAAGAACAGTAGACATTGATATAGATGAAATGAAAATAGATGGAGGAATATCTAGAAGTAAGTTCTTCTCACAATTTTTAGCAGATTTAATAAATAAAAAAATTAAAGTTGCAGCTAACAGTGAAATTACTTCATTGGGGGTAGCAAAGTTATCCCTAGAGTCATCACAAGTAATAAAAAGTAATTCTAATAGCTATATAGATTTCAATCCAAATAAGAATAATTTAGAAATATATAATAACAAATATGAAAAATGGAAAAAAATAATTCTAGAAAAGACTAAGGAGAGTTAAATGTATGTAGGAACTCAAGTTGCACCGAGAGATGTAAGTGATTTGGAGGTTTGGGCACAACTAGGCGTTAATAATATTTGTGCTGATCCTTTTTATGAAGATGAAAATGGAAAGTATGTTTCAATTAATCCTCATGATTGGACTGTGGATATACTAGAAAAACATATTGAATTATTAAGTAATCATGGACTTAGCCTTGATATGGTGCAAATACCTCTTTCTTCAAGACCCCTAGAAGAATCTCAAAGTCCAAATATCATGCTAGGAAAATCTCCTGAAAGGGATAAAGAAATAGAATCAATTCAAAACCTAATTTCATTATGTTCAAAGGTAGGTATTCCAGCAGTTAAATACAATATGAATATTATAGGCATTCCAAGGTCTGAAAGCGAAAAAGGAAGGGGTGGCTCAATAAACTCTACATTTAGATGGGAAAAAATCAATCAAAATGATCCTCCTGGAATCGCTGGAGTTTTAGATGTGGATACAAACTGGGAAAGAATTGATTACTTTCTTGAAAGAATAGTTCCAGTTGCAGAAGAGCATAACGTTAGATTAGCATGTCATCCCCATGACCCATACACCCCTGATGGATACAAAGGAGTCTCAAGGGTTCTTGGTACAGTAGAAGGATTAAAAAAGTTTATATCAATGCATGAAAGCCCTTATCATGGTCTAAATTTCTGTCAGGGAACTATTTCAGAGATGCTAGATGATCCTGGTAATGAAATATTCGATGTCATCAAATATTTTGGCGAAAAAAAGAAGATATTTAATGTTCACTTTAGAAATATTTTAGGAAAAAAATTAGATTTCATGGAAGTTTTTCCAGACGAAGGTTCAATAGATATGATCAAAGCTTTAAAAGCCTACCAAGAGGTAAACTATAAATATATGCTAATGCCAGACCATGTCCCTAGCATATCAGGACCCAATAAAACCGGAGTTGCTTTCTCATATTGTTATGGATATATAACCGCAGGGCTACAATCAATAAACGAACCAAGAGAAATACCTTGGGTAAGAAAAGGTTAATTTTTTAATTGTTTTAGACTAAGGAGCAGGTTGAATAAGCTCTATTCTTATACCGCCTGGAGCTCCAATAAATCCAATTTTTCTACCATCTGGTTGAGGTAAAGGGCCTTCTTTATGAACAGCTCCCAATGAAACTAGACGTTCTATATCAGCTTCAATATCATCCGTGTCAAAACCAAAATGTTCTAAACCGTAATGAGCATCATCATCAGCAGGGCCTAATTTTTCATTAGTTCTTTCACTAGAAATATTTATAGCTAACCCACCTTCAGTTTGGGTAATTATAAATGTATCTCCAACGGGCCTTACAGTTTCAGAAATAATCTTCACATTAAAGGCTTTTACAAACCACTCTGCTGTAACTTTTGGGTCTTTTGACTTTAGATGAATATGATTTACGTTATATGGCATTATATGCTTCCTATGCTTTTAATTTATTTTCTTGGTTTACAGATTCTATAACATCTAGTACAAATGGACCTTCCTTTTGAAGGGTTATTTCTATTTTATTTTTTTTGTAAATTTCTAACTCTCTTTCTCCATCTAAAGCAATTGTTCCTGAAAAGTCAGACAAATAAAATTTTTTATCATAAGAAAAAAGCTCCCAATTCTTAACATTAATTTCTGATATTAAACCAGGTGCAATTGGAGCGTATATCTTCTCTCCCTGTTTTCCAAATTGCATTCTGAGAGCATGATTTTGAGGGATCTCAGTAAGCTTTGATCCTATAGCAGACAATCCAATAGAAACAGGATTTGATTGAGTAAGATAAAGCTGATCAAGCACCTTAGGGTCCCAAATAGCCTTTGATCCAACAAAGTTTTGATTGCTAACAGCAAGATCAATTAGAGCTAAATCTTCATATTTATCATCAATAGAAATAGTAATAATTGGTCTCTGAAAAATTAGTTCTTTATTATTTGAGCCTTGTAGAGAATTTACATAAAACCCTGCTGCCAAACCTGCAACTGTTGGGTCAATCATTATAGGAAAAGCATTATTTGTTCCGGTAGAAATAGGAATTATCGGCACATTTCCAACTTCTTTGGCTACTAACCTGTTAGTTCCATCTCCACCAAGAACTAAAACACAAGCACAATCTAGCTCTTTGATAAGCTTAGATGCATAAAGTGTTTGCTGTGGGCCATCAAAGTGCTTTGTATCTAAGAAGTTTGCTTCAATGTCATTTTTTAATTCATCAATGCAAGGTCTAAATAATCCTGACTTATCTGGCATAAAATATATATTTCTAACGCCTTTATAAGCAAGACCTTTAACAAACCTTGTAATAATGTTAGCTTTTTCTTGATTAGAAATAACCCTTCCAGAAGCTACAAGCCTTCTTATATCTTTTCCTGCAGAAGGGTTTGCAATTATTGCTACTCCCTTCAACTTATATGCTTTCTATATTTCTGATCAAAGATTCTAAGAAATTTGCAGCAGGAACGCCGTCTAATGCCCTGTGATCAAAAGTTAATGACAAATATATAAAACTACTTTCATTAATATTTTTTTCGCTATCCAAAGAAAGTTCTTTGGCAATCTTTCCAACTCCTAAAATGGCAACTTCAGGAGGGTTTATAATCGGATTGAAGTGCTCAACATTATATGAGGACAAATTTGAAATAGTAAAACTAGATCCATTAATTTCATCAGGTAAAATTTTATTATCTTTAATTTTTTTTGATAATTCTCTTATTTCCTTGCTTATGTCTAAATAATCTTTATCTTGTGAGTTCTTAATTACTGGAACTATTAAACCATCAGAGATAGCCATGGCAACACCTAGGTTTATATTGCTCCATATTTTCATTTCATTATTTTCAAAGTGAGAATTTAATTTAGGATGTTTTTCTAATGTGTCTGAAACAATTTTTACTAAAAGATCATTAATTTGTGGCCTGATTTTATGAGGCCTCCATTCTGAAATCAATTTTTTTTGATAAAGCAATAAATTATCCACACAAGCCTTAGAATTTAGCGTAACCTGAGGATTGCTTGCGCTTGAATACATTCTTTCTGCAATAATTTGCCTTACATTATTATTCATCAATGATTCGCTTAGAATCAATGAAGAGTCTGAATTATTGCTTTCTAACTGTCCGGATTCAGAGGCTTTTTTTACATCATCTTCAGTTATTCTTCCCGAAGGGCCCGTTCCAATAACATTAGCTATGTCAACATCTAATTTTTTTGCTAAATTCCTTGCTCTTGGAGAAGCTACAGATTTATTGTTAGAGCTATTTATTTTTATCTTTTGAGGATTTTCTTCCTTCTTTATTTCAGGCTGAGTTTCTTTTTTTTCAATATCTGAAAGATCTTCACCATCTAGCAAGATCATACCTAAGACAGTTCCAACAGGAACTAATTTACCTTCTTCGACGTCAATTCTTCCCAAAATTCCGTCAGTCGGGGCTTCAACAGCAGCATTTACTTTTGTAGATTCAATTTCAACAAGCTCATCTCCCTTATTTATTTGGTCTCCCTGAGTTTTTAGCCATTTTACAACTGTTCCATCATTCATGGCCATTCCCCATTGTGGTAAATTTATTTCTCTTGGCATTTTTCCCCCTTATTCCATGGTCTTCTTTACCGCTGTTATAACTTTTTGTTGGTTAGGATAAACTAATTTTTCAAGTGATGGTGTGTATGGAATATGAACTTGCTCGGAAGCAACTTTCATTATAGGTGATTGCAAAAACCAAAAGCCTTCCTCTGCTACTATTGAGGAAATCTCTGATGCTGCTGAGCATACCTTATGGGCAGGGTCAACAACAATTAATCTTCCTGTTTTTTCAACAGAATTTAATATAGTATCTTTATCTAAGGGAACCAAAGTTCTAGGGTTAATAACCTCTGCAGAAATCCCCTCTTTTTCAAGTTCAATTGCAGCTGATAATGATAAATTAACAGATCCAGCTATTCCCACAATGGTACAATCTGTTCCTTCTTTCATTATTTGAGCTTTTCCAAAAGGAATATTTTCATCTGTAACTTCCCCCCTGGTTCCATATAAATTTGCATCTTCAAAAATAATTACAGGGTCATCATCTCTGACTGCGGTTTTTAGCAACCCCTTAGCATCNGAGGAATTTGCTGGAACTGCAATCTTTATACCAGGCATATTCATAAACATAGGGTATGGTCGATCTGAATGATGAGCTGCAGAGCCACTTCCATACATCATAGATGCTCTATAAACAACTGGCAGGGTAGCCTGACCTCCAAACATATATCTCATTTTTGCTGCTTGTGATATCAGTTGATCCATAGCAACCCACATAAAACTTGTTACCGTTTCAACAATAGGCCTCATTCCAACTAAAGAAGCACCAATGGCTGCTCCAAAAAAACCATTTTCTGAGAGAGGCGTATCTAGAACTCTGTCTTCTCCAAATTCCTTTAGAAGATTAGCTGTTGCCCCATAAACTGAAAGCCTTATATCTTCTCCCATAATAAACACATTCTCGTCTCTTCTCATTTCCTCTGCTATAGCCTCATTTATGGCTTCAGCAAAAATTTTTTCAGACATAATTACTCCTTAATCTCTATGGATTTTGTATTGGATTTGCCCACATATCCTCAAACAACTCTTCTGGTTCAGGAAATTTACTATTTCTGGCAAATTCTACGGCTTCTTCTATTTCTTTTTTCGAATCAGATTCAATTTTATTGATCTCNTCTTCTGACAAAACTCCTCTGTCAATAAGTTTTTGAGAGTGGATTCCTATGGGGTCCCTTTCTCTCCATTTAGAGATCTCTTCTGAAGTTCTATACTCACCTCTTCGAACTCTTCCTAAGCCCAGGGAGTGTTCTTCAAACCTATAAGTTAACCCTTCTATCAGAGTAGGGCCTTCCCCGTTTCTAGCTCTCTTTACAGCCTCAGTAGTTGCCTCATACATAGCTTCAACATTTTGACCATCAACTAAAATACCCGGCATATTGTATGCCTGTGCCCGGTCAGAAACATTTTCTACAGCCACGGAATTTTGATAAGAGGTAGTGATTGCGAACTGATTATTTTCACAGACAAATATAACTGGTAATTTCCATATTGAAGCTAAATTCATTGATTCATGGCATGCACCTTGATTGGAAGCTCCATCACCAAAAAAAACTACCGAAACAAAGTTATTTTTTGAAATCTTAGAAGCAAGACCAGCACCAGTTGCAACAGGAACAGAGGAGGCCACTATTCCTGATTCTCCTAAAATGCCCACAGAAAAATCTGCTAGATGCATAGAGCCGCCTTTTCCTTTNCAATAACCGTCTACTCTTCCATAAAGTTCGGCCATAGCTTTCTTAACACTTCCACCTTTAGCTAAAGGGTGTCCGTGAGATCTATGGTTACCTGCAATGTAATCAGTATCTTTTAAGGCTAAACACACTCCAACTGCAACAGCTTCTTCTCCAATATAAGGATGAGCAGCTCCAACAAATTCCCCAGCTTCGTGAACTTCCATAACTTTTTCTTCAAAATTTCTAATAGTCCACATTCTTTCAAGCATTAGTTTTTGTACATCATTGGTTATTTCCATATATTTATCCTAAATTTTTTATGTCTTGGGAAATATCTTCATGTTGGGAAATAATATTGTCAAGTTTTTACAGTTTCTTTTTACTTTAGATATAAACAAGTTTGATTTTTNCTCAAAAGAAAGAATGTTACATTGAACCTTTATAAACAAACTAAAATCATATAGTATTTACATATTCAAGAGGCAAGAATCTCTATATATATATTGCGCGCGCGCGCGGGAGGCCAAAATGGCTAAAAAACCAACAAAAAATAACCATCAAGGATCTGAAGATTATAGTGCTTCCGATATCACCGTAATGGAAGGATTAGAAGCCGTCAGAAAAAGGCCTGGAATGTACATAGGTACAACTGGACTAGAAGGAGTTCAGCATTTAATTCACGAGATAGTCGACAATGGTGTAGACGAAGCTATGGCAGGGTTTGCAACAAAAATACAAGTGATACTAAATAAAGACAAATCAGTTACAGTGTTGGATGATGGAAGGGGAATCCCTGTAGATGTACACGAAAAAACAGGAATGTCTGCAGTTGAAACAGTCATGACAACTCTTCATGCAGGAGGTAAATTTGGAGGCAAGGGGTATCAAGTTTCAGGTGGGCTTCATGGTGTAGGAGCCTCTGTGGTAAACGCTTTGTCCAAATGGTTGAAAGTGGAAGTAAGAAGAGATAACAAAGTATGGAATCAATCCTATTCCAAAGGGATAGCTGATGGTCCTTTAGAAAGTAGACCTCAAACAAAAGAAGACCTTCCTGGAACAGGAACGTCCGTCACTTGGTTGCCAGATGAAGAAATTTTTCCAGAAATAGATTACTCTTACGAAGCCATTACAACTAGATTTAGAGAGATGGCCTACTTAAACCAAGGATTAAATATTCACTTTATATCTAATTATCATGAACAATTATGGCCACATAATCAAGTTTCATTTAAGTTTGAAGGTGGAGTCCAAAGTTTTGTTAGAAACCTAAATAAAAAAAGATCAGCAATCCATGAAAATATAATGTATGCCAACGAAGTTGTTGACGACATAGTTGTAGAAACAGCCATTCAATATAATGAATCTTTCATTGATAACACATTGTCATTTACAAACTGTATAAGAACTGCAGATGGAGGAACACACGTAACTGGATTTAGGTCTGCATTGACAAGAGTTATAAATGATTATGGTAAAAAACAAGGATTTTTTAAGGAAGATATTCAATCTTTGTCCGGAGAAGATGTTAGAGAAGGTCTAATGTGTGTTGTTTCTGTAAAAGTCAAAGACCCTCAATTTGAGGGACAAACAAAAGGCAGATTAGGAAACCCAGAGGTTAAAGGTGCTGTGGAACAAACTATAGGTAAAAGGCTTAGTGAGTTTATAGAAGACAACCCAGAAGATGCAAAAAGAATTATAAANAAATCTATGACCTCGGCTAGAGCAAGAGAAGCTGCAAAGAAGGCACGAGACCTAATTATAAGAAAAAATGCTTTAGACGGAGGGTCTCTACCAGGAAAATTGGCAGATTGTTCTGAAAAAGATCCTTCTAGATCTGAACTATATATTGTGGAGGGAGATTCTGCTGGAGGGTCNGCTAAACAAGGTAGAGATAGAAATTTCCAAGCAATTTTACCCTTGAGAGGAAAAATATTAAATGTAGAAAAAGCTCGTCCAGAAAAGATGCTAAATCATGAAGAAATAGTTGCTTTGATAACAGCAATAGGTACTGGGCTTGGCGAAGATTTTAATCATGAAAAGTTACGTTATCACCGTGTAATAATAATGACAGATGCTGATGTTGATGGAGCTCATATTAGAACATTATTGCTTACTTTCTTTTTCAGAAACATGCCTGAACTTATTGGTAATGGAAATCTATATATAGCACAGCCGCCATTATATAAAGTGTCTAGAGGAAGAAGCAGTAAGTGGATTTACTCTGATGCAGATCTAAATAAATGGATTTCTGAAAAAATTTATAATAATTTTTCAATAATTCATTCTGAAAACAAAAAAGAAATAAAGGGAGCGGCAATAGGAAAGTTTATCTCTGATGTAAAATCTTTTGCTGAGTCAAAAGAAATTGCAAAAATATTAAATGTTGAAGAAGATGAATTCTTCAAACTTGCATCTAAAAGTAATGACTATATTTTAGATACTCCAAAAGTAAGTGAAGAAAACATTCAACCAGATTTATTTGAAGCAACTGTATCTGATGAAGAAGTTACAGAAGAGGTAATTCAAGAGGTTAGTGAAACCATTTCTGTGAACAGCCATCCCTCTATAATTAAAGCGCAGAACATTTATCCGGAAGTTAAGGCTTATCTTGAAGGTAGTTTTTCTATAAAGAAAAATGATGAAATTATAGAAAATAACCTATCTTGGGATGCGGTAATTCAAAGCTTAGAAAATAACGCAGATAAATCAGGATTTAATATTCAAAGATACAAAGGTTTAGGAGAAATGAATCCAGATCAATTATGGGATACAACTATGGACCCTGAGAACAGAGTTATGCTAAGAGTTTCTGCTGAAGATGCTTTGTCTGCGGATGATATATTTAGAACACTTATGGGAGACGATGTTGAACCCAGAAGAGACTTTATAAAGACAAATGCGCTTGAGGTAAAAAATCTAGATATCTAATTTTTTTACTTTTTTCTCGCTTTTATTAAAATAATGNGTTTTAGAAGTTTTGTTATTATTTTTTTCTGAAACTTGATTCATTGCTTCAATTCCATTGTTCCCTAGAGCAAGCATGCTTCCAACAGAAACATAAAGCACATCAGCAGCTTCTCTGCTGAGCAGGGTAACCGATCTGNTTTGTTCATCTTTATTATATTCAGCAATTANNTCTTTTATCTCTTCTTGAAGCAAAGGCTCTCTTTCTGATAATAATTTATANGGACTACTNNCAGAATCTAATAAATCCCACCTAGCATGAAAATCATAAACACTTGNAGCTATAGACCTTATGGCATCTATAAATTCTTCTTTAGAAAACTTTCTACTCAAACAAACTCTCCTTGGGAATTTATTTCAAAAATAGATTCATATTTTATACCTTGATTTTCTATTTTTTCTCTTCCTCCCATTTTTCTGTCTAAAACACTTAATACAAGCTTAATTTNGCATCCAAAATCAATTACTGANTCCATAGCCTGAATTAATGATCCGCCNGTAGAAATAGTGTCNTCTAAAACTATTACTGATGAACCNGATTTAATATTACCTTCGATTNTTTTTTGAGTTCCATGATCTTTTTTATCAGACCTAACAAAAAAGCCNNTAACNGGNGATNTATTTTCAGCTGAAAGNGCAACAACAGCTCCAATAATTGGCACNGCTGCTACAGCAGGACCNCCTACAAATTCAACANTGTTTTGATTAGCCTTGTCTATTACCCAATCNGCAATAATTTTTGAGGCAATNGGATCCATAGAGAGAAGCCTTCCATCAAAATAAAAATTAGATTTAAGNCCNCTNGACAAAGTAAAGTCGCCATAAACTAANGCCTTCAGTNTCAAGGCCCTNTCATAAAGTTCTTTTTTCTTTTCATTTTCCATTTTTATATAAATTATTATCGGTTATATATTTAACTATTTCTATCGGTGTNTCATTANCAATTGNCTTATTTNAAAANATTTTTTTTCTNATTNTCGTTGAACTTAAATCTGAAATATNGTCAAATAAAATGACATTATCAAATTTACTTNTNTCAAANTTNNTATCAGATCTNTTTATAACCAAAAAGTTATAATTTCTTNTAAGTTCATTTCCTTTTTTCCANAAATTAATTTCTTTGAAGGAGTCCATGCCTACAACGATTGTGTCTATTTTTGGGNCACCNGATTTTTGGTTCAAAAAATTAATTGTGTCGNATGTATANCTTGGAGACGANCTNNGAATCTCAAAATCAACAANTTCTAGNTTAGAAAAANATTTTAAGGCAATCGAACACATTTCATATCTTTGTATTGNTGTAGCCAATGGTTTATTTAATTTCATATATGGATTACCTGCAGGAACAATACAAAATCTTTCAGGATTAAATTTTTGATTAATTCTTTTNATTATTTCAATATGACCATAATGAATAGGATCAAAAGTTCCNCCAAAAACAAGAGANTTTATTTTTTTAGTCTTCCCATGAAAATTCATAATCTGAAATTAATAATTTATCTCCTTTTTTTATTCCTAAATCAATTAATTCTTTAGCAACATTGGAATTTTTCATTCTATATTGAAATTGAACCAAGGCTTTCCAATTATTAAGGTCTGATCCTTTTGCTAATTGCACAAATGCAGTATCTAAAATTTCATAGCTATCTCTAATTTTTTTTACTTTTATTTTAGTGTCTTTAGCAAAGGTTATTGTAGGAACAAAATCTAAATCAGAAAAATATTCAAATCTATTTTTATTAGAATAAACATATTCAATAATATCCTTTTCATCAGAATTATCGGTAAAAAAGACAGGAACATTAAATATTTTTTTTAAAGAATCACAAGTTGATTTTTTTTCATCCTCAGATAGTTTATGTGATTTAGTTAGAACAACTATAGTTTTTTCAAGTAAAGACTTTGTGTCAAAATCTGAAAAGTTATCTATGATGCTCATAACGTAATCATTTACAGCTGAATTAGAATCTATAATGAAACAAAATAATTTAGCAGAACGAATGTGCTTTATATATTTCATTCCTAAACCCTTTTGGTTTTCAATTCCAGGTAACTCAACAATTTTAATATTAGAATATTTATACTTACATACAGCTATAAATGGAAATTTTGTAGTGTAGGGATAATCCTTAATTTCTGGCTTTGCGTTAGAGACATTAGTTAAAAATGTAGACTTACCTGAATTAGGTGGACCTAATAACAACAAATCAGAAGAAATTCTTAAATCTAATTCCAGTGTATGCATTGGAACAGATTCCCCTCCTTCGGCAAGTAAAGGTTCCTTATTTTGAGAAGANACAAATGAAGTGTTGCCTCTTCCTCCGGCGCCACCTGAAAATAAAATAATTTCTGAGCCTTCATCTAAAATAGTGGCCAAAAGTTTTCTTTCAGAACCATAAACTTCCCAAACTAGACAACCTAAAGGAAGATCAATTATCAAATCTTTTCCCTTTGGACCTGATTTGTTTTGCTTTGAGCCATCATATCCATTTTCAGCTAAAAAATTTTTTTTAAAAGAATATTTTTTTAGATCTGATAAATTAGGATTCGACCTAAGAATTACATTCCCACCATTTCCACCGTTTCCACCNTCAGGACCACCTCTAGAATTATTTGAATCCTTATTAAAACTAACAGATCCTTTTCCACCATCACCAGATTTAACTTTAATTATTAAACTATCTATCATATATATATATTAATAGTATTTAATAATATTGTTGAAACTGTTTATAACAAAATAGCTTTTATCTAAATTATATTTTTAAATAAATGTCTAATAATGTTCAGAAAATTAAATAATTGTTCAATAAATTAATTATTTAATATACTTTTCTCAATTTCTGCCTTTAATTGAACATTTTTTGACAGCTCTTCTTTTATTTTGTTGACAGAGTAAATAATTGTTGAATGGTTTCTGTTTCCAAGTAATTTTCCTGCTTGAGACGTAGAAAAGTTTGATTTTTCTATAAGTAGATATGCAGCAAATTGTCTTGCATAGTTTGTTTTTTTATCATTTTTTCTGCTTTTCAAGTCACTTTCATCAATCCCAAACATATATTTTATAAGAGCAAATATTTTTTCTATAGAAATGGTGATGTCTTTTATATTTTCTAATTTATAGTCTGATATAACGTTAGTGACCATTTCTTGAGAAATGCTTTTATTTAATAATTCTGAATGAGCTAGAAGTGATTTAATTATCCCTTCGATCTCGCTGAATGAATTAAATTTTTTCGATGAAATATATTCAACAATCCCNTCTTCAAATTCAGCAGTGGATTGTTTGAGTTTTTTTGATATGTATTTTTTGGANGTTTCTTTGTCTGGGCTCTGAATTTTTACAATTAGACCAGATTTAAGTATTGAGGTTAATCTTGATGACATATTAACTTTTGTGGGATGATTGTATGAGGTTACAATGACTTGTTTTTCAGATAACTGTAATTGATTAATTATATGAATTAGTGATTCTACTGTTTGTTTTTTTCCAGCAAAAAAATCAATATCGTCAATTATAAATACATCACAATTCCTGTATTTTTTCATTTCTTGTAAATTATTGTTTTTTATTGACTTTACAAAATCGTTTGTGAAATGTTCACCTGTTACAGAAACTATATTTAATCCTTTTACTTTTAATGTTTTAGCTATTGCTTGTATAAGGTGTGTTTTTCCTAAGCCCCATTCTCCATATATATAGAGAGGGTTATATAAGCTACCTGGCGCCTCACAAACCTTTTTAGCAGCAGCGTATGCAAGAAAGTTTGAGCTTCCTGTTATGAAGTTNTTGAAATTAAATCTAGGGTTTATCCAAGAACCCTTAATNTCACCTGATTGTCTATTTTGAGAGTTTTCAACTTCATTTGTAGAGAGGACATATTTTGGTTTAAAGTGTTTACCTAATGTTTGCCCTAAAGCATCATAAATAGACTCCTCTAATCTTTGTGTAAGCATTTCAATTGCAAAAATACTATCAACAGATATTATTATTTCTTCGCCTTCAATAGCCAGTGCTTTAGTATTTTTTAACCAAGTTTTAAATGTACTCTCATCTACAACTAACTCAAGATAACCTAAGGCACCTGACCAAATATTTTTAGCATTTATATTTTCCAGAATAGTCTCCTAAAAATTTAAATAAATTTAAATATAAATATATTTTTTTTAGCGATTCTTTTGCGACGAAGAACTTTTTTAATAAGCNTCTAAATTTANGATAGAAGCTTCAANTACCGCATTTAAAAAAAATAGCATATTCAAATATTAAAAAAAGTATAAAAAAAGGAATTAATTTTTATTTTTTACNTTTTTAGTAGAAAAAATAAANNTTTTTTTATNTAACNAGATTACATTGAAATATTTGATACATAAACGCTTATAATTTTAATAAATAAATNNATTTTATGAANATTATATTTTTTGGATCTTCAGACGAATCAATANAATTATTAGATGAAATATCTAAAGATCATACTATNTTGGCAATAGTATCNAAACCTTTACCTAAAAANTCAAAAAGAAGAAANTTTACTAATCCAAAACTTTTTGAATANNCCANTAAAAATAATATATTATTTCTTGATCCTTTTANATTGGATGTTTCTTTTGTTGAAAAAATCCNTTCTCTTGAGCCTGATTTATCNATAGTCATNTCNTATGGAAAAATTCTNAAGAAAGATTTAATAGATATTCCTAAATATGGAACAATAAANATTCACCCTTCGTTATTGCCTAAATATAGAGGNCCTTCACCNGTTCAAGCTACCATATTAAATCAAGATAATGAAACAGGGTTTACTGTTATTCAAATGGATGAAGGCGTAGANACTGGGGACATATTGTATATAAGCAAAAAATANGATCTTGNTTTGGAAGAAACCTATCTAGAATTATTAAGATTTCTATTTAATGAATCTTCAAAAATTATAAATAACTTATTATTGTCATTTGAGAANAATANNTTGTCACCCCAAAAACAAATTAATAAATTAGCTANTCATACTNNTTTGATAGAAAAAAAATCAGGTAAAATTGACTGGAATAATGATGCTTCTAGTATATATGCAAAATTTAGAGCCTTTATAGAATGGCCAAAGATATACTCAGTNTTTAACAAAAAAAGATTTATAATTCATGATTTGACCANTNCAAATTATANATCAACCAGCCCGGGAGCTATAGAAAAAATAGATGGAAAAATTTGTGTTCATACCTCTACTGAAATGATAATTTTGAGTCAAATTCAATTTGAAGGNAAAAAAATTATAGATGCTTCCACTTATTTCAATAATTTTGATTTATCNAAAATAAACTTAAAGACTTACTAATTTCTAATTGATATCCTTAAATAANACATAGAAAAAAATGAATAAANAAACNAAAAAACTATATAAACCNTCATCAAATGGAAGATTTGGTAAATTTGGAGGCAAATTTGTCCCTGAAACANTAATGTCTTCATTAAAAGAAATTGAAAATGCTTTTGATGAAATATCTAAAGANCAATCTTTTTGGGATGAATTGATTCTTCTTCAAAAGGATTTTGTTGGTCGACCAACACCAATCTATTTTGCTAAAAANTTATCTCAAAAATTGAATCAAAACATTTGGATAAAAAGAGAAGACCTGGCACATACAGGAGCGCATAAAATTAATAATGCATTAGGACAAGGACTTCTTGCTAAAAAATTAGGAAAGAAGAGAATAATTGCTGAAACAGGAGCNGGNCAACATGGAGTGGCAACAGCAACAGTATGTGCTATGCTCAATCTGGAATGCATAGTTTATATGGGAGAAGAGGATATAAAGAGACAATCTCCAAACGTATATAGAATGGAAATGTTAGGTGCTAAGGTTGAGTCCGTAAAATCTGGATCAAGGACCTTAAAAGATGCTGTAAATGAAGCAATAAGAGATTGGGTTACTAATGTAGAAAACTCTTACTATATTATTGGAAGCGCGGTTGGTCCTCATCCATACCCTTACATAGTGCGAGAATTTCAATCTGTTTTAGGAGTAGAGTCAAGAACCCAGATATTAGAAAAAACAGGAAATCTTCCAGATTATGTAGTTGCTTGTGTTGGAGGAGGCTCTAACGCTATAGGAATTTTTTCAGGATTTATGGATGATACGTCTGTAGAATTAATAGGAGTAGAGGCTAGTGGTGAAGGTGTTGAAACAAANAAACATGCTGCTACTATGACTAAAGGNTCTCCAGGAATACTTCATGGTTCGCTAAGCTATGTACTTCAAGATGAATATGGTCAAATCCAAGAGGCTCATTCTATATCTGCAGGTTTAGATTATCCTGGTGTAGGGCCTGAACACTCCTATCTTAAAGACATAGAAAGGGCTAAATATTTTTCAGCAACTGATGAAATGGCCCTTGAAGGCTTCAAATTGTTATCTGTAGAAGAAGGAATTATTCCAGCATTAGAACCTGCCCATGCTTTAGGGTTCTTGTTAGACTGGTCTAAAGAAATTCAGCCTAATCAAAATATTCTTTTCTTGCTTTCAGGAAGAGGGGACAAAGACATGGAAACGGTTTCAAAAAAAATAGATTCCAAATAAAATTTTAGTATAATCATACAAAAATAATTTTCAGGGAAAAGGAAAAATGCATCACAAAGGACCTCTTCAAGACATTGTTGTAGTAGAGTTTGGAAACTTTGTAGCTGGTCCAACGTCTGGTCAACTACTCACAGACTTAGGTGCTACCGTTATAAAAATAGAACCTCCTATGGGAGAACCTTGGAGGCACTCCTCACCAAGCTCACCATTAGGAGAAAGTCGTACATTTATAGCACTTAATAGAGGGAAAAAAAGTGTTTGTATAGATTTAAAAACTGAAGAAGGGCAAAAAGTCTGTCATGACATTGTGTCAAAAGCTGATGCTGTTATTTCAAATAATAGAAAATCAACATCAGAGAAACTTAAATATGATTGGAATTCACTTTCAAAAGTAAATCCTAAATTAGTTTATGTAGAATCTACAGCCTATGGTCCAAAGGGAGAAAAAGCTGCAGAACCTGGTTTTGATCTAATTATGCAAGCATACACAGGGATTATGTCTACAGAGAATAAAGTCTATCATGGGGCTCCAAGTGCTGTTAGGTCCTCTTCTTATATTGATTATTCTACTGGCTATGCAATGGCTTTAGGGGTTGTCTCAGGTGTGTTACAAGCAAGAGCTACAGGAAAAGGACTTCTAATGCAGACTAGTTTACTTGCGCAAGCATTATCAATGCAAGCAATGCAAGTAACAAGAGTTGAAAACGACCTCAGCCCTGCTCAGAAATGGATCAACGAAAAAAAGGATTCAATGTTTGATAACAATATAGCTTATGAAGATATTCAAGAGGATTATTCGGTTCAAGGGGGAGCACCCCAAATAGCTCAATATTATAGAGCATATAAAACTAAAAATGGAGCATTGGCCCTTGGATGTTTAGCTATGCATGCAAGAAAAAGAATCGCCTCTTTATTTAATTTGGAAGATGTTAGATTTAACCCTGCGAATAAATTCTCTCCAGAAGAACTTTTTGAAATTGGTAAAAACTTTGAAAAAAGCATGGAAAAAAAGTTTTTAGAAAAAAATACTGATGAATGGATTTCATACTTAAGATCACATGATATTCCTTGTGAGCCAATGCAATTTACTGAAGATTTAGTTACCAATAAACAAGCTTTAGAAAATAACTATGTAATTGAATTGGATCATGGTACTGGGTCAAAAGTTAAATCTAGTGGACCTATATTTGATGTATCAACGGGTAACGCTGACTTGAAACCTTCTCCTCTTTTAGGAGAAAATACAGAAGAAGTACTAATTTCTATTGGTTATGAAAAAGAAAAAATAGATTCTTTGTTTCAAAATAAATCAATTGGAAAAAATATCTAATAACTCTCCAAAAGCTTTTTTGTGTAGATAGATAGTTTCATTTTTGGCCTTTGTGATTCGTGCTTATATCTTAAGCATTTTCTTTCTTCGATCTTTTTGGGATAAGTAGAATTTACGTGACAATCAAAAAAATATCCACAATGAGTCGGTATACATAAAATTTTTTTATTAATTTTGGGCCCGCCATGTCTTGGGTTAGAGATTTTCATAAGCAAATAGAATGTTAACCTTAATTTTATGGATATATTTTTTTATATCCAATTATTTGTCCTATTTTTTTACTGAAATATACGAGCCAATAACAACAAGTATAGTGGCAAATACAAGCTCTATTCCTGGGGTTTCATTTAATATTATCCATGCTAAAAATACTCCAAAAACAGGTTGCGAAAGAGAGATTATAGTTACTTTAGAAGGAAGGTAGTTTTTTAGAAGCCATGTTTGACCAATAAACCCAAATCCCGCTATGATAATTCCTTGATAAAAAAGAGCTAATGCCAAACTTACTGAATAAATGTAATTTTCGGTTTCTAATATTGTTGAGAAAATAAAAAAAGATATAATTCCGATAATAGCCTGAGATAGAAGAATATTTATCTGGCTTATACCCTGAGCTATTTGGGAAATATAAATTTGTCTTGCACCTAAAAGCATTGCAGATGTAAGCATTAGTATGTCTCCCAAAAAGTAATCACTTTTTGAGTCTCTTAATGATTCCCAAAATAAAATAATGATTCCTCCATAAGCAATAATCATCCCTAAAATTTTTAATTTAGTTAACTTGTCGTTTGGCACAAAAATATGCGAAAAGATTGAAGACCAAAGAGGAAAAGTGGTAATCATTATTACTCCATGTCCTCCTGATGTGAAATTTTGACCGACATTCATAAATCCAAGTTGAATTGAAAATAAAGCTCCAACCCCCAATAAAGGTAAAATTTCTCTTTTATGAATTTGAAATTTTTCTTTGTTATATATTGCCCACAAAATAGCAACTATTCCACCAAGTAAAAATCTCATCCAGCCTAATCTTAATGGAGGAGCGTCCTCAAGCCCTATTTTAATTGAAATAGGGTTTCCTGACCAAAGGATAGATAAAAAAAAGGCTAAAATGACACCTTTTTTATCAGGGCTGACTCTTTTTTCTTTAGATTGTTTCAATAAGACTTAGTAAAGTTTAAATATTATCTGTTTTATTTTTCAAATCATAATTGTATATTTGTATAAATACACAATAAAAAGAGGTTTTTTTATCAAAATGGCTAAGATAGTAACTTTTGGAGAAATTTTATTACGACTAACAACCTTAAACAAAGAAAGATTTACTCAATCAAAAAACTTTGAAATTACATATGCAGGATCCGAAGCAAATGTTGCGGTGTCTTTATCTCATTTTGGAATGAATGCATATTATCTATCTTCAGTTCCAGATAATCCCATAGGCCAGAGCTGTATAAATACTGTTAGACAATTTGGTGTAAATACAGACTACATGGTTAAAAGCGGAGAAAGGCTTGCTGTCTATTATTTGGAAAACGGAGCATCAATGAGAGCTTCAAATATAGTGTATGATAGAACAGGCTCTTCTTTTTCTAAGATTACCCCTGATTCTTTTGATTGGGACTCTATTTTCCAAGATTGTGACCTTTTTCATTATTCTGGAATAACTCCATCATTGTCTAGTACGACAAAAATCTTAACAGAATATGCAGTAAAACAAGCAAAAGAAAGAAATGTAAAAGTTTCATGTGATTTAAACTATAGATCTAACTTATGGACACCTGAAGAAGCTCAAAAAACCATGATTCCTCTAATGGAATATACAGATATTTTAATTGGTGGAAAAAAGGATCCTGAAATAATGCTTGGAGAGTATGTTGATAATGAAGAGGATGAGTCTTATAAAAAGCTTCTAATATCCTTAGCAAAAAAATATAATTTTTCTAATGTAGCACTCTCTATGAGAGAAAGCTTTTCAGCCGACCATAATGATTGGTCAGGTTTGTTTTATGATAACAAAAATGTTCACTCATCAAAAAAATATGAAATACAAATAGTAGATAGAGTTGGTGCAGGAGATGCATTTACAGCAGGTATTATATATGGATTGTTCAATAAGCTTCCTTCTCAAGAGATTGTTGAATTTTCAATAGCTGCTTCTGCGCTAGCCCATACTTTCCATGGAGATTTTAATCTAGCAACTATTGATGAAATTCTAGCAGTTGCTTCTGGAGATGTTACAGGAAGAATTAGAAGATAGTTTTTTTGTTTCTATGATTAGAGCTTTATAGTATTCTTTAAGTATGAAAAATTTTATTTATTTATTTATTTTTATTTATTTTTTATCGCTTAGTTTTTCTAATGAAAACACATTAATTTTTGCTCAAGGAGAAGGATATTCAAAGTATAAAATTTTTCATCAGGAAGAAATTTCAAATTACAATGTAGAGATTTCACTTTCTCCAATCAACCCGGTAGTTGGACAACAAATTTTTTCAATCTATATTTCTGATGTAAATTCAAAAGAACCTCTAGAAAATCTTATAGTTAACGTTTATGCTACACCTTTATTTGATGATAAGAAAAAAACAGCCCCGGCCCTCTCATCCCCATCTATGAAAGGTTATTATCAAGCTATTTTCCGTATGGAAAAAGCAGGAAACTGGGTAATGGACTTTGAAATAGATGATGGTGATAATATAAATAATATTTCCGAGCAAATTGAAATTTTTGAAAGAAACAGAACCCTTAATAGCGGAGATTTTTCTTACGGTTTTATTGCTATGCAGGTGATTTTTATTAGTGGATTAGGATATGTTTTTTATGCAGCAAGAAGAAGAAGAAAAAAGCTAAATAGCTAAATTTATTCTTGCCATAATTTACCCTTTTTATTAATTATTTCTAAATTTATGCTTGCTCCAATCCCACTTCCATCAGGCAAATCAAATTTTCCTGCATCTATTTTTTCATAAGGCAAAAGAAGCTGATGTCTCCAATCAACTTCATCGACGGCATGCTCTAAAGAAAGCTTAGAGTTTATTGATGAAGTTATTTGCGCAGATGTTAGCAACGATACTGGCCCTGAAGGACAATGCATTGAAATTTTATTAGAGTCTTCTAATCGTTGGTCTAAGTTAATTATCTCGGTGGGGCCTCCACAGAACTTAACATCTGGCATGACTATATCTATAACCTCTTCTTCTATAAGACTCATAAAATTGTTTGCCCCATAAACCATCTCTGCTCCTGCAGTAGGAATAGTTGAGTATGAGTTTATTTTTTTCATCTCTTCTTTATTTTTTTCTGGGTCTACAGGTTCTTCAAACCACTTAACGTTTCTATCTTTTAGTTCATCATGTAAAAAATAGCTCGAATTCAAATCAAATCTTGAGTGACAATCAACAAAAAGATTTGTGTTTTTTTCAAGATTTTCACTGATAGCAGAAATTCTTTCTAAGCCCAACCTAGCTTCTTCAGGGATTATATCTTTTCTATTGAATGGACTATTGCACTCATCAAATGGAGCGCACTTAATAGTTTCAAATCCCTTTTTTTCAAATTCTTTGGCTTTATTATTGAAAGCATCAGGGCTTCTGTCTACGGGCCCATTGTCATCAGGCAGCATAGATCTATTTATATTTGCATAAAGTTTAATTGTCTCTTTTTTTTCTTTGAGGCTTCTGTTTTTTATTGCTAGATATTCTCTAAGACTTATTTGTAACCTTTTTGAGTACAGGTCTAAGAATGCTGACCTTATTCCACTTATTGCAGTTGCATAGTTTAAGTTTGTATCTGCTAAGTTTTCTTGTGGAATTAGTTCGATTAAATTTTCTTCTGAACTTATTTTTTCATCTCTTAATTTATTTGAAAGTTTAGCAATTATTTGGGATACTGGAGACTGTAGTTGAGTATCTGTAATCTCTGAGATTCCAGAAAGACCATCGTCTGAAATAAACTCCATAAATTTCCATTCGGTTTTTGCTCTTACATGTACTGAGTAAAAGTTTAAGTTTTTGATTTTTATCCAACCATCATTCATACTTAGAACCCTTTTTCTAGGTCACATATGTGTAGGAGAGTTTCATTATTAAGGTATTTTTTCAGGTTTTCTATAAATATTTGCCTTCTACCTTCATACATTTCTGGAGACAAAGCTGATGCATGTTGTGAAATGATAACATTATCTAAATCCCATAAAGGAGAATCTTTTGGAAGGGGTTCTGTTTCTGTGGCATCAATAGCGGCTCCTGCTAAATGCTTTGACTCAATAGCAACAGATAAATCATGTTCGTTAATTATTCCTCCTCTAGATATTATTACTACATAACTATTTTTTTTCATTTTTAATAAGTTTTCAAGCTTAATGAAATTTTTAGTATCCTTAATCAATGGAGAAGCAATAATTAGCCAGTTAGATATTTCTAAAATATCATTTAATTCTCTTGGATGACTAATGCTTTCGTGATAGCCAGCTTGCTGGTCGGTAATAGGGTCTATTGCATAAATGTTCATCTCAAATGCTTTCAGTTTTTTTGCGATGGACTTTCCAAGTTCTCCATAACCGTAAATGCATACATTTGAACCCTTAAGTTCTACTATTTTTGAGTTCCATTGCTCTACATCCCATTTCCTATTATTTTGATCTTCAAACAATTTGCTAAAAGAATGAGCAAGCCCCACCATTGAACCAACAACATGTTCCGCCATAGGAGTTACATGGGCTAAAGGAGCATTAGTTATTATAGTTTTTCTTCGTAATTCCTTTGAATTATTTATAATCTTGTCAATACCTGTTCCAGGACAGGCTATCCACTCAAGATTTTCACCTTTGGAAATTATTTCTTTGGATGGGAACCCAAAATATACAGTAGAGTTTTTTATATGTTTTAGTTGTTCTTCTTCTGTAAAAGCCTTAACAATATTGGCATCAGGAAACATATCTTGAAGTTTTTCAGGAAAATTTATTCCTAAATGATCACTTCCAATAATTATTTTCACTTTTTGGCCCAAATCAATACAGGATTTCTTGCTGCTTGCGCTTCATCTAACCTTTCAACAGGAAGGTTTACAGGCGCATCAATAATTTCTTTTGGATTACTTTTAGATAATTCGCTTATCATTATCATAGCATCAATAAATCTATCTATGGTTTCTTTAGATTCACTTTCAGTTGGCTCTATCATCAAAGCCTCGTCTACAATTAGAGGAAAATACATTGTTGGAGCGTGAAAACCTTCATCTAACAGCTTTTTTGCAATATCGATAGCCTTTACACCGTCTTCTTTTTGCTGAGAAGCAGATAATACAGTTTCATGCATACAGTATCTAGAAGAAGTTAGTTTATAGTCGTTTTTGAGTTTCTCCTGAATATAATTTGCATTTATTATTGCACTTTCAGAAATTTCTTTCAAACCAGCTTTGCCCAATGACCTTATATAAGCATAGGCCCTTACCAATATTCCAAAGGATCCATAAAAACCATTAAGCCTTCCGACTGTATTTTCAGGTTTATATTGCTTGTATTCATTTCCTTCTTTTTTTATATGAGGGTACGGTAAGAAGCTTTCTAAATATTTTGCTACCATTACTGGGCCCGACCCTGGTCCTCCTCCTCCATGGGGAGTAGAAAAAGTTTTATGAAGATTTGAATGACAAATATCAATACCTAGATCACCAAATTTAGTAACACCTAATAGTGCATTTAGGTTCGCACCATCTGCATAAACCAGCCCTCCATTATCGTGGATAACCTTTGTTATTTCTAATATATTTGGTTCAAAAAGACCTAAAGTTGATGGTAATGTTAACATTAGTACGCACACATTTTCATTTACTTTGTCTTTTAGGTCATCTAAGTCTATATCACCTTCGTTTGTAGTCTTAATAGTTACGGCTTGAAGTCCAGCCATTGATGCTGAAGCAGGGTTTGTTCCATGAGCCGAATCAGGAATCAGAGCTATATTTCTATTATT
This sequence comes from Chloroflexota bacterium, assembly GCA_002703265.1. Classification (GTDB taxonomy): domain Bacteria; phylum Chloroflexota; class Dehalococcoidia; order Lucifugimonadales; family Lucifugimonadaceae; genus TMED-70. The sequence continues at coordinate 44,998 of NZTZ01000012.1, forward strand.
TTGATTATTTTTTTTATGATATTCTCTAGCAATAAGCAAACCTGCGTATTCTCCTTGAGCTCCTGCTAGAGGAGCAAGAGAAACTCCAGGCAACCCAGTAATTTCACCTAATTCTTCTTGAAGCTCAAACATCAACCTTAGGTTTCCTTGAACTTTTTCATCATTTTGGTTTGGATGAGACGCTGCAAAGCCAGGCATTGAAGCTATCTGTTCATTAATCTTAGGATTATATTTCATAGTGCAAGACCCAAGAGGATAAAAATTCGTGTCGATAGAATAATTCAAGGAAGATAAATTTGTAAAATATCTGATAAGGTCTAGTTGCCCAACTTCAGGCAAACTTATATCCTTTCTCAAAAACTTTGAATTTGGAAGTTCACTCTTTTCAACACCTAACTCTGGAAGCTTTATAGCTTTTCTTCCTTTTTTAGACTGATCCATTAGGAGAGGCATTTCCTTATTAATCATTTTCTCCTCCAAGTATATTTATAGTTTTATTTATTATTTCTGGGGAGTTCAATTCTGTAACTGCAAAAAGAATTTTTTTGCTTTTTTTATCTGAAATGTCTATTCCTCCTTCAATATTATTTTCTTGTAAAATCTTATTAATTTTTGATAGATCTATTTCAGACTCAATAACAAACTCGTTAAAGAAATTATCTGATATCAATGTTAGTCCTTCAATATTATTTAGTTTTTCAGCAAAATAATGAGCTCTGTGATAGCAGGTTTCTGCTATAGACTTAATACCTTCAGGACCCATTGTTGCTAAATAAACAGCGACCATAAGGCCTATAAGCTGAGTACTGGTACATATATTAGATGTTGCGCTTTCTCTTCTAATGTGCTGTTCTCTAGTTTGAAGAGTTAAGGCGTAAGAAATTTTGTTGTTTTTATCTACAGTTTGACCAATAATTCTACCAGGAAGCTGCCTTATAAATTCTTTTTTGCATGTCAAAATACCTATAAAGGGGCCCCCAAATGATACTGGCACTCCTAATGGTTGTCCCTCTGCTGTAGAGATGTCTACGTTTAGTTGACCAGGTGGTTTCAGCATGCCAAGAGAAATTGGATATGTATGTTGGATTATAAGACCATTTCTGTTGTGAATCTCTTCTGCCAGTTTTTCAACATCCTCAATTTCACCAATATAGTTTGGTGATTGAACAAGAAGGCATCCATATTCATTGTCATCTTGTAAGTTCACATCGTTGTATCTAAACAAATTTATATCTTGCCACTTAGAATATGATCTTAAAACATCTAATGTTTTTTCAGATACGCTTTCATGAATTATTACATTGTTATTTCTCTTTATTCTACAAGCCATCAATGCAGCTTCAGCTAGTGCCGTTGGGCCATCATACATTCCTGCATTGCAGACTTCCATATCAAATAGCTGAGCAATCATAGATTGAAACTCAAAGCCCACTTGTAAAGTACCTTGAGAAGCCTCAGGCTGATATGGCGTATAAGAAGTAAGAAATTCTCCTCTTTGAATCATAGCTTTAACTGTTGAAGGGATATAGTGATTATATGCCCCTCCGCCCATGTAACTGGTGATAGTTTTTGAAGAAAAATTATTGTTTGACAACAATTGAAAAAATTCAGTTAATTCTTGCTCTGATAATGCCTCTTTAAGATTTAGAGTTGGTTGCAGGTGTTTTTTAGGAACGTCAATTAGTAACTCCTCAAAAGAATTTACACCAATGGTTTTGAGCATTTGTTGTTTATCATCTTCTGTACTAGGAATATATGGAAAATTTGTCATTAAATTATCTTTTCATAATCAGAAGAACCTAGTAATTTTTCTAAATCATTACTATTTTCAACTTCTAGTTTTATGATCCAGCCTTTTTCATAGCAATCTTCGTTAACATATTCAGGATTGTTGGTTAGTTCTTCATTTATTTCAACTACTTTCCCTGAAACAGGCACAAAAAGATCAGATACAGCTTTTACAGATTCAATCTCCCCAAATTTTTCAAATTGTTTCAAATCTTTTCCAAGAGAGTCCACATCAATATAAACTATATCTCCTAATGATTCTGCTGCATGCATGGTTATGCCTATAATAGCTACATTATCTTCAATTTTTACCCATTCATGATCTTCTGAATATTTCAGATTTTCTGGAACTGCACTCATTTTTTTCTCCTATAAAATGGAAGCTTTATAATATCTGCTTCAAGATATTTTTCTCTTACCTTAATTTTAACTGTATTCTTACTATTATTGAATTTTTTATTGAGTTTTCCTATAGCTATCGCACTTTTAATTCTAGGAGAATGAGTCCCTGATGTGATTTTTCCTATAATTTTGTCGTTTATATATATCTCATTTCCTTCTCTGGCTATACCCCTATCTTTGATTATTAATCCAACTAGCACATCTTTACCTTCTTTTATTTTGTCTCCATTTATATACTCGTAATTAATATAATTTTTACTACTAGTTTCGAGCAACCTTCCTAATCCAATATTATATGGATTTGATTCTTTTGTGATTTCGTGTCCATATAAATGAAGGCCAGCTTCTATCCTTAGTAAGTCTCTTGCTCCAAGCCCACAAGGATTTATAGATAATTTATGTAGATTATCCCAAATAGCATTTGCGTGACTATTTTGGAAAATTATTTCAACTCCATCTTCTCCTGTGTATCCAGTTCTGGCAACAAAAACAGAGGCACCTCCAATATTAATTTCTTTATGCCTATATCTGCCCAAATTAGCTAAGCTATTATTTGTGATGCTGTTAATTTTTTTTATTGCATTGGGACCTTGAATAGCCAGCATCCCTGTTTTTTCTGTAATATTTTCAATGATTGAATCGTTATTAATACTCTTAATCCACTTTAAATCTTCTTCAGTATTTGAAGCATTTATTACTAATAAAAATTTTTCATCAGATATTTGATAAACAATTAGATCATCAAGAATCTCTTCTTTGTCATTGATTAATAAAGTATATTTTGCAATTGATGCGTCTAAAGAATCTATGTTTATAGGCAACATTTTTTGGATTAGGTCTCTAGAATTCTTTCCAGAAATTTCCACTCTTCCCATATGTGAAACATCAAACATACCTGCATCATCTCTAACAAAATTTGATTCTTTGATTATTCCATCCGGATAATTAATTGGCATCTCCCATCCAGCAAAATCAACAAGCTTTGCATTATGTTCTTTATGTTTTTCTAAAAATATAGTGCGATACATCTAATTAAATTCCTCTTGTACTATGATATTTTGTTTATATATCCCAGGCAATTCAAATCTTTGAGGAAACTCTTCAATTAGAGGAATATTATCGTATAGTTTATTATCAATCTGTAGTTGTTCTAAACTGAAATTACAATTATCTGTTGCATCAAGCCTTACAAAATAGTTTCCCATTCCATTGGGTTTAATAAGTTGATTTATAGCGTATCTATTTTTATTGATTTTTTCAGAGCCCATTTGTGATTTAGACAGGGCAACTAAGCATTCTCCTAAACCTAAATTGTATAAAAATTGTCTTTGGCTCATTATAAATTTATTTATTAATCCTATTTCATTGAAATCATCACTAATATCTTTCATATCTACCTGAAAAGTNATGTCAGACTTCCCTGGAGCAAAAAAATAATCGTTATAAAAATTATGATTATTTATTACACTCATAAATGACTTTTTCTTTCCATTATAAAATAAATCTTTTTCGGTCATTCCATAGTCAATAGTTAACACATAACCTTCAGAAATAATTGAGCTAAACTGTTCCTTTATTTCATAGTCTTTACACATTATTTCTGCATCAGCATTAGTTATTTTTTCATTTATTTTACTTAGTCTTTTTTCTATACAATTACATGAAGCCAAGTCTAATACTTCAACAAATTTATCGTTTTTTAATTCAACATATTTTTCGTATATTTTTCCATCTTTAATTGAGACTAAATGATGAGGTATTGCATCAAAAAGTTCATTTGATAAGATTATGCTTTTTGATTTATTAAAATTTTTATAATTTTCAACTTTATAAATGTAATTAGATTCATTTCTATCTATAGCTTTATATGTATAGTTTTTTTGATCAAACAAACTCAATGCTTTTGTAATGTCAAATGCCAATGTACCATTTCCAGCTCCAAATTCATAAATTGTAATTTTTTCATCAGTATCGAAGCTTTTGATAAGATTGTCTAATAAAAAAGCTATTAGGTATCCAAATAGAGGGTGTGTAAGAGGAGATGTAGCGTAGTCCTTAAAGTAAGAATTTTGCTCTTTTCGTGTGAATGAGTAATATCCTTTTTTTCCATATAGGCATAAATCGATAAATTCTTTTGAAGAGATTCTTCTTCTTTTTGATAATAAATCTTTTAAATAAGCTTCAAAATTAATTTAGTTTAGTCCCTTTGATCTATGGGTATGTATTCCTTAGCTCTTTCTCCAGTGTACTGAAGCAAGGGCCTTATAAGTATGTTGTGACGCATTTGTTCTAAAATTTGAATAGTCCAACCAGGGATTCTACCTACTGCAAATATAGGGACAAATAAGTCTTGAGGTATGCCTATTAGATAATATACAGCTCCTGCAAAGAAATCTACATTGGCGTGGATGCCTCTTCGTGCATAAGGAGTCATAGCTTCTTGAACTGCTAGTAAAATATCATACCAAGCTGTTTCGCCCATTTCTTCACTAAGCTTTTTAACTCCTTCTTTGAGGTGTTTGGCCCTTGGATCAGCTGCCTTGTATACTCTATGTCCAAACCCCATAACTCTCTGTCTATTAGCCAATAGTGTCTTAACATGGTTTGCTGCATTTTCTGGTGTTCCAACGTCTTTTGCTAACTCCATTACCCCTTCTGCAGCCCCTCCATGAGAAGGCCCGGATAGTGCTGCTATGCCTGCAGTTATGGCTCCAAAGAAATCAGCATTCGTTCCTGTTACTACCCTAGTTGTAAATGCTGAAGCATTACATCCGTGATCAGCATGAACAACAAAATCTGTGTCCATTAGTTTTGCAGTATCTTCACTAGGCTCTTTACCTTCAAGCATGTATAGAAAATTAGCAGCATGAGATAAAGTTTCTGAAGGAGGAATTGGGTCTAATCCTTTTCTCATTCTATTGTGTGCCATGACTATAATTGGCACTTGAGAAGTGAGCCTTATTCCTTTTCTTATAATTGCGTCTTCTGAGAAATCATCTCTATCTTCATCAAATGAAGANAGAGTAGAGATAGCTGTTCTTAATACATCCATAGGATGAGAATCTTTTACAATATCAATTACATCATAAATCTCTTTTGGGAGTACCCTGGAATCCTTTAGGGATTTATCAAAATCATTTAGCTGTTTTTGATTAGGTAAATCTCCATACATTAATAAATAAGAAGTTTCTTCAAAATTAGAATTTTCAGCAAGGTCATGTATATTAAAACCACTATATTCTAATACACCTTCTTTTCCGTCAATAAAGGTTGTATTGGTTCTGTCTAAATATACTCCTTGCAGACCTCTGTTTAGCGATACTTCTTTTTCAGCCATTTCATTCCTCTTTGAACAAAACTATGTAGTTTTCAATTTGATTCTATATTTTTATTTGGTTATATGATACCGAATAATAGGTAAAAAAAAAAATTATTTTATAATGAAATTAATTTTTCTATAAGTTCGTCTTTACTAAGGCTACCTAAATCTCCAAGAGATCTAGTTCTTACAGATACAGTATTAGATTCTATTTCTTTGTCTCCAACTATAATCATTACGGGTATTTTTTTCATTTCGCTATTTCTAATCTTTTGACCAAGTCTTTCATTGGTNTTATCTAAATGCGCTCTATAACCATGACCTGTAAGATTATTCAATAAATCTTCAGAATAATCTTGATGTTTATCAGAAATAGGTATGATGTTAACTTGTTTTGGGGCTAACCAAAAGGGTAAATCTCCACCAGTATGTTCCAATAGAATTCCTATAAACCTTTCAATCGAACCAAGCATAGCTCTATGAATAACTACAGGCCTTTCTTTTTCTCCATCAGAATTAATAAAGTCTAAGTTAAATCTTTCAGGCAAAGAAAAGTCCATTTGGGCTGTTCCTAGTTGCCACTCTCTACCCATTACGTCAGGAATAAAAATGTCTATTTTGGGGCCATAAAAAGCTCCTTCGCCTTCTACTTCTTCAAAATTTGAATCAAATTCACGAATAACAGTTCTCAATTGCTCTTCAGCTATATCCCACATTTCATCACTTCCNGCTCTTTTTTCAGGCCTNAANGAGAGTGTCATTCTTGGTTTATCAAATCCAAATGCTGAATAACTTTCTCTTAACATTTCAAGAAAACTTTTTATTTCAATACCNGCATCTTTNGTAGAGCAAAAGATATGTGCATCGTCNTGAGAAAACGATCGAACTCTAGTTAAACCATGGGTAACTCCAGATCTTTCGTATCTGTGAAGTCTTCCAAAATCCGCTAATCTTAAGGGTAGATCTCTGTAAGATCTAAGTGTGGATTTGTAAATAACGGCATGTGCGGGGCAATTCATTGGTTTAACCCCAACTTCATTTTCATCTATTTCCATCATATACATATTATCTAAGTAAAAATCGTAATGNCCTGAAGTTTTCCAAAGGTCAGTTGAAAAAAGTTGTGGAGTTATGACTTCTTGATAACCATATTTGTCATATAAATTTCGAACAAATTCAATTAATTTATTATAAATAAATGCTCCGTTTGGTAAGAAAAATGGATTTGCAGGGCTGATAGGGTCTAAAAAAAACAGATCTAANGAAGTTCCTAATTTTCTGTGGTCGCTTTCTATAGCCTTCTGTCTTTTATCTAGATAATCTTTTTGAAGCTCCTCACTTTCCCAAGCTGTACCGTATATTCTTTGAAGCATTTTATTGTTTTCATCACCTCTCCAGTATGCACCTGCTGTGGATAATAACTTTAATGCTTTTATTTCTCCTGTCTTTTCAATATGCCCACCTCTACATAAATCTTTAAACTTACCGTCAGAATGGCTGTACTCAGTTATTATTTCTTCTTCAGACATTGAGTTTATTATTTCTATTTTGTAAGGATTATCTTTGTAAACCTCTAAAGCTTCAGCCCTAGAAAGTTCATTGCATTCAAACTTAGAGTTTCTTTTCACTGATCTTTTCATTTCTCTTTCNATGGCAATAAGATCTTGAGGTGAGAATGTAATATCTATATCGAAATCGTAATAAAAACCATCTGTGATTGGAGGTCCTAGTGTGATTTTGGCATTNGGATANAATTTTAGTACAGCCTCAGCCAATAAATGAGCTGCTGAATGTCTTAAGTTATTTCTATATACTTCTAGATTTTTAGTTTCCATATCCACATTATATTATTTTTATTCATACCTAGGGACATTATGTTTTTTCAATATTAAATCTAGTTCTTTTATTAATTCATTTGAAGGTTTTTTTGANGGAGGCCTAGGTGGACCAGATTTTAAGCCTACTAACTCCATAGCAACCTTGATAAATGGACCTTCTCCTCCGGTTTCCTGAACAACTTTTCCTACCCACTTCATCCAATCAGACTTAAATCCTCCCAATAGATTTTTGGCTTTTGTATAGTCTTTTTCTTTAAGTGACTCCCAAATCATTTCAGGATATTCAGGCCAAAAACTACTAAGATGAGTAATAAATCCAGATGCTCCATAAATATTACTCAAGATATGATTCCCTGAGTTATCAATCATGTTTATTTTACTTGAGTATCTTTCTAACCCATCTCTAAAAAGCTTTATGTCTTCGTGGCTCCACTTAATAGAGTTTACGTTTGGTATTTCCACTAGATGATCTAANAATTCAAAGTCCATAACAAATCCATCCCACCATGTATGATAAATCATTAAGTTTACATCTGTTTCATTTGCTACTCTTTCAAATAGATCTATTACATCCTGTTTAGTTGGCATGTAATAATAAGTTGGTCCAAGTTGGCATCCATATATTCCGTTCGCTGAAGCAGCTTTAGCCATTTTTATAATTTCTCTCCAGTCAGTATGTTGGATTGAAGTGAGAACAGGGACTTTACTGTCGACTGATTCAACAGCTACGTTCATTAGTTCTATTCTTTCTTCAACATTTAGCACAGGATGTTCTCCTCCTGCTCCACCTATTAGTAATGTTGAATTTTCATTTTTTAGGCCTTTATCGGTCATAAATTTTAAGTTTTTTTCGAAGGCTTTATAGTCTATTGAGAAATCATCCTTAAACGGCGTTGCAACAGCTACCATTGGGCCTACTATTAATTTATCAACTGGCATTATATCTCCTTTTATTTAATAATTTATTTGTAAGAAGCGAGTACTTAAATGTAAGTTTCATTACATTTGTTACTTAGAATTTCTGAACAGTCACAATTTATACATTTACATGGATTGCATTTACAAAAATCATTTTTACACTGTTCTGTTTTCATAGATTATATTCTAATCTTTTTCGACGATAAAAAAACATTATTTTGATTTTACTTTTAATAGAATAGCCATAATCAATAAAACTAGTAAAAATAAAACCCCTGGAATTATTATAGAAATATTAATATCTGAGAAAAAAATCAAATAAATAGTAGCAACTATTAGGCTTATAAAGCTAACAAATAAGTTTATTTTGTAAAAATTCATATTTTTTTTTCTATTTCTTCTACTATATATTTTGCATCTTCTGAAACACCTATAAATTGAGCTGATTTTGACGAATACATCCATTGTAGTCCCATAAAATAAAGNCCAGAATGATTNGTCACTCCTCGATTTTGTATAGGGTGATTATTTTCATCTGTTATATTTAGATCAATCCAATCAAAATTATACCTAAAACCCGTTGCCCAGATTATACTTGTATTGTTTTCATTAGCATCTAACTTTGAAATAGATTGTAGCATTGTTTTTTCAATTCTTAGATCGGGTAGAATTTCTTCTTTGGNNGCCATTAATTTAGTATTTTTTATATATTTATCAACATTCTTTGCCCAATTAAGAGCATGTTCATCTGAAAATTTTATATTTTTGTATAGATCATTATTTATATAGAGGAACTTATCTTGGCAATCTTTGATTGACCCACATAGGTTTAACCCTCTTTCATGTAAATCAAGTAAGTTGATATCATGACCTCCTTTACTTCCTGAGGTGTGTGAGCTACAAGACCATCTATCCTTAAATGGAACATCTTTTACTGTTTTATCAAAAGATCCCATTTCATAATTCCACCATGAAGAGTCTTTTCCCCTATATCTTCTTGGCCTTCTGCCACATTTACTTACCGCAAGCCAAACTTTTTTACCAGAGTCAAGCAAATCTTCTGCTATTTGTGCTCCTGACTGTCCTGATCCAACTACAATTACATTCCCATCAGGTAATTCTTCTGAGTTTTTATAATTTGAAGAATGTATTTGAAATATATTTTTACTTAATTTATTATGCATTTCAGGAATATGAGCATTTCCAAACGCTCCACTTGCTATAACAATATTTTTGGCTGAAATTTTTCTTTTTGATGTAGTTAATACGTAATTATTTTTATACTTTGAAACTTTTTCTACATTTTCGTTTTCATAAATTTTTGAGCCTATAAAATTTCCGAAAGCCTTTATGTAACTTACCACTTCTTCTTTATTGAGAAAGCCATCTGGGTTGTCGGAAGGAAAATGATCCGAATCAAATCCAAATTCAGGTATTTTCATAGCCCAGTTTGGGTTAACAAGATAAAAATTATCCCATCTCTCATGGTTCCAAGTGTTTGCGATTTCTCCTCTTTCAATAACTACGTGGTCAATTTTTTTCTTTGTTAGAAAGTAGCTAGTACATAATCCAGCTATGCCTGCTCCAATTACAACAACTTCAATATCAGGATATTTTTTGTTATTTTCCATCTCTAGACTAGTGGGTTAAATATTTTGTGTTTTTATGAAATTCGAAACGCTTTTTCATTACTTTTACAGCTTGATCATAATTATCAATTAAGATAGCGTTTCTTTTATTTTGGATTGCAGCTTCTCCTGTTGTCCCTGCTCCTGCAAAAAAATCTAGAACTTTATCATTTTTGTTTGAGTGAACCCTGATAATTCTGTTTAATACTCCCATGGGTTTTTGAGTAGGATAACCTGTTTTCTCTTTACTATTTGGACTCACTATTGTGTGCCACCAAGAATCTGTTGGTGTTTTACCTTTTGCAGCTTTTTCAGGACCTACTAAGTTTGGGGCAAGATAGGGAATCCTGTCTATTTCATCATAATTGAAAGTGTAATCATCT
>NZTZ01000013.1 GCA_002703265.1 Chloroflexota bacterium
CCCTTACGTAACTTTTCCATTATTTTTTGTTTTTCGTCAATTTTCATCCTTCCATGTAAAAGCATGATTTTATATTTTGAAAGATGAGTATCTATAAGTTTCTGGTATTCTTGAGTTACTGAAGAAACTTCAATTTTTTCCGAAGTGTCAATGTGGGGACATACATAAAAAACCTGAGCACCTTTTTTTAACTCTTCTTCTAAATTAGATAGTACATCTATAAATTGGCTGTTTTTTTTCCAAATGGTTTTAACATCTCTTTTTCTATTTGGCATTGTTCTAATTGTTGATAGCGATAAATCTCCATAAAGGGTCATNCTNAGAGTTCGAGGTATTGGNGTAGCTGACATAGCTAATAAATTTGGAATTGGCTTTCTTTTNAATAATAAATTTCTCTGATCTACACCAAATCTTTGCTGTTCATCAATAACAATTAATCCTGATAAATTGTCNGAAATTTTTTCTTGAAGTAAAGCATGNGTTCCTACNACTATATCTAATTCTTTANTTAAAATCATTGACCTAGTTTTATCTTTNATCTTTTGAGTAAGTGAACCNGTGAGAAGAGCTATTTTTATCTCATTTTNAATATTACAAACNCTTATATTATCGTCGTATCCAAACTCTATTGATGCACTAACTAAATTAGATAAATTTATAAAGTGNTGCTCAGCTAAGACTTCAGTAGGTGCTAATAAAATACCTTGTTTTTTCTCCATTGCTGTACATAATAGAGCAATTAANGCAATTATNGTCTTACCAGAACCGACTTCTCCTTGNAGTAATCTCGCCATAGGTAATTTTGAAGATAGATCATTATCAATTTCAGAAATAGAATCAACTTGATCCTTAGTCAATTTAAAAGGTAAAAGTTTCTTTATTATTGAATAGTTTTTTGAAAATGATTGATAGGAATAAGAAGAAATATTTTTTTCTCTTTGTTTTTTTCGATATTTTACAGAAATTTGATTTTCAAAGACTTCATGAAAGGCAAAGCTTTTTTGAGCTTTATTTTTCTCATTTTCACTTTTAGCAAAATGTAATTTTTTTATTGAATCTCTCAATGTAAACAGATTATTTCTTTCTAGAATTTCTTCTGGAATAAAATTAATAAATTTTTCTAAAGCATTAGATTTAATTGCNCTTGAAATTCTTGTCTTAATTACTTCCTGAGTAAGTCTTTCTGTTGAATGATATACTGGCTGAAGATAATCAAATCTTTTTATATTATTTGTAAAAATTTCATAATCAGGATTATTAAATTGAAGTGAATTTCTAAATTTTTTTACTGNACCAGCTAAAGCTATTTTGCTACCAACTTTAAACTTTCTAATCAAAAAAGACATATTAAAAAAAGTAGCAGTAATTGAACCTGTTTTATCAGAAACAACAATCTGAGAGGCATTCAACTTTTTTATCAATGTTTTTTTTGTAATATTACCTANAATTGTTGCACTTTCATCAANAGATAAATTCTTTATATTTTTGATGTTTGTATAGTCTTCGTATCGAAATGGAAAGTGCAGAACTAAGTCTTCTAAATTAAAAACACCTATATTAGAAAATCTAGTAATATGCCTTCTATCCATAAAGGGTAAAGTTTCTATAGGAGTTTCAAGAGGCAAATTTTGGACTAGTAATTCATTTGAAATTTTTTCTTCAATAATCTTTATTTCATATGAAATTTTAGATATTAGATTCTTTACCCAAATATGCCTTTCACCTACACCAAGATTTTTATAGTTTCTTGATTTCATAGGATAAACATCTCTTATCCAAAGCATATCCTTATATGAATTACTAAGAAGGTTATCTAAACCAAGTTCTACAGATTGATCATTGAGACCAAGTTGAAATTCCTGAGAAAGTATTGATGATAAAACTCTCAGTCGCTTAACTTTCTTTGAAGATTGCAAATCTTTACTCCGAAGAAATAAATCCTACTCCAAATGAGCCCGGACCAAGATGAGTTCCAACAACTGGACCAAACTCAGCAATAATTATATCCTTAGGATCAATGAGATCCTTAGTTTTTTCCTTCAATAAATTTGCTCTTTCTTCGTGATTAGCGTGCACTATAAATAATTTAGAAATTTTACGATTTTTCATCTCTTCAACTATAAAATCCATTCCTTTAATTAAGGTTCTAGCTTTTCCTACAGATTGTATTTCTCCGTCGACAGCAGACAAAATTGGTTTGATCTTTAAAAGAGATCCCATAAAAGCTCTTGCTTTACCTATTCGACCACCCTTTGCTAGATATTCAAGAGTTGGAACCAAACCCATAAAAATTGCGTTTGGAATTATTTTTTCAGCTTCCTTAACTAAATTTTCGAAAGATTCCCCTTTTTGGTTTAAATCTGCAATATGATGAACTATTGCTCCAAGTCCAAGAGTTCCATTCATACTATCTATAACTTTTATTTTTTCATTACCTATTTCTTTTTGAGCTTGAAGTGCTGAGTTATAAGTTGCACTTAACTTTGAAGAAATATGTAAAGATAAAATTGAATCATGTTTTTTTAGTAAATCATTATAAGTTTCAACAAATCTTCCAACTGAAGGTTGAGAAGTTTGAGGGTGTATTTCAGAAGTACTTAATTTTTCGAAAAATTCATTAGATTGTAGATCTATACCATCTAAAAAAGTTTCCTCTCCAAAATGAACGTTTAATGGGATAACCGTTATGTTTTTATCTTTGACTACACTCTTAGGTAGATCACAAGTGCTATCTGTTACTAATGCTATTTTTGACATATNAACCTATTCTCCTAGTATGAAATAATTATAGTATGGTTGATTNCCATCTACAATCGTTAATTCCTTTTCATTGTTTTCTTCNTAAAAATTTTCTTCTATATTATCAAGATTTTTTCCTATNGAATCATGACCNACTATTACTGTGATAATNTCNTTTCTTTTTGCCATATCTGAGAGTANNGANTGTAATGCTTCCTCTGAATCGCTAAAAGAATCAATGATTACATCATTATGAATACTGATGTAATCATCTTTTTTTATTTTTTTCCCTTGTATAGATACATTTCTAGTAGATATTGATACTGATGCTTCTTCAATAGAATCTTTAGTTGCCTTCATTTGATCTAGATTATCAGAAATTGAATTTTCATCATCAAAATAAATAACTGATGATATTCCTTGTTGTATAGACTTAGTTTCTACTAAAAAAATATTTTTTCTATCCGTAATCTCTAATAATTTTTTTGCAGTAACTAAAATATTAGGATTATTAGGTAAAATAATAATATTTTCTGATTCAATCCTTTCAACAATCTCTAGAATATCTTTGATGCTAGGATTTTTTTTTGGGCCTCCAATTAATATATGCATTGGAGAACCAACCGTTTCGTTGAATAGATTAGCAACTCCATCTCCTTCACAAATTGAAATTATTGAAGTGTTTATATTACTGTAATCCTTCTTAGATTCAGATATTTCTTTAGTTTGTTCATCCATATTTTGAATAAAAATATTTTCAACTTCCCCAATTTTGTTTGCGTAATCTATAATTTCAGATGTATCTAAAACATGAATATGAACTTTTATCAGACTTGAATCACCAGTAATAACAGCTGATTTNCCAAATTGTGGTATTTTTTTTCTCTGAAAGTCTATATCAATATCTTCACCCTTGACTGTAAATACTGTACAGTTACCCCATTCTATTTCTTCAGTTTCATCGTAAAATTCTTTTGAAACTGAATCTGATAATCCAGCAATCATCTCAGAGTANGCATTGTTGAGATTATTTTGAAGTTCATTNGAAGTTTTAGATANAGTAGAAAAAAACCAAGAATTGATCATCATAGAAAAGCCTAACCCTCCAGAATCAACAACATCTGCTTCCTTTAANATAGGGAGTTTATCAGGGGTTGATCTNACAGATTTTATAGACTCTTCTGATAATATTTTTAAGAAATCAGANAGAGATTTACTTTTAGAATAGCTTTTAATTGCTACTGATCCAACATCTTCGTATACTGTCATTAATGTTCCATCAACTGGATTAGGAAGTGATTCACGTGTAGTTTGAGCTGCATTAACAATTGATTCAGCTAAAGTTCTCAAGGTTAAAGAATTATTTTTTTTATATGCAGCTAGTAATCCTATAAAAAATTGAGACAAAATTACTCCAGAGTTACCTCTAGCTTCCATTAAAGAAGAATTTTTTAAGGTTGATAAAAAGTTTTCAACATCTATAGTTTTTGAATCTGATAAATCTAAACTTCTAAGAGTAAGAAGCATATTAGTACCGGTATCACCATCAGGAACAGGAAAAACATTCAAGTTATTAATTTTTTCCTTGTACAAATCTAAGCAAAAAATAAAATTCTTAATACCTGAAATAAGTTCATCTAATGAAATTTCTTGATTTGTGTTCATAAAATAATATTTCGAATTATTAGATTGATGATAAACTATAGTTGTTAAAAAAAAAATAATTTAAATTACGTATTTACCAAGAGAAAAAAATGTCAGTTGATCCAAGAAAATATTTAGGTCTAGGGCCTCTCAAGAAACCTTTGTTTGGTCATAATAGATCCCATGCATTAAATGCTACCCAAAAAATTTCTAAACCTAATGTTCAAAAAAGAAAAATAACAATAGGAGAAAAAGTATACACTGTAAAGTTAACTGCAAGAGAAATAAGAACTCTAGACAAAAAAGGAATTGCTCTTAAGTAGATTTCCTCAGATCGTTAACTGCACCTAAATAACCTAGATCATTATTAAGTATTCCTGTCCCAGAAACGAACATCCTTGCACCACAATCATAAGGTTCCTTAATAGTTTCTGATTTTATTCCTCCATCGACACCAACTAGGATATTTTTTGATGAAAAGTCTGAAACAAATAATTTGATTTTTTCATTCACAAATTTTAGATATGATTGCCCTCCTTTTCCAGGATAAACAGTCATAAAAAGAACTCTATCNATATCATCTAAATAAGGTNCNATTTGGTTTATTTCAGTATCTGGATTTAATGCAATACCNACCTCAGAATNCGATTCTTTTATTTTGTTGATAAGTTTTGAAGGATTATCAANTGATTCAATATGAAAAGTAAATATATTCACTCCTATTTCTAAAAAACTATCGATANATTCAATTGGATTATCTACCATAAGGTGAACTTCAATTGGTAAATCAGTGAGATTACGAACNGATTGAACTATTGGATGNCCAAATGAGATNCTTTCAACAAAATGGCCATCCATAATATCTAGATGGAATTCATCTATACCTGAAAAATTTAGAGCCTTAATTTCTTTTTCTAAATTTCTAAAATCAGAAGATAAAATAGATGCGCTTATAATAATATTTTTATCATTCATACTATTTTGAATTTAGATATTTTTTAGCTGACTTAATTTGATCCTCAACAGAACTTGTTGAAGTGCCTCCATAAGAATTTCTTTTTTCTACTGAATAACTAACATCTATTTTCATAACATCCTCATCAAATAAGTCTGATATTTTCTTATAGTCTTCATATTTCAAATCTTTAATTGATTTATTTTCATCGGATAATTTTTTAGAAACTTTTTTTATTACTTCATAAGCTTCTCTAAATGGAATTTTTTTAAAAGCTAAATAATCAGCTAAATCCGTCGCTAATATATTTGATTCAATGGAAGAACTCAACATCTTTTCTTTATTAAAAGTTATATCTAAAAACATACTCTTAAGCACTACTANAGTTTTCGTCACTGATTCTAATGAATTCATAGCTCCTTCTCTATCTTCTTGAAGNTCTCTATTATACGTAAATGGAAGACCTTTTAAAGTAGTCATCAATGAAATAAGATTACCAATAGAGTTTCCTGTTTTACCACGAACTAACTCTAAATAATCNGGGTTTCTTTTTTGAGGCATTATGCTTGATCCAGTAGTAAAATTTTCTGGCAAATTAATAAAACCGAATTCATCTGTAGACCAGATTATAAATTCTTCACATATTCTTGAAGTANTGATCATTATTGAGCTCAATGAATAAAGAAGATCCAAGATATGATCTCTCGATGAAACAGAATCAATTGAATTATCAGAAATATTTTTGAAGCCTAATTCCTTAGCTAAAAATTTTCTATCAATAGGAATAGTGACTCCTGCGAATGCACCTGAACCCAATGGCATAACATTCATGTTTTCATAACAATTTTCAAGTCTATCTAAGTCTCTTGATAAAATTGAAAAATATGCCATCAAGTAATGAGAAAGCAAAACTGGCTGACCTTTTTGAAGATGAGTATATCCTGGCATTATTACAGAAGAATTTTTTTCAGCTAGATTTACAATTGCAAGTAAAAAGTCCTTAAATTCTTTACTCAGTAAACTAATATTATTCATAAAGTATAATCTTACATCTGTAGCAACTTGGTCATTTCTTGATCTTCCAAAATGTAGTTTTCCAGCAGTATCACCTATTTTGTCGTATAGAGATTTTTCAATATTTAGATGGATATCTTCAAGAGAAGGATCCCAAGTAAATTTATTCGATTGNATTTCAATTAATATTTCTTCTAAAGCTGTAACAATTGAATTATTTTCATCTGATGTTATCAAACCAACTTTATTCAGCATTTTAGAGTATGCAATAGATACAAGTATGTCCTCTTTATACATTTTTATATCTGTACTGAAGGAACTGGTGAAATCTCCGAAAATTTCTCCTTGCACAGATGAGGTTTTATTGTTTTTTCCCTTGTTCAATTTTATAAATCATTATATTTTTGTTTTTTTGCCTGAATTCTTGAAGGCAATGAGTATATGTCTATAAATCCTTCGGCTGAACCATGATTAAAACTATCAGTTGTAGAATATGTAGACATATCATAATCATATAATGAAAATCTAGATTTTCTACCTATTACAGTAGAACTGCCTTTATAAAGTCGTAACTTAACACTCCCTGATGTAAATTTTTGAACATCATCCATAAATGCCTCTATATTTTCTCTAAGACTTGTAAACCATCTTCCATCATAAACTAAATCTGAATATGTCGTTGATAAAGAAGATTTAATTCTTTGCTGTTCTCTTGATAGAGTTGCAGTTTCTAGGGCTGCTATAGCCTGATATAGAATAACTGCAGCTGGGGTTTCATAAACTTCTCTACTCTTTATTCCAACTAATCTATTTTCTAGATGATCAACTCTTCCTATACCATGCTTTCCAGCAATAATATTTAATTCATCTATAAGCTTTACTCCAGACATTTTTTTATTATTTAGTGCAACTGGAATACCTTTTTCGAATTCGATATCAATTATTTCTTGCTTATCTGGTGCATTTTCAATACTAGATGTCCATGAAAATGCATCTTCAGGAGGCGCTTCCCACGTATCTTCTAAATCCTCTCCTTCAATAGCAAGACCCCATAAATTTCTGTCGATAGAATATACTCTATTATTTCCAACATCTCTGATTTCTAAACCTGCTTTGTTTGCATATTCTTTTTCTTCATCCCTTGTCATACCCCATTCTCTAGCTGGAGCAATAATTTTCAATGATTCTCCATCACCAGAAAGAGTCATTATTGAAGCATCAAATCTAACTTGATCATTACCTTTACCTGTACATCCATGAGAAACAAATTCTGCACCGTATTTTCTAGCCGTTTCAACTATTTTTTTTGACATTAATGGCCTAGCAAAAGCTGTAGATAAAGCATAGACATCTTCATACATAGCTCCAGCCTTTAATCCTGGAAAAANATACTCATNTACAAANTCATCTTTAACATCTAAAATAACAGAATCTATTGCTCCTGCTTTTTTAGCTTTTTCAGCAACTCCTTCTATCTCTGGACCAGCTCCTAAATCTACAGTAAGAGTTATAACGTCTAAATCATAGTTCTCCTTAATCCATACAACTGAAATTGTTGAATCCATTCCTCCACTATATGCAAGTACACATTTACCTTTAGACATATTACTTAATTCCTTCTAAAATTGATCTTATGATTTCAATAGCTTGATCTATTTCGTCTTTTGACACATTCAAAGGAGGCATAAACCTTATCATATTTGGCCTTACTGCATTTATCAGTAATCCTTTTTCTAAGGACTCACCTACTATTTGTGAGGAATAATCCTCATTCATTTCTAATCCTATAAGTAATCCCATTCCTCTAACTTCCGTTATGAAGGAAAAGTCTTCTTTCAATAATGATAATTTTTCTTTCATATAATCACCTGAAGACAATGCTAATTCTGGAATATTATTTTCAACCATATATTTCGCTGCAGCAGCTCCTGCNGCTGTAGTTAAAGCATTTCCNCCAAAGGTAGAACCATGATCTCCTGGCTCTAAAACTGAGCAAAATTCCTTAGAACAAAAAGCTCCAAGAGGAGCTCCTGAACCTAGAGCTTTAGCAAGAGTCATAACATCAGGTTCCACTCCTTCAAATCTNTGATAACCAAAAAGTGTNCCTAAACGACCCATTCCTGTTTGAACTTCATCTAGGATAAATAAAATATTTTTTGACTTACAAAAATCTTGAACTTCTTTTAGGTATCCATCATTGGGAACATTTACCCCCCCTTCACCTTGTAAAGGTTCAATCATTACAGCACAGACATTTTCATTGTAAGCTTCTTTGATTTTATCAATATCGTTATAATCAACATTTATAAATCCTGGCATCAAAGGCCTCCAATTATCTTGATAATGAGGTTGACCTGTAGCTGCCATCATAGCTTGAGTTCTTCCATGAAAAGAATTTAATGTTGTTATTATCTCAAAAGCACCATTTAATTTCTTTTTACCCCATTTTCTGGCTAATTTTGAAGCCCCTTCATTAGCTTCTGCTCCTGAATTACAGAAAAAAACTCTATCAACTGCAGAGTTTTCAACAATTGTTTCTGCTAAAGAAAGTTGAGGAGTGGTGTAGAACAGATTGCTCATTTGCAAAATTTTTCCTGCCTGATCTTTTATAGCTGATGTAACAGATTCATGAGAATGACCTAAATTCAATACAGCCCACCCTGCTGTAAAGTCTAAGTACTCTTTACCATCATTATCCTTAACTACAGTTCCATTTCCCTCTACAAGAACTGGCGGCATTCTATTTACTACCTGCATGTAATACTTTTTTTCTAGTTCTTTATATTCTTTCGTAGATTTCATTTTTCTCTCCATAAAGTTCTTTATATTATTCTAGTCCCTATATTTCCATTAGTGAATGCTGTTACTAAAGCCCCTGCTTCTCTTCCATCTATTATTCTTCCTGTCTTAACATATTCTAATGCATTTATACAAGCTCTTATCTTTGGAATCATGCCCCCTTGGGCAATTCCTGTCTCTATAAGTTCAAGTGCTTGAGCTTTAGTCATTTGAGGAATAACTCTTTTATTAGAATCCATTATTCCTGGAACATCTGTTTGAAAGATTATATTTTCAGCAGCTAACGCTTTAGCAATAAATCCTGCTGCTGTATCAGCATTAGTGTTATAAATTTGATTTTTTATATCAATTGATAAAGCAAGAGGAGAAATAATAGGTAAAAACCCATCATCCAGAAGTCTTAATATAACTTCAGTATTACAATTAGTTATTTCCCCAACAAATCCTAATTTACTATCAAGTTGCTTTGCTTCTATTATTCCTGATGATCCAGCAAGTCCTACAGAATTCACTCCCATATTTTGAAACTCAGTAACTATTTCAGAGTTTACTTTTCCAGATAAAACAGCAATTGCTACATCTAAAGTTTTTTTATCAGTGACCCTTAATCCATCAACAAAATTTGGTTCTATCCCTTGTATATTAATCCATTTGGAAATTTCTTTTCCCCCACCATGTATTAATACTACTTTCCAACCTTTTTTATGAAGTGAAGCAATATCAGCAAAGGTGCTATCGGTTTCTCCTAAAGTGGATCCCCCTATCTTTATAACGGTAATGTTTGAAGAATTATTCATTTCTTTTATGTTGTATATGCAGAGTTGAAAACCACATATTCTTCTGTGAGTTCACTTCCCCATGCTTTGGAAGATTCTTTACCAATATTCAAATTAACCTTAAGGCGAATTATCGGTTGATTCATAGCAATTACAACACTTTGATGATTATATGGTGTAGAGATTCCATCTGCTACTATCTGTATATCATTTACAAAAATTTCAATTTTTGATTCATCNAGCTCAATTTGAGAAGCACCAACAGCCATCATTATTCTTCCCCAGTTAGGATCTCTGCCATAAACCGCTGTTTTTACTAGATTTGAAGAAACTATAAATCTAGCAGCTTTTCTAGCGTCTTCTAGTGTTTTTGCACCTGNAATTGAAGCTTCAATAAGTCTTGTATTTCCTTCGCCATCTTTAGCAATCTCTTTAGCTAAAAATATACAAACTTGGTCCATAGCTTCTTGAAAAACGGAGGCATCTTCTAGAGAAGTTATTTTCTTATTTTGAGCTTCTCCATTTGCCATTGCAAGAACAGTATCGTTGGTAGATTGATCTCCATCAACACTAATCTGATTGAAAGATTTATTTACAGAAAGTGTTAGTACTTCCCTTAGAGTAGTCTCATCTATAGATATATCACTTGTTATAAATGAAAGCATTGTAGCCATATTTGGATGAATCATCCCTGATCCCTTTGCAACTCCTGCAACTGTTACTTCAGTACCTTCGTGATCAAAGGATACAGCTATTTCTTTTGTTCTTTTATCAGTAGTTAAGATTGATCTAGCAAATCCAGGACCATCATTTTTAGAAAGCTCAATTTTAGGAATATATTTTCTCATAAGGGCCATAGGAAGTTCAACTCCAATGATACCCGTAGATGCTACGGCTATTGACTCAAGATCTATTGATAGAGAATTTGATGCGATTTTAGCAGTTTCTTTGGCATCTATATATCCTTGATTTCCTACTGCACAGTTAGCACAACCTGAATTTACAACTACAGCTCTAAGTTTTTTTTCTCTGAGAACTTCCTTAGTCCAAGTTACAGAAGGAGAAACAACCGAATTTTGAGTAAATGTCCCTGCACTAACACATTCCGTTTCAGAAAAAATTATTCCTATATCTCTTTTATCTTGTCCTGGTGATTTAATTCCGGCAAATATTGATCCAGATAAAAATCCTTTTGGGGAACAAATATCACCATTTTTTATGTGCTTGATTTCATTTTCCATAAAAACTCCTAGTAATTAAACACGTCTTTTTTTTATAACNACACTGTCAATAATATCATTATTTTTATAGCGTTCGTTTGTATTCAATTTCTGTTTGTAATATTTTCTCTCATTGAATAATAATCGTTGAAAATTTTTGTTTATAAAAATAATCAAAGATTGTCTCAATTAATTTATTTATTGTTGAAAATGATAGTTTCAAAAAATTGAAATAATCATTATTATATTTAGAGATTAAACTTATCGAAGACTTTTTATGAATCAATCAGAAAAAATTAATCTAGATGTACTAATCGCAGGTCAAGGAGCTGCAGGGTTTGCCGCTGGTTTATACTCAGCAAGATATCAAATGAAAACGGCTATTGCAGGTCAAGATTTTGGTGGAGAAACTGCTATTGGNGGATTGATTGAAAACTATCCAGGGAATATAGAAATAGATGGTTTTGATCTAATGCTCGAGTTCAAGAAACAAGTAACAGAACTTCAAGTGCCAATTATTGAAGATAACCTTAAGTCAGTTTCAAAAACAGAAAAAGGNTTTTTGTGTCAATTAAATAATGGTCAGGAAATAGAGACAAAAACTGTAATTTTAGCTATAGGTAGAGAAAGAAGAAAACTAGGTTTAAAAAACGAAGATGAATGGACAGGTAAAGGAGTATCTTACTGTTCTACATGTGATGCACCTCTATATAAAAATAAAAATTTAGCCGTTGTAGTGGGGGGTGGAAATGCGGCAGTTGAAGGAGCAATACTTATTGCTAAGTATGCTAAAAAGGTATTCTTGGTTTATCGAGGAGAAAAATTATGGAGACCAGAGCCTATACTGCTTGAAACACTTAATAAAACTGAAAATGTAGACGTATTACTAAATAATAATGTGACAGAACTTATTGGTTCTGATTTTGGAGGTCTTCAAAAAATCAAATTAGAAAAAGAACACAATAATGAGACTGAGTACACTGTTGATGGANTGATGATAGAAGCAGGAGCTGATCCTAGAGTTGAAATTCCAAATTCTTTAGGTATTGATTTAGATATAGAAACAAATGAAGTTGTTGTAGATAAGGACCAGAAAACAAATATTGATGGAATATATGCAGCAGGAGATCTTACAAATGGGTCAAATCTTAAGCAGACAATAACTGCTGCATCTCAGGGNGCAATCTCAGCATTNAGTGCGTATAACTACTGTTTAGAAAACAAAAACTAAGGCTTTATAATCTTATAACTAGAAAGTAACCTTCCCCAGTTTGTTTCAAATGCTTTACGTACTCTTGACTTACCTATAAATCTTAACCAGAATGNGTTGTGGTATAAATTTGAAGCAAGAAAAGCAANGTTTACNAATGGAGTTCTCAGCAAAAGTTTTTCAAGAGGTTTAAGGGGGCCCCAATATATCAATTTTTGAACTCTGCTGGCAAAAGTATTTTTATTTTTTGAAAAATTCCAGTTTTGTTTTTCA
Organism: Chloroflexota bacterium; assembly: GCA_002703265.1. Taxonomy (GTDB): domain Bacteria; phylum Chloroflexota; class Dehalococcoidia; order Lucifugimonadales; family Lucifugimonadaceae; genus TMED-70. Next base: position 12,631 of record NZTZ01000013.1, read on the forward strand.
ATTGAATCTCCATTTACTTNTATTTCTGAGGGTTTAGCTATCCCCAAACCTGCTTCATGAGCAATTCTTAATTTTGGAATTTGCATAGGATCAAACCCCATAAGTTTTGCTGAAATTGAATCAATTGCAACTTGATCATATGAAGCTAAAATATAATTTTTTACCTTAAATGACATAGCTCTTGGACCAGGTCCATCTCCTGCAAAAGTACCATCCATTACTGCAAAAACATTATCATGAATTTCGTATTGAATTCTAAGTAGATCGACTAAGGTGTTATGTATATCTGCATGTGCCCAATGTCTGTTCTGATGTAGTAATCCTCCAAATGCATTTTTCATAGCTCCTGTAATTGTAGTAAAAACATGNGTTTTGACAGTAGGTAAATGAATTATGTTAGTGCCAAACAACTTTCTTGGAACCTTGATTCCTTCAGGATAAATTTTATCTAGAACATTCATATTACCCTTAGGTTTATAAGTTACCCAATCTTGACCNGGGTCATCTAGAACNGTACTTTTTACTGATAAATTTCTTTCAATATCCTCAAAACCATTATTTCTTTTCCCTTCATGAGCATCAACAACAACAGTACCGTTGTGTGCCACTTCAATATCAGTAAACTTCAAACTTCTTAAGCCTCTTATAACACCATCAAGCTGCCAAGGAGCTGTTGAACAAGCAGGAAAATAATGTTGCCATGAAATATTTGCTTTAATAAGAGTTTTGGTTGATAAATTAAAATTTTTATTTATATNTGAGAAGTTTAGTATTTTGGCATAATCTCCAATCACGTACTCAGGGGAAGTCTTAAGAACATAAACTTTTCCAAATTTAGATTTGTCCATACTTTTAGTCATGATAATTAAATTATAGAATAAAAAAATGATTATAGATTCTCTAACTCACATACTTCCAAAAGAAGTTTCTTCATATATAGAAAAATATAAAAAAATTGATAAAAAATTTGATTCTATATTTGATAAGGATTCAAAAATAATTAATTGTGAAGAATTAATTGAGAGTATGAAAAATAATAAAATTGATAAATCGATAGTTGGAGGTTTTGGTTGGACTGATCATGGATTAGCAAACATTGTTAATGATTATATATTGGATTCAGCTCAAAAAAACCATAACTTAATACCCCTTTGTTCTTTCGATATTAATTCAAAAAAATCTGAAGAAGAATTAATAAAATGCATCTCAAGAGGAGTAAAAGGAATTGGGGAATTGCATCTAGAATATGATGAAAGTTTTGAAAAAAACAGTACATGGAAAGAAATAATGAGAATAGCATTAGATGCAGACATCCCAATTCTAATTCATGGATCAGAACCAGTTGGTCATATATATAAGGGTAAGGGTAAAAATGATCCTGTAAAACTATATGAACTAGTAAAAAATAACCCTAAAAACAAATTTGTTTTTTCTCATTTTGGAGGAGGGTTAGTATTTTACGAGCAAATGCCTGAAGTTAAAAAACTTTTAAGAAATGTATATTATGACAGTTCTGCTCAGCCTTATTTATATGGCAAAGAAATATATAGAAATGCAATTAATTTATCATCTATAGAAAAAATTTTATTTGCCTCAGATTACCCTCTAATAAAAATGGAAAGATGCTTATCTGAAACAGAATATCTAAACTCTACAGAGAAAGATCATATTTTTGGGCATAACGCAATAACTGCATATAATTTATAGTCAAAAAAAAATAATTAAATTGTAGAATTATTAATTATATGACTAACAAGAATAAAAAATATTATCCTGAAATAGAAGCTGCNGCTAATTTTCCAAAAATTGAGGAAAAAATATTAAGCAAATGGGCATCAGAAAATACTTTTAAGAAATCTATTTCAAATCGTGACAAATCCAAAGAATTCGTCTTTTATGATGGGCCTCCATTCGCTAACGGACTTCCTCATTATGGTCATATTTTAACTGGTTTTGTAAAAGATATAATTCCAAGATATCAAACTATGAAAGGTTCTAAAGTAGATCGGGTTTTTGGTTGGGATTGCCATGGTCTTCCAGCTGAAATGGAGTCAGAGAAAGAACTTGGTATTTCAGGAAGAAAGCAAATTCAAGATTTTGGCGTTGAAAAATTTAATGATCACTGTCAAGAATCGGTAATGAAATTTACAAAAGAATGGGAAGTTACTGTAGGCCGGCAGGCAAGATGGGTTGATTTTGAAAATGATTACAAAACAATGGACAAAAATTATATGGAGTCTGTTATTTGGGCATTCAAGCAACTTTGGGATAAAGGATTAATATATGAAAAAGANAGAGTTATGCCATATTCATGGAAAGCAGAAACTCCTCTTTCAAACTTTGAAACAAGATTGGATGATTCATATAGAGAAAGAAAAGATCCAGCTGTAACTGTAAAATTTGAAATCAAAGAATCAAATATAAANTTTGAAAATTCAAAAAAATCGTANCTNTTAGCNTGGACAACAACTCCATGGACATTACCNTCAAATTTAGCTTGTGCTGTAGGGAATGAAATTGATTATTCTATTCTAGAATCTGACGAAGAAAATATTATTATCGCAGATACTGTTTTAGAAAACTATAAACAAGAANTAAGTCAGTTTANTAAAGTAAAAACAATCAAAGGAAAAAATATTTTAGGCACAACTTACTTGCCTTTATTTGATTATTTTAAGAATACAAAAAATTCCTTCAAAGTTGTTGAAGCAGAGTTTGTTAATACTGAAGAAGGAACAGGNATTGTACATATGGCTCCTGGTTTNGGTGAAGATGACCAAATTGTTTGTGAATCAAACGATATACCTGTCGTATGTCCCGTAGATGATCAAGGTAAATTTACAGATGAAGTTCCAGATTATCAAGATTTATTAGTTTTTGATGCAAATGAAAAAATCATAAATGACTTAAGAGAACAAAATAAGATTATAAAAAAAGAAAATTATACTCATAATTATCCTCATTGTTGGAGAACAGATGAACCATTAATTTATAAATCTGTAAACTCTTGGTATGTTGAGGTGACTGCGTTTAAGAATAGGATGGTTGAACTCAACAAAGAAATTTCATGGATTCCGGATCATATCAAAGAAGGTACTTTTGGAAAATGGCTAGCAGGTGCAAGAGATTGGTCAATAAGTAGAAACAGATTTTGGGGATGTCCAATTCCTGTATGGAAGTCTACTGATCCAAAATANCCAAGAGTAGATGTATATGGAAGCCTTGATGAAATAGAAAAAGATTTTGGCGTTAGACCAGATAATCTGCACAGGCCTCATATAGATAATTTGATAAGAACAAATCCCGACGATCCNACAGGAAAAAGTAAAATGGTTAGAGTAACTGAAGTTTTTGATTGCTGGTTCGAATCAGGGTCAATGCCTTTTGCTCAAGTTCATTATCCATTNGANAATAAAGATTGGTTTGAATCTCACTTCCCAGCTGATTTTATNGTTGAATACATTGGTCAAACTAGAGGATGGTTTTATACNATGATGGTGCTGAGTACAGCTATCTTTGATAGACCTCCATTTAAAAACTGTATTTGTCATGGGATAGTTTTAGACACTGAAGGCATAAAATTATCCAAAAAGCTTAGGAATTATCCTGAACCTGAAATGATATGGGGTAAATATGGAGCAGATTCTCTCAGATGGTACTTATCTTCTTCTCCAGTCTTAAAGGGTCAAAATTTACAAATAGATATGGAAGGAAAAGGAATTGCTGACGCTCAAAGATTAATAATAACTCCTTTGTGGAATGCTTTTTATTTCTTCTGTTTATATGCAAATGCAGAAAATGTTTCAGCAAAAGAAAATTACTCTTCAGACAATCCATTAGATATATATGCGTTATTGAAAACTAAAGAATTAATTGAAAATATTGAATCTAACTTAGAAAAATATGATATTTCTGCAGCTTGTCAGGCTGTTCCTAACTTTATTGATGCAATAAATAATTGGTATATAAGAAGAAGCAGGCCAAGATTTTGGAAACATGCTGATGATATAGATTCAAAAAATGCATACGATACTCTATATACAGTTCTGCTAAATGCAACCAAGGCATTATCTCCTCTTATGCCTTTAATTTCAGAAGAAATTTTTACTAAACTTTCTTCTGAAGAAAGTGTACATCTTAAGGACTGGCCAAAAACTAAAAACTTCCCAAAAAATCAAGAGTTTTTAGAACAAATGGATTTAGTAAGAGAAATTTCATCAGCAGGTTTAGGGATAAGGAAAACCAATAATATTAGAGTTAGACAACCATTAAATGAAATTACCATAGTGGGTGAAGATCTTTCTTGGTTAAAAGAATTTGAGAGTTATGTTATTGATGAAGTAAATACAAAAAAAATGACAATTGAAGAAAACTCTGATTCTTTATACAGAAACAAAATAAAAATAAATTTAAGAAAAATGGGTCCAAAACTAGGTAAGAACACAGGCAAATACATGCAAGCAGCAAATGAATTCAAGTGGACCTTAAACGACGATGAAACAGTTACATTATTAGATATAACTCTTGGAAAAGATGAATATATTCTAGAAAAAGAATCTAATCCTGGTACTGAAGCTCGTGAAATTAATGATGGCAATATCGTAGTTTCTTTGAATATTGATATTGATGAAGAATTAAAAATAGAAGGAATTGCTAGAGATATTCTTCGAGCAATTCAAAATAAGAGAAAAGATGAAAATTTTGATATCTCAGATAAAATAAATATTAAGATTTATGGTGAACAGGTTATAGAAGAAACTATTGAAAAATACGGAAATTATATAACAAGTAACTCACTTGCTGAAAAAATTGAATTTTTGAAAACAAATGAAGATCCTATAAAAATTTCTGATGATTTATCTATAAATCTGATGATAAAAAAATCTTAACCAAGTCTCTCTAGACTAGATTCTAAAACTTTATTTTGATGATTTTGCTTACGAATATTTAAGTAAATAGTAAATCTAGCACATACTTGTGCTCCTATAAGTAAAATAATGGAAGAAATATAAATAAATGCCATAAAAACGATTATGGCACTCACTCCTCCATATATTGACCCTGAAATTCCACTGTAATTTCTTAAATAAAGTATAAAAACCATTTTATTTATTTCTTCTGCAAGAGTAGCTAAAACTGCTACTGGAAGAATGTGTAAAAAATTTAATTTAATATTTGGAAGCCACCAAAAACATATAGCAAAAACAGAGAAGGTCAAAAGAGGTGGTACTAATAAAGCTAATCTATTCCAAATATTAGGATCTATATACGGCGAGTCTGGAAAATTTATTTGAATAAGTTCGCTCAGGAAACTTAATCCTGTAGTCAAAATAAAGGATATCAACAAAAGTGAAGATGCTACAAATAATAATGTGAAGTCTATAACTCTTTCTTGAAAAAAACTTCTTTTTTTATCTATTTCCCAAATGAAGTTAATACTCTTTCGTATGCTTCCAAATACAGCACTAGATGCAAAAATCAATCCNATTGCAGCAACTGTACTTGTGGCTAATCTATTAGAAGTAAGACTATCAAAAAAACCTTTCAAGAATTCATCATCTTGTTCATCAAATATTGGAATAAGATTCTTAAGTGAATCTAAGATAGTTTTTTCAAAGTCAGGTAATCCCAAAAATATGGAAAATACCATTATTATTGCTAACAATAAAGGAAAAATTGAGAAAAAGGCATAAAAAGATATAGCTGCACTTAATAAAGGTACATTCTTTTCTATAAATTCATTGGTAATATCGGCTATTAGTGAAAATAGCCAAAGGAAAAATCTTATTATATACATCTAGATTCTTTTTTCTCTGAATGCAGAAAGATAGTTTACACAAAATTCATCTCTACCTTCTAACATATCTTTTGTTATCGAAAAGGCCTCACTATTTTTATCAATACTTAAAATTCTATCTATTTTAGATTCTACAGGATTTATAATTCCTGAGTTAGCTCCAGCATCAATTGCCAAACTAATGAATACATCATTTACGAGCCTTCGTTTGGGTAAACCAAAAGAAACGTTACTCATTCCTCCAGTTATATTGACTTCAGGCCATTCATTTTTTATTTTAGAAATTGCCTCAAGGGCATCAGTTCCATATGAAGAAGAAACAGATATAGGAAATATTAGAGGATCAATAAACAAGTCTTCCAATAATAACCCTTTGCTAGTCGAGTAATCAATTAGATTTGTTAAGTTTTCTATTCGTTCATTAGAATCTTCTGGCATACTACTCTCACTAGCTGCACTGACAACGACTTGTGCATCAAATTCAACTATAGCTTCAACCAAATCTTTTCTTTCTAGAGAAAGAGAATTCACCATCGGTCTCATATGATTATCATATTGATCTAAACCTGCCTTAATTATTTCTGGATTGGATGAATCGATTGAAACAGGAATCTTTGCATATTCCTTTACAATATCTACTAACCATCTCATAGCCTCAATTTGATCTTCAATTTTATAGCTATACTCATCAACGTTTATATCTAAATAAGAGGCAGAATTTGATGTCTGTCTCTCAATTTCCCATTTGATATAGTCTATACCTTGAGNTNTATTNCCNTTCATTCCATGCCAAATAGCAATCATNAANTGCTTTAATTGACCTTGNTTGTAAGGTTGNGTNNNTTCAAANTGTTTNGGNATATCCATNNNAGAAAATTCATCACCTTTTTTTCTNTANGAAATAACTANTTTTGANTCAATNTCTTTTGTTCTNANTCCACCNAACTTAATTGATCTAGTTGTNTGAATATTTTCACCAATAATCTTAAATTCTGACATTGTTTTCTTCTCTTTTTTCTATCCAGTTTGTTAGTTCTTTTATCCCTCCAAATGGGAAAAAATGTAATTGATCAAAATGTTCTAAACCTCTAATTATTTCAGTTGGATTATGCTTAATAAGTTTTGTTAGCCCGAATTTTTTATTTTTTACTATCAAAGTTGTAGCAGACACACCACAAATTTTTGCATAGTTGATTAATGTTGTTAATTTAGCTGGTCCAGCTACACCTATTTTTAAAGTAACATTATAATCCAATTTTTCTTTAATAATTTCTTTTGTTTTTATAATCCAATCATTAGTTTTAGCTACATCTAAAGTCCATTGAGTTACGATTGAAAATTTAATGTTATTTTTTCTCAGCCATGAAGCTTTTTCTAAAACACTATTATCAGTATCTAAATCATCTGGATTTCCCTCAGGGTGACCTGCAATATTAACTTCTCTAAATCCATATTTCTGAATAATTCCAGTATGAAAAGTGTCCATAGTTTTCTCAAAAGGACCTTCTTGTTTTTTAGGGCTTCCTCCAATAGCTAAGATATCATTTACTCCAACAGATTTTAAATTTGACAAGAATACATCAAGCTCTTTCTCACTTGTAATGCTTCTTGCTGGAATATGAGGTATAGGATTATATCCCATGTTTAAGATTGATTCTGATGCTCTAGCTATGTTTTCATGATTATCTCCTGGTATAAAAGCAACATAAACATCACCAAATTGATTTTCAGGCAAATTAGTTAATCTTTCCAATTGTTTGGGAACTATTTCAAGTGAAAACTTAGACATACAAATACATAAAAAACATAATACTGTGTTACAAGTATAATCTATATATGAATAAATAAAAATAATGAATTTAGACGGAAACGTAACACATAAAGTTAAAAGGTCTTTAGAACTAAAGCCCGAAATTATCAAGCTTGAAAATAAGAAAAGGTCAGGGAGAGGAATTAATTCTCCTTTAGTAATTTTTTATGGCTTGATTTTATTTATATTATTAGGAACTTTGTTACTGTTTTTGCCTATATCGAGTAAAGAAAATCAAAGCATATCATTAGTCGATAGTTTTTTTGTGGCCACATCTGCAGTAACAGTAACTGGACTAACACCTTTTCAATCTGAGGACGCTTGGAACCAGTTTGGTTTAACAATAATAATGATTTTGTCATTTATTGGTGGAATAGGTTTCATGATGGGTGCTGGATTCATAATTTATATTTTCTTTGGAAAAAGATTAAACTTAGAACAAAAAATTCTAATTAATGAAAGCTTGAGTGACAGTACTCCTTCAAAAATAGCCCCAGGAAGTTCAATCAAGCTAGTACTAAATATATTCTTAATGAGTGTAATCTTTCAGATAATCGGCTTTATATCTTTCTTGTTTTTTTGGGATCAAAAAATCGTTGGCAATGATTATGGAATAGNATTTAATGCTTTATTTCATTCAATATCCGCTTTTAATGGAGCTGGATTCGATATATTACTAGACAATCATGGAGGTAGTGTAGGAGTAATCAGTTATGATTCAGCAATTCTAAACATAACAATGGTATTAATTGTTTTAGGTAGTATCGGATATCCTTTTATTTTAGAATTATTTGCAAATGCAAAATTATTTATTCAGTCGAAGTATAAAGATATATTTTTCACTCTAAATTTTAAGGTAATAATCTTTGGTACTACAATAATAATGATCCTAGGTGCATTACAGTTTTTATTTTCTGAATGGACTAATCTAGCAACTATTGGAAATGTATCAATTAAAGAAAAAATAATTCATNCAATTTTTCATAGTATTACTCGAACAGCAGGATTTTCCCTTCTTGATTATAACTCGATACATAATAGTACTAGTATTACAACTATTGCACTAATGTTTATAGGAGGCAGTTCTTTATCAGTAGCTGGGGGAATTAAGGTAGGAACACTTTCAATAATTGCAGTATCTCTGATTTCAACAATCATAGGTAAAGAAGAAGTTGTTTTATTCAAAAGAACAGTTAACAGAGATATTATAAGAAGATCTCTAATAATATTTATTTTTTCTATTATTATAATTATATTTTCTTTCATGATTATTTCATCATTTGAACCTGATACCATATTTAGAGAATTACTTTTTGAATGTGTTAGTGCTTTTGGAAATGTAGGATTGACTACCGGTATNACAGGAAGTTTAAATGAATCTTCTAAAATACTCATCTCATTCTTAATGATAGTTGGTAGGTTTGGCCCAATGTTATTAGCATTAATGTTTGTAGGAAGAAGGTCTATGAGCAAAGCAAAACCTGCTTATGAAATAGTTAGGATAGGTTGATGAAATTAAAACCTCAGGTTGTTGTTATTGGATTAGGAAGATTCGGTACTAGTTTTGCAAGCAAAATGTACCAATTAGGATACGACGTAATGGCAATAGATAATGATGAAGAAAAAGTTCAATCAATGATAGGNCAAGTTACTTATCCTGTAACTGCAGATGCTTCATCTGAGACGGCGCTTAGAGAGTTAGGTGTACAAGATTTTGATGTTGGTGTTGTAGCAATTGGTTCTAATGTTGAGCTTTCGGTTATGGTTACTGTTTTACTCAAAACTCTAAACTTAAATACTGTGGTCGCTAGAGCTTCATCAACGCTTCATGAAAGTACTCTAAGTAGACTAGGTTGTGATAGAGTTATTTTTGCTGAAGAAGAAATGGGAGATCGGTTAGCTAATACTCTTTTCACACCAGTAGTAGATGAATACTTAGAGCTTTCAAATAATTTAGGTATTAGCAAAATGATTGTACCAGATAGATTAGTAGGTTTTTCATTATCTGAAGCTGGCTTTGAAAATAAACCTGGAGCTCAAAAATTAACTGTTGTTTCAATAAAAAGAGGTGATTCCCTAGTTATGTACCCTTCCTCTGATGAAGTATTGTCTGAAAATGATGAACTTTGCATTATAGGAAACAACAATAGTATCAATAAACTTCTTTAGCTATGAAACTAGAAAAAATCATATTACTTCTAGATAAGGAAAATAATGATGATCTATTGGATTACGTTATACCTTTCATTAGAGANTATTCTTCCATNGTTTACTTNTTATATGTTATTGAGATTCCTGTAAAGTACGACATTGATTATGAAGTNGGAAATGAAATTAGCCTAGGCGAAACAATATTAAGCAACACTAACAAATATTTACAAGAAAAAAAAATAAATTATGATCTAAATGGTGAAAATTTCATTCTTCTTCAATCAAGAAATTCTGGGGTTGGTATAGTTAAGGAAGCTAAAAGAATTAAGGCTAATGTAATCTTTTATCGGAAACAAAAGAATGATNATAGCTATAAATATAAATATATAGATAAATATTCTGAAGTAGATACAATACAATTATTCAAAGTTTAAATTTATGAAAATATCAATAATAGGAATCTCACAATTAACTGATTTTGTTCTAGATAATATTATCAATNACTCAGATGAAATAAATATATACTCTGATAGNAGAAACTTTGATTTTGAAAATAAAAATTTAACAAAAAAAAATGTTAGTATTTTTACAGATAAAAATATAGACGACAACCTCAATAAAATATGTGAAACTTCTGATGTGTTATTTTTTCTGAGCGATTCTGATCCTTTTAATGTTTTTTCATATAAGAAGTGTCTAATGTATAATCCAAGTACAAAATCTGTTTTTCAGGCAACAGATAGAGACATTTATGAAATCTANAAAGATAAAAAATATCCTGTAATATCACCCTTTGATCTTAAAGAAGATGATTACTTATATCTGATAAAGGAATAATAAAGCTATGTACATTATCATCTCTGGAATGAATAATATTACCCTAAATTTATCAAAAAAATTAATAGCNGATGGGAATGAAGTAACTTTTATTGGTCCTGATGAAAAAAAATCATTAGAGATAGAAAAAGAAATTGGATACGTTAGCTTATTAGGAAATTCATATAATAAAAATACNTTAATTGAAGCAGGTGTTGAAAGAGCAGACTACTTTGTAGCATCTACTTTATCTGACGATGTTAATTTTATATCCACACAAATTGTAAAAAATATAAATGAAAATATTTATACTATTTGCTTAGTCAACAAAATTGAAAATAAGGATATNTTTACNGGAGATGAGTTTGATTTTGCAATTGAATATGATGAAGTNATTAGTGATAATCTAAACTCATTTATTGCTAATAAATTTGATCAGCTGATCTACACAAATACAGATAACCATACCGAAATAAAAGTTATTTCAGTTGGCAAAGAATCTGATTATATTGGAAAAACTGTTGGTGAATTAGGNTTATCAGAAGAATCTAAGTTTATAGCCGTAGTATCTTCTTCTGGAGCTATTACTCATAATATAAATAATGTCTTAAGTCCCCTTGATAGAATATTAATTCAAAACACAATAAATTATAAAGANAATGAATAANAAGAATANAAAATTAAGTTATCTTGGACCTGCAGGTACATATAGCGAAGAAGCTGCTCTTNAATATAATAAAAAAAGTTATCAATTAGTACCTAAAAAGACTATTTTTGATGTTTTGGATAGTGTTGAATCTTCTCAAATAGATAAAGGNATTATTCCAATAGAAAATTCTAGAGTAGGAACAATATTAGAAACTATTGATTTCTTAGTAGAATCAAAAAACCTCTACATAAATCATGAAATACTACTTCCAATAGAAGCATGTCTAATAACAAAAAATAANGATACAGACCTTTNAAATATAAAAGAAATAATCAGTAAGCCAGAAGCAATTAATCAATGTAATTTATGGATAAANAAAAATCTAGTAAAAGATATTAAATTAACTGAATACCCTTCAACTGCTGAGGCAGTATCAGATCTTATCAATCATGACAATTCAGTAGCTGCAATAGCGAATAGTAGATCTGCTGAAATAAATAATTGCTCTGTACTTGTAAGAGGAATTCAAGATTATAAGAATAANATTACAAGATTTGCAGTTGTTTCAAACTCCAAATCTAAAAGATCNGGAAATGATAAAACGTCTATTGCATTTGAATTCAAAAAATCAGATGAGGCAGGNCTATTATTTAAGGCTCTTGAGTGTTTTGCAAAGAAAAACATAAACTTAGTAAAAATAGAGAGCAGGCCNAAAGGNAACTTGATTGGGAATTATATTTTTATAATAGATTTNGATGGTCACATTGAGGATAAAATNATTTCAGAAACATTAGAAGAATTATCNAACTTTACNTCATTNCTAAAGGTACTAGGNTCCTATTCTAAATAACNTTATTCNTCATAAAGATCTTGNCTAGACCTTCTAGACTCCTCAGCNCCTTCTTGAACAGCATTATTAAGTCTTTCTTTAGCAGAATCAACCAGATCATTTGCCCTTAATTTCCAATCCTTAATATTTTCACCAAGTATTTCTCTAGTTTCATTACCAGTTTTAGGAGCATAAATAATACCAGCTATAAACCCTAAAGTTGCTCCGTAAAAAAAACCTTTATAAAAAGAATCTTCAGCTGACATAATTTATTCCTTACTTTTTTTGGTTGTGCCAAATATGGATCTAAAAACATCAATAGATTTACCAATGACATTAATTGATTCCTTAAATGAGCCTATTTTTTCATTTGCCGTCTCAAACTGATTTACTAATTTATTAATTTTCCTCAAAAGATAAATCAAAAAAATAAGAAGAAATATACCTAAAAAAGAAAANACAGCNAAANAAACTATCATCAGGTAATCTTGAATTTCAACTAACGACAAATAAACACCTTAATTTATACATATTTAAGTATAAATATACAAAAATATAGAAATAAAATCAAATTATTTAGNGNTTAGTTAATAACTAAACGCTAAAAATCAAGGTAATCTCTAAGGGTCAGTGATCTTGTAGGGTGCCTAAGTTTCCTTAGTGCCTTTGCTTCGATTTGCCTTATTCTTTCTCTTGTAACCCCAAATGTTTGGCCAACTTCCTCTAATGTCCTAGGTCTACTGTCATTTATTCCAAATCTATACTCAATAACTTGTCTCTCTCTTGGTGAAAGAGTTTCTAAAACTTCCATAATTTGAGATTTTAACAAGTTTTTTGAAGCAGAATTCTGAGGAGATTCAGCATTTTGATCTTCAATTAGATCAGCAAGATTTAAATCTTGTTCTTCTCCTATAGGAGCCTCTAGAGAGATAGGGTCTTGCGATGCCTTGAGTATTTCATTGACTTTATCTGGATCCATATCAAGTTCTTTAGCAATATCATCAGGAGTTGGCTCAACACCTTTCTCCTGGACCAATCGTCTTGATACTCTAAGGATTTTATTTATTTGCTCCACCATATGCACAGGTATTCTTATTGTTCTAGATTGATCAGCAACCGCTCTTGTTATAGATTGTCTAATCCACCAAGTTGCATAAGTGGAGAATTTAAATCCTTTTCTATAGTCAAATTTCTCAACAGCCCTTATAAGACCTATATTTCCTTCCTGAACAAGATCAAGAAGAGTCAAACCNCTTCCAATATATTTTTTAGCAATCGAAACAACTAATCGTAGATTTGCTTCTGCAAGATGGTTTTGTGCTAAATCAGACCTTGAAAGTATCTGGTTGAAATGACTATCAATAATCATTTTATACATATTTAGCTGATCATTAAAATCTTCATCCTTGATCACACTTTTTAAATTAGTTTTTGAAAAGTTATCTGCTAGAAGTTCTGTCAAGTCAGCTGGTATAAGTCCAAGCAAATCAGATAATTCTTTTATTTTTTGGGTAACTTGGTCATTAGATATATTATTCACATCTGCNACATATCGAACTAAATCTTCTGAATAAACTCCATGAATATTACTTATTTCTGATTCCTTAGACGTCAAATAATTAAGTGTAAGTGAATCAGATTTAGATGCACCNTAAAATTTACCAATAGATTCGAGTATAGGTTTCAAGCTTACTATAGATTCGAAAACATTTTTCATGACATCGATAGAGTTAATTAATTCTGTACTTGATTCTTCNAGATCGTCATGCATNCTTTTGTATTTATANTTTAAGTCTATTGTTCTAGCTAAAACTTCTTCATCTTTTCTTGACAAAAGCTTAACATCACCAATTTCCTTTAGATACATTCTTATAGGATCNTCATATGTATCTTTATATTCTTTCTTCCCTTTGGATAAAATATTCATCAAGTCATCATTTTGGGAGTATGTATCAACAGANGGAGCTCCTGACAAATCNTCTTCATCTTCTAAGCTAGAAGAAGTAGAAATCAAGACTTTATCAATCCCTGCATTTTCATCTACATTATCAATGTACAAATTATCGTTTTCGTTAGTATCCTCTTTCAAGTTACTTCGCTCCTTTCTAAATCTTTTATATTTTCTGTTATTCTTACAACTTCATCCATTAATGATGTAATTGCATTTTCATCTTTATCTTCATTATTTTCAAGCTCAAACAGTCTCATTTCAGCTTCATTAAGTTTTCGTTTTTGATAGTCAATTGCAAGTCTATTTTTCACATTTTCTAATTCAATATCTTTACTAAGGTCTGGATCAACTACGAAGTCATTATTAATATAATTTTCAATTTCATCGTAAATAAAAACCAGATCACTCTGAATGCTATCTCTCTCAATAACCATTTGAGACTCTTTCCAAAGTTTAAATACTGACCTGTAGTGAAGATCTGAAAAGTATACATCTTCGATATCTTTGACATTTTCAAACAGTTCTTTAGAATCAAATAAAATTGCTAGAAAATGCTTCTCTTGAGCTTTCTCAGGGTTAAATATTACNCTACGAATTCTTTCGTCATCTTTTATAGTTTTTTTATTCTTCCTAAATTTTGATTTACTTAAATTAGCTGATTCTGATTTCAGTAAATCATAACTTAAATCAGTAAGCTTAGACACTTTTGATAAGTAGTAAGACTGCTGAACTTCATCACAGCATTCGATTATGAATGGAAGGATGATATCTAAAAATTTATAAGTATCTTTTTCTTGNCCTTGTAAGTGAAGAACTGAATAATAATCTAATAAATAATCTATAAAGTTCTGTGACAAGTTGATCATTTCTTCCCATTCAACAATATTTGTTCTGAAAATCTCATCAGGATCTTTTCCTGATGATGGAAAACAAACCTTAATTCTTAATTTTTTCGAAGTATTTTTTGATGCAGAAGCTATTATATCTTTTAGCTTAGCTATTGTATCTACAGCCGCTTTTTTACCAGCGTTGTCATTATCAAAACAAAAGATTACTTCTCCAGAATCTGAATCATAAGTAGTAAGGTTTTTAAGTTTTTCAAAACTATCAGAACTTATCTGGGTTCCCATTGCAGCTACTAAGTTTTTATAACCTCTCTCATACCCTGAAATACAATCAAAGTATCCTTCTACAACAACTGCCTGTGACTTTAGTCTAATAGCTTCAGAGGCTCTATCAAGACCATACAAGATAGAAGACTTATTAAAGACTTCACTTTCTCTTGAATTTATATATTTACTTTTTGAATTGTCTGTCAAAGCTCTTCCCGAAAATCCAACTATATTAGAGTTCTCATCTAAAATAGCTATAGTTAATCTATTTCTAAAAAAATCTAACCAGTCTCCACTCTCATCATTTCGCATTAACAAGTTAGAATTTATCACTCCTCTTTTATTAGTTTTATTTGACTGAAAAAAACTCATTAAGCTACCCATATTACCGTCAGGACAATAACCTAATAAATTTTTCCTTGCTGCTTCCTCTGAAATACCTCTATCTTCTAAGTAAGATCTCACAAACTTTGAATTTTCAGAATTTTGATCAAACAATTGCTTAGAAAAATAACTTTGTGCAAGAGAATTAACATCTAAAACTTCATTATTAATTATTTTTATCTTTTTTCTTTTTTCTACTTCATCAGAAAAAGAATTATCATCATATTCAAGGGACAAATAAGAGGAAAGTTGTCGTATTGCTTCTACAAAAGTAAGTTTTTCAGCTGACATCAAATAATCAAACACATCGCCACTTTCATTACAGCCATAACACTTATATCTTTTTCGATCCTTTGAAAGAGTAAAAGAAGGAGTTTTTTCTTCATGAAAAACGCACAAAGCTTTGGGATTAGATGATTGGTTTGTCCAAGTTATTCCTTTGCTACTCAAAAATTCTAAAAGGTCAATTTTTTCCTTAATTGTGTCTTTTAGATTTTCAGCCATAAAGTAATTCCTTCGCACTTTCAACTAGTGTACATATTAATAACATCTTTGGACAGCATATTATGTAAATTTTTTGTGAAACTTTTTCTATTTTCCTGATATTGTATACTTTTTTAGTACACAATATTGTTTTATATATTTTCAAACCTTAATTTATCTGAAATGCCAGGAGAAATTTTTTCGGCAATATTGATTGCATACAGATCTGTCATACCGCAAATAAAATTAGATATTTTTTCATTTTTTTCTATATCATATTGAGAATATTTGTGAGGTATTTCTGAAAAATTTTCATAATAATAGCTAAATAATAAATCTATAATCTTTGTTGCTATTTTTCCTTGTTTAGAATCACTAACTGGTAGATAAAAGTTTTCAAACATAAAATTTCTCAATAAAGTCATAGTTTTTGAGAATTCATCTGACATTTTTATATAGGGATCCTTTATAGATGTTTTCCCTGTACAATCCCAAGAATTCAATACTACATCAGTAACAAAAATATTTATTCTTTCGGATCTGCTTATATCGAAAAAATAAATTAGGTCTTGAGGGATATTTTTATGATTAAGAAAACCAGATCTTTTAGCATCTTCAATATCATGACTTAGATATGCCAAAGCATCAGAAATTCTAACAATTTGAGCTTCTAATGACATCCCTAAAACTGCATTTTTTGTAAGAAATTCTCCTTGCTTCTTAGAATGCCTGCGTATAGCTTCAATAACATAATCAGTCAAGTTTAATCCTTTCCCATTTTTTTCTAGAGATTCGATTATTTTTACAGAATGAATTGAATGGTGAAACCCATCACTTAAGATATTATTCAATGCAGATTCTCCTATGTGACCAAATGGAGTATGTCCCAAATCATGCCCAAGTGAAGCTGCTTCTACTAAGTCTTCATTTAGATTTAATGCTCTTGCTATAGTTCTACCTATTTGAGAAACCTCAATAACATGAGTTAAACGGGTCGTGTAATGATCTCCCTTGGGCGCCACAAATACTTGGCTCTTATGCTTCAATCTTCTAAATGAATTTGTATGAATTATTCTATCTCTGTCAATTTGAAATGCATTTCTATATAAACCTTCGGTTTTTTCTGGACTTTTTCTTTTTGCATTCCGTTCATCTACAGAGAATTTAGATAGATTTTTCTGATTTGTACTGTTCAAATCAAAAAAATCATCTGAAATNCCNTTGAGTTTAGCTTTCAATTGTTCTTGTGAATCGAAACTCTGATTCATTTTCATTATTCCTGTATGTTTGAGGTAAAATATCTGAAATTCTTTGCATTATTTCTTTAGTTATAATTTGATATAAATCTTTATTCTTTTTATCAGGAAGATTAACTATATTAAAGGGTTTTCCTATCTTGATTTTTACAGACATTTTTGGAAATAAAAACTGTAAATAATTTTTACATTTTTCAGAGCCAACAATAGAGACAGGCAATATAATACTTTCTGTATCTATTGCAATCATAGTTGCTCCATTAAGTCCTTTTTGTAATTTCAAGTCTCTACTTCTTGTTCCTTCTGGAAAAATTAGTAATGAACTTTCTTTTGATCGAAGTTGNTCCTTTACCCACNTAATTGCAGATGAACCGGGTCTGGTTCTATTTATGGGGTGAGCTCCATAAAATTTCAATAATATATTAAANGGAAACTTAAATAATTCTTTTTTTGCTAAAAATTTAGGGTCTCTGCCGACTGCAGAAGCGCATAAAGCTGGATCGATTATTGAAAGATGATTCGCAACAGTTATAAAAGAACCTTTTTTAGGGACATTTTCTTTACCTTCGATCTCAAGACTTCCAAATAAAGAAAAGGTGAACTTTAGACCAGAATCACATATTTTAAATAATTTACTCATTGTCTATTTATATATAGTTATTATTTGATCAACAACTTCTAAAATATCAAGTTTGTCTGTATTTATTACATACGCATTTTTATCAATAATTAGGGGTGAATTATCCCTGTTTTTATCTATAACATCCCTAGATTCTAAGCTTTTCTTCACCTCTTTAAGTGTTAATTCATCTTGATCTTTTACTCTTCTTTGAGCCCTTATTTCTAAAGAGGCATCTAAGTAAATCTTAAGATCAGAGTTAGGAAGTACTTTTGTACCTATATCTCTGCCTACCATCACAATATTAGTTCCTTCTGATATTTTCTTTTGTTGTAAAACTAAATTTTCTCTAACTAACTTTATCTTTGAATAATCAGAAACCTTCGAATCAATTTTNTCTGTNAATAATTTATCAGTAATNTCNGNATTTTTATAAAATATTTGATTTCTTANNTTAGATAAACTTATAGAAATTTGTTTATNCTTAAAATAANTTGATGCATTTTCAGGACTCATATTAATTTCTTCAACTAAATAAGTAACAGCTCTATACATAATTCCTGTATCTAGAAAACTATAAGACAACTTATCTGCTAACAATTTTCCTACTGCAGATTTACCTGAAGCTGCAGGACCATCGATAGCAATAGATTTATAAATCATTTATATAGTTGATTCCTCTTTAGTAAATGGTAAGTTTAGTGATAATACATCAAAAACTAATCTCGAATTAGCATTACTTCTCAAGTTGCTAATTGATTTTATTATTTCTAATATAAATAAATTGATTTGTTTCACCTCAAATAAATCTAATAAGTTATTACTAAATAATGAATTTTGATCATTTTGATAACTATTATTTATCAGGATGTTGCAAAAATCAATCCAAAGATTAAGTTCTTGATAAATAGCATTTCTATCTGTTCTAAATCTTGTAGAAAATTTTTGAGATAATTCCATTCTTGTACTTATATTACTCTTACAAAATTCAAAAAATCTTTCATAGGATTCAAAGTAACTATCCAATAAAGAAGGATCAGAAGATAGAGTCTCAGCAACTTCTATTTTGCCNAGAGAAAAATTAATGATTTGATCTATTTTTAAATCATCTAGATCGTAATTTTCTAAAATATAATTCTTCATATCTTCTTTTCCAATTTCTAAAACATTAATTTTTTGGGCTCTAGAAATTATAGTTGGATAAACTGAAGTCAAATCATTTACCAAAAACAAAAAAATTGTTGAAGTTGGTGGTTCTTCCAAAAGTTTNAAAAAAGCATTTGAGGCTTCATTATTTAGTTTTTCAGCTTCATCGACAATAAAAATCTTATATTTACTCATAAATGGGCCAAGGTTAGCTTGTCTACTAATTTCTTCAACATGAGGTAATCTTATTTGATCTGATTTATTTTCATCTAAGCCCTCAACTACAAGCTTAGAATCTACATGTAAAATATCGAAGTGCTTTTGTTCATCAATTTTTTTGCAACTGGGACATGAATCACATGAAGTATTTGGATTACTTTCATCATCACATAATAATAATTTAGAAAAAATATAGGCAAGTTTTTTTTTACCTACATTTTTTGGTCCATGAAAAATATAAAAATGAGAAACTGCATTTTTGACAATTGAGTTTTCTAAAATTTTATAAGCTTTTTCATTTATAATTGTCATAATACTGAAGTACTAAGAAGATCTTCATAACTCTCCCTTCTTCTTACAAGAAAATGGGAACCATTTTTAATCATTACTACAGCAGGTCTTATTTGCATATTATAATTACTTGCCATAGCTAAATTATAAGCACCTGATGCAGGTAGTACTAATAAATCNCCAATTGCTGGACTTGGGAGATCAATATCTTTAGCTAAATAATCTCCAGACTCACAAAATTTACCCGAAATAGTAGCTTTCATTAAATTATTATTTTCAGTAATTTTATTAACTGAAAAAACTGAATACTCGGAGCCATAAAGAGCAGGTCTTATATTGTCTCCCATACCTCCATCAACTGAAATATAATTTCTAACACCTGGAATTTCCTTTATAGAACCAACTTTATAAATGCTTACACCAGATCTACCTACTAAAGCTCTTCCTGGTTCTAAAATGACTTTTGGCATATCAAAATCATTAACATCACAGGCTTTTTTTACTGCATCGCCTATTGTTTTTGCATAATCTGAAATAGGAGGAGGTTGCTTTTTTGATAAATAGCCAATTGCAAAACCTCCACCAGGACTAAATTCCTTAACATCAATTCCATATTTATTTCTCATATCAGAAGCAAACTCATATACATACTCTATTGCTTCGGAGTAGGGTTCTAATTCAAAAATCGGAGATCCTAGGTGAAAATGAAGCCCTATCAAACTTAATGATTTAATTTGAACTAATCTTTTTATTGCCTCTTCAGCATCTCCTGTTTCAATTGAAAATCCAAACTTAGAATCAAGGATTCCTGTAGTTGTTAATAAATGTGTATCAGGATCAACTGATGGAGAAACTCTAATCATAACGTCCTGATTTACACCTAACTTTGATGTGATATTTTTCAAGTTTTCTATTTCATTAAAAGAATCAATTGTAATATGACCAATTCCATAATTTATCGCATCTTCAAGTTCATCTGGAGATTTATTATTCCCATGGAAATTCATTCTTTTTGGAGGAAAGTCTATATGTTTAGCAACTGCAAGTTCTCCTCCTGTAACCACATCAATACTCATCCCGTTTTCTTTAAGGATTTTTAACAAATAAGGATTAGAAAAAGCTTTGGTTGAGTAAGAAATAACAGCATTATCTAGCTCTGCTCCAAAAGAGTTTTGAAAATCTTTGATGGTAGAAATAATTGTACTCTCATCATAAACATAGAGAGGGGTACCATACTCATTGGCTAAGTCTTCTAGATCAACACTATCAATTGATATATTTCCTTTACTGTTGATAAGGGATTTGTTAGGAAATATCTCATTCCCTGAAAATTCTGAATATTTTGTCATAATTTACCTAAATATTTGTTCACTGAATAATATAAATTCTATAACTTTTAATTAAAAAAAACATTAAATGGATAAAGAAATAAGACTCACAAACTTTTCGACCTGTGGCGGTTGAGCTGGTAAAGCTTCAATAGAAGTACTGGACAGGGTTCTGGGCCAGATAAATAAATCTTTTTCATCAGATAAAATCTTAGTGGATCAAAAAACTAAAGATGATGCTGCTGTTTATAAAATCACNGATGACAAGGCAATAATTTTTACAACAGATTTTTTTGCTCCTGTAGTNGATGATGCCTTTTTATTTGGACAGGTAGCAGCNGCTAATGCTATTTCAGACGTATATGCTATGGGAGGTAAACCAACATTAGCTTTAAATATATGTTGTTTTGCTGATAATATACCGGAAAAATCAATTGAAGAAATAATTCAAGGAGGTATAGAAAAAGCTAATGAGGCTGGAGTTATTATAGCTGGTGGACACACGATTAATGACCCTGAACCAAAATATGGGCTTGCAGTTATAGGTGAGATAAATCCAAAAAACTTAATGACTCTTAAAAATGCTAAACCAAACCAAGATATTGTTATTACAAAGCCTTTAGGAAACGGAATATTGATCTCAGCAGCAAAAAATTCAAAGATAGATTTATCTGAACATCCAAACTGCTTAAAATTTATGACAGAACTAAATAAAATTGCTTCAGAAATTGCAGTAGATATGAATATCGAAGCATGCACAGACATAACAGGATTTGGTTTAATTGGTCACCTGAAAAATATACTTAGAGCTAGTAATGTTTCTGCAAAGATAGATTTCGCAAATATACCTATATTAGATAGTGTTAAAAAATTATCTTCTGAAGAAAATTGGTCATCAGGTTTAATAAATAATGAGAAAGCCTTAGAGCATAACATTATTTGGAATAAATCAATTTCAGAATCAGAAAAGAAAATCCTTTTTGATCCTCAAACATCTGGAGGGCTACTCTTTACTGTCGATAAATCAAAGTCTATTGAATTTCAAAGTAAATTATCAAAAAATAATTTGGCGGTCAGTAAAATTGGAATAACTGTTGAAAAAACTAACTATGAAATAGAATTTTTATAATTTCTTTTTTATCAAAATCTTCAAAAGAAATTTTCAATTCTTTTTCTNTATCAGAAATTTTCTTACTCAAATCATTAATTTTTTCTCTTAGTTTTATATCTGGACTCAAACCTTTATTTAGATAAGTATAATAAACAAGAAATAAATCATTACTGGAAAAATCATTTTTTTGATAATCTTCGATATCGAAATCTAAATCTAATTCAATAATTTTTTTTATTATTCTTTCAATAACTACACTTGACGGCCCTGAAAAATTAAGATTATCTGAGAAATTGGATTCATTAGATTTTAGTTTTGACCAGTTTTTTTCTACATCTTCGGCAGTTTTGAAATCTTTTCTATTTTCTTCATCAAAGACATGAGGATGTCTAGAAATAAGTTTCTCTTTTGCTCTTAAAAAAACATCGTTTTTAGTAAATTTATCTGAAGTTTCACCTATCTGGAAATAAAACAAAAGATGAGTTAACAAGTCTGCTAGTTCATCGATTATGTCTTCATTTTTCCCTTTTTCAACAGCATCAAATAGTTCGTATGCTTCTTCAATAGTTAATTTTCCTAGTTTTTCTAATGACAAGTCCCTATCCCATGGACATCCATCATCAGATCTTAATTTTGCAATTATATTTTCTAATTTTTTAATGTTATTTTTCATGATTAAAAAAAGTTATAATTATGTATGATAAAAAAAATATTCCCATCCCTAAAATATATTTCATACTTACTATGGGTTCCTCTTATATTAACTATAAGTTTCGAAATAATAACATTTTCTGACTGGATTTATGAATTTAATTGGGACAGAAATAATATTTCTTACAGATCAAATCTTACTAATAATGAATTAGATCAAGTCTCCGACCAAATTAAGGATTACTTTAAGAATGATGATGAAAAAATAACTATCAATATAGAAAGAAATAAATCAATTAATTTATTCAATCAAAGAGAAATTGACCATATGGTAGATGTAAAAAATTTAATTAAATTTACACTTCTTTTTGAAAGAATCTCTCTAGTTATTATCTTTTTCACGCTAATTATAAGTTCATATATAAACGGCTTAAAGGAAATACAAAGAGTTCTTATCCAAATTATTTACAAATCATTCATAATTTGGAGCGGAATAATATTATTAATAATTTCAGGTATGGTTATTAACTTTAATTATACTTTTACTCTATTTCATAAAATATTCTTCAGAAACGATTTATGGATTTTAGATCCTAGAAATGACTATTTATTAATTNTGTTCCCTGAAAGATTTTTTTTAGAAATTTGTATAATAATTTTACTTCTTTTTACACTTATCAATTTTCTTCTTCTAAGTGTTACTTGGATTCTAAGAAAAAGATTAGATCCAATCTAAAAGTATATCTATAGCATCTTTGATACTATCTATTACTGCCAAATGATTAGAATTAATAGGAGTTTTTTTATTGTTTTTTGAGATCAAAACTGCATCCATTCCAATATTTGTAGCACCTAAAATATCAGCAACAGGATTATCACCAAAATGAATTGAGTTTTTAGGAATTGTTTCTAAATTATTAATAGTATTCCAAAACATTTTTGAATGTGGCTTAGCTGTTTCTAGTTCATTTGAAAGTGACATTACATCATAATAAATTTTGTTATTAGACATAAATTTTTTGTATGCTTTAGGAGAATTAAATCCTGTATTTGATATTATTCCTAATTTTATATTTCTTAATTTACAGAATTCTAATAGCTCATAAGTTCCATCAAAAATATCTGGAGGATCTTCAAGAAAAGCTTCATCTAAGATATCTCCAAAATGAATAATTTCTTTTTCTTGCATTTGATTAATTAATTTTGGATTGATTTTATTAATAAAAATTTTAGTCCAATCAATAAAAAGTCGGTCAGAATGAAATCTAGAAAACTTAGCAATTTGATTAACTACAAAATCATGAGAGTTTATAACTCTATCTAGACTAGTATTGTTATCAATTTTTCGTAAATAATCATAAATATATTTACATTTTTTTTCTCTTCTTGAAACTGAAAATGAAGAATAATCTTTTTCTCCAATTATAGTTTCCCAAAGATCAATTGTTACAGATTTTTTCATAATAATATTTTAAATGATTACAAAATAAACCTCAAAACCTAAACACATACTAAAAAGAAAAAACTATCATATTAATAAATGACACATAGGGTAAAAACATAAGATTAAAAACATTATCTCTATCCAACTATAGAAATCACAAAAATTCTTCAATAGACCTTGAGGAAGGTTTCAATGTTTTCTATGGATTAAATGGACAAGGAAAAAGTAATTTGTTTGAAGGTATTTACTTATTGTCTATTGCAAAATCTTCAAGAGTTTCAAATGACAAGCATCTAATAAATAATGCTCTTGCTGATAACGGTGGACACACTCAGGTTTTAGGTATTGCTGAAGAAAAAGGAAGAAATGTAAAAGCACAAATAGATTATGATATTTCAAAAAGTTTTGAACTTATAAAGACATTTAGAATTAATGGCGTTATTGTTTCAAACCAAGAATTTGTTGGCAATATAAACTCAGTATTTTTTGATACTGATGATATTTCTATAATTTCTGGACCTCCTCTTGTGAGACGTAAATANCTTAATATTTTNTTAAGCCAAATAAATAATGATCATGTTAAGAATNTGCAGAGATACCAAAAAGTTTTATATCAAAGAAACAGTTTGCTTAAGAATATTAAGGATGGAAAAAGCAATAAATCAGAAATTGAATTTTGGGATGAAAGGCTTGCAGAAGAGGCATCCAACATATTTTTTGAAAGAAATAAAATCATAAAAACNATTACTCAAAGTAGTAAAGAATTTGCAAAAAATTTTAATAATAATATAAATCTAGATATAAAATATTTACCCAAAATAGGAAGAAATTTAGAAAACAAATTTCTTGATGAAAATCCTAGTACAGATGAAATAAAATTGATTTTTTACGAATCATTGAAAAAAAATCATAATCGAGATATTGATCAAAGAATTACGACAATAGGTCCTCACAGAGATGATTTTGAAATTGTTTTTAATAATTCCCCTGCCTCAATAACCGCATCTAGAGGACAATCAAGAATTATTTCATTATCACTTAAATTATCAGAGGCAAAAGAAATTAGAAGTATAACAGAAAGAAAACCAATTCTAATTTTAGATGATATTTTTTCAGAATTAGATGAAAAAATGAGGCAGAAAGTAGTGAGTGAAATATTAGATTTTGATCAAATATTATTGTCAACTGCTGATATAGAACTCATTGATAAAAATAAAATTAGTGATGGAAAATATTTTTCTATTTCAAGCGGANAAGTTTCTGAAGATTAGGGCTAGTCTTTATCAAGTTCAAACTTAGAGTGAAGAGATTTTACCGATTTCTCAACATCTTCTTCTTTTACTAAGCAGGTTATTCTAATTTCAGAGGTAGTTATCATCTCTATTTCTACATTTTCTTCACCTAAAGCATTAAACATATCTGTTGCATATCCTGGTGCATTTTGCATACCTGTTCCCACTAAGCTTATTTTNGCAAACCCTTTACCTTGAATAACTTCCTCAAATTCTAAATTACTTTGAGACATCAAAATATCATAAACTCGCTCAAGATCATCATCAGATACAGAAAATGAAAAATCAATATAACCATCCATTGGTATATTTTGTACAATGATATCAATACTTATAGATTGATCTGATAATGGTTTCAAAATTGAAGCTGCTGTGCCTGGCTGATTCTTTATTTTTTTTATAGTTACTTTTGAGACATTTTTATCAATAGCTATACCCGTTACAGTTTTATTGTTCTCCATATCATCTCCTTTTGTAATAAGTGTTCCCTTTTTTTTAGAAAATGTTCCTGCTACATAAACAGGAACATTGTATACAGAAGCAAGTTCAATTGATCTAGGATGCATTTTTGCTCCCAAAACTGCCATTTCAAGCATATCCTCATAATTTATATATTCTAGTTTTCTTGCTTGATTTACGATTCTAGGATCTGTGGTGTATATTCCTTCTACATCAGTAAATATTTCGCATACATCTGCACTTAAAGCTGCTGCAAGCGCTACAGCTGTTGTATCAGACCCTCCTCTNCCTAAAGTTGTTATATCTCCTTGATTATTTATACCTTGGAAACCTGCGATAATCAAAATTTTNTCATCGTTTATTTCCTTCATCATTCTNTCGGTATTAATATCAGAAATTCTTGCNGAACCATGAATTTGATCAGTTAGAATTCCTGCTTGTTGACCAGATAAACTTAATACATCAATATTTAGAGATTTAATTGACATAGCCAGCAATGTTGCAGAAACTAGCTCTCCTGTTGAAAGCAATGTATCTTTTTCTCTCAGGTCTGGCTTTACTTTATTGAAAGTAACTTTTTCAGACATATCAACAAGTTCATCTGTAGTTTTTCCCATTGCCGATACAACAACAACAGGAGAAAATCCTTCTGTTTTTTTATCAACTATTTTTTTTGCGATTAGTTTTAATTTTTCAACATCGCCAATTGAGGTTCCTCCATATTTTTGGACTACAATTTTTTTATTCAACTATGTAAGCTCCTTTGTCTGAAATACTAGATATAAAACCTTTTCCTTCCAATCCTAATTTATTTGCTGCATCTAACATCTCATAATTTATAGTGACTTCTTTATTTAAGCTTACTGCTGAAATAGTCGGACCTGATCCTGACAAATATGTTGAAATGGCACCTGCATTCATTGCAGCATTACTTATAGTTTGATAACCCTTTATAGAAGGAGTTCTATACGGCTCATGAAGTTTATCTTGAAATGCATACTTTAAGAGATCAAAATTATTTGAGTTTAATGAATTTATTAGTAATGAAGCTCTTGAAATATTATATACAGCATCTTTTCTTGAAATTTCTTTTGGCAAAGCTTTTCTTGACTCATTTGTAAGTACTTTTTGATCTGAAACAAAAGATATAAATTTAAGATTTTTATTATAACTAACACTACTTATAAACCATTTTTCTAAGTCATTAAATCCTATGGTAATGCCTCCAAATATAGCTGGACCTACATTATCTGGATGACACTCTATATCTGAAGCTATTTGAAAAATATCATCTGTGTTAATTTCTATTTTATTGATTGCATATGCAGCATATATACCTGCAATCACAGCAGAAGAACTGCTTCCAAGTCCTCCAGAAATTGGAATTGAGTTATTGCATTGAATAGAAATTTCTTTTTCTTTAAAACCATGTATCTCTGATGTTTTCAAGTATGATTTATAAATAAGATTATCTTTATTTTTGGAAATAGATTTACTTCCATATCCTTCAATATCAATTGAAAACTTTTCCTCTGTAACTTTTATTTCATTCCATATATCTAAACATGCTCCAATAACATCAAAACCGGCACCTAGATTAGCAGAGGAAGCTGGAACAAAAATTTTTATTGATTTATCCATTTATTTATTTCCTGAGTTGACCTTTTCCAGAAACTACCCATTTGTATGTCATTAAGTCATTAATACCCATCGGTCCTCTAGCATGAAGTTTATCAGTTGAAACTGCAACTTCAGCACCTAATCCAAGTTCAAAACCATCATTAAATCTTGTAGATGTATTATGGAAAACTGCAGATGCATCAACTTTATTTAAGAAATATTTTGCTACATTATAATCTTCAGTAATAATTGCTTCTGAGTGCTTTGANCCATATTTTTCTATATGTTTTATAGCCTCATCAATATTTTCAACAGTTTTAACACTTACTATTAAATCAAGAAATTCTTCTCCAAAATCTGATGATGATGCTAATTTGATTTTGGACTTATTATTGAAATTATCATAAGATTCTTTATCTGCTCTTATATCAACGTTTTTTTCTAATAAAAGACTAAATAAAGGTTGGATCAAATCGACTGAATCTTTATGAATTAGTACTGTATCCATTGCGTTGCAAACAGAAGTATTTTGAGTTTTTGCATTGTCTAAAACACTAAGCGCAAGTTCAGTATCAATTTTACTATCTACATAAGTATGACATACTCCAACCCCTCCTGTNATAGAAGGCATTTTAGCATTTTCATTAACTAAATTTACAAGTGAAGCTGATCCTCTNGGAATCAAAAGATCTATATAGTTATCCATTGATAGAAGAATGTTTACAGCTTTTCTGTCAGTGAAATCTAAAAAATACATTGATTTTTCTGGTAATCCAGATTCTTTCAAAGATTCAGAAACAAGTTTGAATAGAGCTAAATTAGTTTCAATACAGTCACTACCACCTCTCATAACTAAGCCATTTCCAGACTTTATAGCTAAAGAAGCAATTTCAATTACTACATTTGGCCTACTTTCAAAAATTACTCCTAAAACGCCTAAAGGAACTCTAACTTTTTCTACTTTCAGTTCATTTTCTCTAATATTTGAATCTATAACCTCTAAAACAGAATCTTTTAGTTTAGAAACAGTTAATAATGAATCAACCATTCTTTGAAGTGTACTTTCTGTTATCTTCATTCGGTCAAGAACATGACTATCTATACCNTTCGCAGAACTTTTTTCTAATTCTTTTGTATTGATATTTATAATTTTTTCTGANTTTTCAATAAGTTTTTTAGAAAGTATTTCTAAGCATTCTTTTCTTCTTTCGAAACTATGCAAAGTTAACTCAGAAGAAGCATTCTTAACTTCAATTAAATTATTTTCTAAACTTTCAAGCATATTTTTTTACCCTAAATCGTGATGACAAGATTATTTCTATGGATTATTGCAGAACCAAAATTTTTGTTAACGATTTTGACAATATCCTTAGTGTTCATTCCTTTAATTTTACCTATTTCATCAGATGAGTAATTAGTAATTCCCCATCCAATGATTTTTTTTTGACTATTTTTTATTCCTACAATATCTCCTCTTGAAAAATTTCCATTCAAGTCTATGATCCCTGCAGGTAATATGCTTGAGGTCTTAATTGCATTTATAGCACCATCGTCTAGAATGATTTCACCTTTTGAAGAAGAATATCCTGTCATTAACCAACGTTTTCTTGATTCATTTAGTGATTCTTTGGCTAAAAATTTTGTACCAATACTCTCACCTGAAACAATTCTCTTAATTACATTTTTCTCTAAGCCTGAAGCTATAAACATATCAGTTCCTGAGTTAACTGAAATATTAGCAGCTTGAATTTTTGAAACCATTCCTCCAGAGCCAGTATTGTCTGATGGCCCTGAAGCATAATTGATGTGCTCATCTGAAATTTTTTCAACAAAGTTTATTTTTTCAGCACTATTATCTAAATTAGGATCAGATGTATAAAGTCCATCAATTGTACCCAATAATATTAATATATCCGCATCTACAGCATTGGCAACCATAGCTGATAATCTATCATTATCTCCGTAAGCTTTATTCTCAAGTTCATCCGTTGAAACAACATCATTTTCGTTGATAATAGGAATTATCTGAATTGCTAAAAGCTCATTCAATGTATTTCTAACATTCAAGTAACCTGAACGGTTTTCAAAATCTTCTCTGGAAATTAATGCCTGAGAAATCCCCTTGTTGTTTTTAGAAAAAAAATTCTCATAAGCTTTCATAAGCATTGGTTGACCAATTGAAGCTAGAACTTGTTTATGCACAAGGTATGAATCATTGATTTTAATTTCTTTGTTAAAGGTACTTAAATATTGCCTACCTGCAGCAACAGCGCCCGAAGAAACAATGATAATTTCATTACCATTGTCCTGAACTTCAGATATTTGATTGCATAAATTCTCTATAACGGAATCATTGAGTATATTTTCATTCTCAGTAATTAAATTACTACCAATTTTTATTACTATTCTTCTTTTTTTTCCCTTATTCATGATTTCTTATTTATATAAAGTAGAATTTTACAACCAAAAAATTATTTTTTCTAATAGAATGTATTTTATCGGATTATGAAATTGAATCATCTCACAGAGATTCACGAGTTTTTACAGAATAACCCCACATTTTTAGATGTGGTTAGTGGATTGCGTAAAAATCAACCTCAAAAAATAATTTCTAATTATTCGGCATATGCATATATAATCAGTACTCTTAGAGAAACATTAGGAGTACCAACACTTGTTNTNACTTCAAATCCTGAAGAATCTTTGCAAATATTAGATGGTATAAATTTTTGGAGTAATTCTACTTCAAATTTACATTTCAGTGANAGAAATGAAATTTTTCTAGAAAAATANAAGCCTGACAATAAAAATTCTGTNAATAGGATGAGATGTNTAGAAGGTTTATTTACAGGTATGTTTCAAAAAAAACCACCAATTATATGTACNTCTGTTCAAGCAATAGGAACAAAAACTCTGGAAAAAAGTTATTTTGAAAAGCTTCTTATTTATTTAGAAAAAGGGTTCAAAATCAATCAAAAAGAATTTATCAAAAAATTAATTAAGTCAGGATATAAAAGTACTTCAATAGTTGAATCAGTAGGAGAATTCGCACAAAGAGGAGATATAGTTGATGTGTTTTGTTTATCCGAAAAAGACCCCATAAGAATTGATTTCTTCTATGATGAAATAGAAACTTTAAAGCTATTTGAGACTAGCACCCAAAAATCATATAAAAATCTAGAAACAATAACTATCTCGCCAATAAAAGAAACATATGTCTTTGACAGTTTAGAAGAAGTGAAAAATTATAATAAAAAGTACATAGATAATCTCGATAATGATAATAAAACAAAACTAAATAATGAAATAGAATCGATCCAAAATGGTAGCAGTGAAGAATTAATAAATTTTTATTCAGGTTTTTTTGATAGAGGGACTATTTTTGAATATATCAATAAAGATACTTTGATAGTAAAAATTGACGATTACAATATTGATTTTGAATTAAAAGAAATTGAAGAAAAAAGAGAAGAAAATTACTCAGAAAAAGTAAATAAAAAAATAATTTCAGATAATTTTCCCACTCCATATGTTTCAAAAAGTATCATTAATGAATTTTTTAAGAAAAATAATTTTTCAGTGAACTTAAATCAAAGAAAATCACAAAATGATACTACAAATAAAATAGAATTTTCTATTCCAAAGATTTTAGATTTTAGTAAAGATAATATTTATAGATATATTGATACAAAAAATAAAAATGAAAAAATCATAATATCTACAGACTATCCCTCAAGAGTAAAGGAAATTTTACGGTCTGAAAAAATCAAGATTTTTGAAAACATAAATTCTTTTTCCAATGACAAAATTAATATCATTTCAAAAAATGCTGGAACGGGGTTTAGATTAAATGACAAGAACAATTCTTTATTATTGCTAACCGATAAAGAAATTTTTGGAAGAAACAAGAAAAGAACTTATAAATCTTACTCCAATAACATCCCTTCAAATATATCTTCAGAACCATTTAAGTTGGGAGATAATGTTGTTCACATAGACCATGGCGTAGGTAAATTTATCGGAACCACTCAAATGGGTTCTTCAGATAAAGAATTTATTGTAATAAATTATAAAAACGATGACAAACTTTACGTTCCTTCAGATCAAATTGACAGGATACAAATATATAAATCTTTTCAAAAAGAGGATCCAACATTAGACACATTAGGTTCCAACAAATGGATTAAAACAAAAAATAAAGTAAAAAAATCAATAGAAATTTTAGCTGGAGAGTTACTACAAATTTATGCTGCAAGAGAAAAAATCAAAGGGAAAAGTTTCTCAAAAACTACTGAATGGTATCAAGTTTTGGAAGAATCTTTTGAATTTGAAGAAACAATAGATCAACTTAAATCTATAAACGAAATAACCAAAGACTTAAAATCAAAAACCCCTATGGATAGACTGCTTTGTGGAGATGTAGGATTTGGAAAAACAGAAGTTGCACTTCGATCTGCATTCAGAGTTGTTGAGAATGGATTCCAAGTAGCAATTTTAGTTCCTACCACAGTTCTAGCCTTACAACATTACAAAACTTTTAAGGAAAGATTAGAACCTTTTCCTATAGAAATAGAATATATGTCTAGATTTGTATCTAATAAAAAAAATAATCAAATTCTCTCNAAATTAAATGAAGGTAAAATTGATATAGTAATTGGAACCCATAAACTTCTTAATGAAAAAATAAAGTTTGATAAATTAGGTCTTTTAATAATTGACGAAGAACACAAGTTTGGAGTTGAACAGAAAGAAAAGATTAAAAAAAGAGAAATAGACGTAGATATATTAAGTCTGAGTGCAACTCCAATTCCAAGAACNCTAAGNTTAGCCTTAAATGGAGTTAGAGATCTTAGTGTAATTAACACCCCACCTGAAAATAGAATCCCNGTAAATAACTATCTTTCTATTTTTTCAGAAGATCTTNTAAGAGAAGGTATCTTNAGAGAGATAGATAGACAGGGACAGGTCTTTTTTGTAAATAANGAGGTTTTCAATATTGAAATTATTTCCAATCAGATAAAAAAAATTGTACCTGAAGCAAAGATTGCAATTGCCCATGGGCAGATGGAAAAAAAGGAATTAGAAGAAGTAATTACAAATTTTATGGAGAATAAATTTAATGTCCTAGTATGTACAACAATAATTGAATCGGGAATTGATATGCCAAACGTTAATACTCTATTTATAAATAATTCTCAAAAATTTGGATTATCCCAGCTTTATCAAATGAGAGGAAGAATTGGAAGAAGCGAAAAAAGTTCTTATGCATACTTTTTNCTTCCTAAAAGTTCTAGAATTAATGAAGTTTCAGAAGAAAGATTAAATGCTCTAATTAATAGTTCTGAATTTCAGTCTGGATATGATATTGCTCTNAGAGATCTTGANATAAGAGGAGCAGGTAATATTTTAGGTAAAGAACAAAGTGGAAATATTAGCTCTATTGGTTTAGAACTATATAATTCACTACTAGAATCAGCTGTTGATTCTATGAAAAACGGAAAAGAGGAAATTCTTGACTTTTTCTTAATAAATACTGTCGACATTGATATAGATTCTAGAATTCCAGAAGACTATATAGATGATATAAAAATAAGACTTAATTTATACATGAGACTTTCAAAAATAAGAGAAATAAATCAAATTTACGAAATAAAAGAAGAAATAATAGATAGATTTGGAGATCCCCCAGAAGAATTAGAAAGGCTACTGATTTTAACTCAGATAAAAATATTATGTCATGAATCTAATAATATTATCTCTATAGCCGGAAACAGAGATGTTTTGAAGATAAAATTCAAGGA
>NZTZ01000014.1 GCA_002703265.1 Chloroflexota bacterium
AATGCCTCGCCAAATGCTTTAGATGCCCCATAATAACTATCTGGTCTAATTCTAGTTTCTTCATCTAAAGGAATATAATCTGATGGAACTTTTTGGTACTCACCTTTATCAATAAATGTATAGGGGACTTGATCATAATTCCCTCCTGTTGCATGCTGAGAACTTGCAAAAACGACTCTCTTTACATCATTTTCCTTAGCAGCTTCATAAATGTTATATATACCAACAATATTATTATTTAATACAGAACTCCAATCCCCATGAACTCTTCTGTCTCCAGCTAGATGGATAACAGTATGAATATTTTTAAAGGCTTTTTTTATAGATTCTAGATTACTTATATCACCAACTATAGTTTCAAAAGAACTATCATTTTGATCAAGTATTCTGATCTCATATTTATTTGATAAATGTTTTGATAGTATCTTTCCTACTAATCCTGAGCCTCCAGTTATAAGTATTTTTTTCATGATAACTTTCTGTTTTGTATTTTTATCTAATATAAATTATTCATCTAAACAATATAAGATATTTATATGATTCAAAATTTAACAAATATTTCAAAAACTATTATTAT
Organism: Chloroflexota bacterium; assembly: GCA_002703265.1. Classification (GTDB taxonomy): domain Bacteria; phylum Chloroflexota; class Dehalococcoidia; order Lucifugimonadales; family Lucifugimonadaceae; genus TMED-70. The sequence goes on from NZTZ01000014.1 coordinate 578, forward strand.
TTCTTCCATGACACTTGTCATAATTTCATTATTATTTTCTCCTTATGAAGTTAATGGAAGGTCTATGCAACCAACTTTAGAAGATGGTGATAAAGTATTGGTTCTAAGATTAAACTATATAAATTTACCAATNATTGATCAAAAAATTATNATCAACCAACCNAAAAAAGATTCNATAATTGCATTTAAGAAAAAAAACTCTGAAACTGAACTTATNAAAAGAGTTATAGGNTTACCAAATGAGGAGATTGACATTAAAAATAGAACAGTTTTTATTNATGGAATTATTCAGGAACAAGGTATAGGTGTGACAAATCCTAATTCAGATTTTCCAATTATGGTTGATGAAAACTGCGTTTTTGTTTTAGGAGATAATAGAAATCTATCAAACGATTCAAGAGCATTTGGGTGTGTCCCAGTAGAACAAATTGATGGACAGCTAGCATTTAGAATTTGGCCTATAAATAAACTGCAACTATTTAGATAAAATTTCAGTAAAAAAATCTATTTCCTCTGGAAATAATGAAGGTTTTTTACCCAAAAGNAGTTCATATTGTCCAAAGTTGTTTTTTTCTCTGATAAANGATGGNGGAGCAACNATATAACCATTTGAATANATTGTTATTCCTTTTAGTAAATCTATTTCGTCATAATCATTTTCGTACGCTGGAAGGTTTCTTGAATATCTAAACCAAAATTGTAATTTTTTGTCTGGTGTAAGTATCATAGTTGTGGAATGATCTAAGTTTTCTAAAAAATTTTTGAATATAATGTTAGAAATATTTTCATCATTTTTTATTTTTTTGTATAAATTTGACAATATTTCTTGATTATCAAACTCAATAACTGAAAGATTCCCTTTTTCTCCTGTTATAAGCCCACAGTTATCTAGTTTTTTTTCTCCAAACCATTCAATAATTTCTTTTTCATTCATTTGAATACCTTGAGAAGCTTTATGGAATAGTAATCTTCCCTCAACTGAATCATGAATTTTTGTAGAAAATGGAGAGCAAGGAAATGGAACTAGTCCGAAATTTTGATATTCGGATAAAGTCTGGATCATTTCTAATTCATTTTCCATAGTAATTACTAATTCTGAAATAAACCCTTTGGGTCAGTCCATTTTCTGGGGACCCTCACAGAAAGAACTTCGCCTTCNCAAGTAAGTTCATTGTTTTTGTCAAAGAATTTAGCAATAAACAAAGTTGTTTTATTCTTTTTTTCAGAAACTTTAGCTCTTACAGTTACCTTCCCATCCATCCTTGTGGGTTTCTTAAATTCTATTTTCAGATATCCAGTTGCGTACCATATAGGATCACCTTCTCCAATTTCTCTACCTTCACTTTTATATGCCTCTGCGATTGATGAACAAACACAATGACAATCTATTATGGTAGAAATAGTTCCTCCATTCATTACATCGGGAGGCATAGCAGCATGATGCGGTTTGGGATCAAAAATACATACTGCTTCATCATTATCCCAGAATGATTTTATTTGAAGACCTTTGGAATTCCATGCCCCACAACCGTAGCAATTGTTCCCAAAAAGCTTATCTTGAAAAAACTCAGGCATTTATTATTTGGATCTAAAATGTTTGATATAAATACTAAAAATAATTAGAGAAACTATAATTATTAATATCCCAAGAATCATTTGATTAATTCCCATTANTTGTACATCTTGAAAATATGATTGTTGAGAAAAATTGACAGCCTCATTAAATTGTCTGTAATTTGCCTGAGATTTAACTAGCCACCCATCAACAAGTACATATAATCCTAAAATTTTAATAATTAAAAATAAAACTATAAAAATAATATCAATAACTTTTAAATTTTTTATATCCATGTCTTAATTTTACACCATCAAGAACGTATAATTTGTTTAAATATTTAAAAATTTATTAATCATGAAACATCAAGAATTATTACAAACTATAAAAAATCGTAGAAATACTAAACAGTTTTCAGATAAAGAAGTCGATAAGTCGCATATAAATTTGATACTTGAATCTGCTATTTGGGCACCTAATCATAGAAGCACTGAACCATGGAGATTCGTAGTCATTTCAAAATCTTCTCCAAGTAAGAAAAACATTTCAAATGGATTGATAAATCTTCAGGAAGATAATCAAAAAAAATTGAATGATAATCAAAAAAAAGAAATTATTTTAGGAGTTGAAAGAACTCCTTTTTATATTTTTGTTTTTACTGAAATTAGTGAAAATCCAGAAATTTCTGAAGAAAATTATGGAGCAGTATGTTGTGCCATACAAAATATGCAATTGACTGCTACAGCAATCGGTTTAGGAGTGGGATGGTCTACAGGTAAAATTTCTAAAATAAACAATCTAAATAATATTTTAGGTGTTGATCCCTCTCTGAAAATTGTGGGAGTTCTTTCCNTTGGATATCCATCTTCAGTAGCAAAAAAAACTAGAAAAGATTACGCATCACTAACTAAATGGTTGTAGATTAAGTAACATTTTTGAAACATTTACGTAACATAATATCCACATCTTTGTAACATAATTTATTCTTAAATATTTATTTAAGGAGATAGTATGGATTCTGGTTCAATTGCATGGATGCTAGTTGCTTCAGCAATGGTTTTGTTTATGACCCCTGGCTTAGCATTTTTTTATGGAGGTTTAGTTAGAAATAGAAATATTGTTTCAACTATTATGTACTCTTTTATTTCTCTAGGTCTTATGAGTGTTGTTTGGGTATTATGGGGTTACACTTTAGCTTTTGGTGAAGGAGGAAATGGTTATTTTGGATCATTCGAAAATTTTGCTTTGAATGGGATAGATACTCCTGATGATCAGATATTTGCAATTTTTCAAATGATGTTCGCAATAATTACTCCCGCACTTATTACAGGAGCATTTTGTGAAAGATTTAGATTTAAGACATATCTAATTTTCTTAGTTTTATGGATAACTTTTGTTTATGCTCCAATAGCCCATTGGGTTTGGTCATCTGATGGTTGGTTATTTAAGAGAGGTGCATTAGATTTTGCAGGTGGTGCAGTGGTTCACATAAATGCAGGAGTCGCGGCTATAGCAGCAGCAGCTCTTGTTGGAAGAAGAAGAAATCCAGGTCTTCCTAGCAATGTACCTTTTGTAATTTTAGGTGCTTCGATGTTGTGGTTTGGTTGGTTTGGATTTAATGCAGGCTCTGGTCTAGCTGCAAACGGTCAAGCAGTTAATGCATTTCTTGTTACAAATACCTGTGCGGCTATGGCAATGATTATTTGGGTTGTTTTAGGAACAATTCATGGTGGNGGAAAATTTAGTGGAGTAGGNGCTGCTACTGGTGCTATAGCTGGTTTAGCAACAATTACACCTGCCTCTGGTTTTGTAAGTGTTGGAGCAGCATTAATTCTAGGNGTAATAACTGGAATTATCACTTTCTATGCAGTTTATTACAAAAATAAAGTAAATTTAGATGATGCATTAGATGTATTTGCTGTGCATGGTCTTGGAGGAATTGTTGGAATTATAGGTACAGGGATTTTTGCTACAGAAAAAGTTGGAGGAGCAAAAGGATTAATTGAAGGCTCTTCTTCTCTTTTGATTGAAAATATAATTATGATTGTTGCAACATTTGTTTATTCTTTAGTTGCAAGTTTGATAATCTTAAAAATTCTTGATGTAATACCTGGACTAGGACTGAGATCAACTGAATTAGAAGAAGACGCAGGTTTAGATATTAGTGACCATGGTGAAAGAGCCTTTATAGAGGATGGAGCTGATTAATAATATAAAGTCATAGTTGTTTTGCCTCATAAGTTTTTATAATTTATGAGGTAAAATTAAAATATGAAATATTTATTATTTTTTATTTTATTTCTATGCTTTGCTTGTTCAAGCACTGAAAAAGACATTACTGTTTCAGAAACAAATAATATTCTAGATCAAGTTCAAAATAATAAAACCTGTAAATTACCATCAGGTCAAATTGTTGATGATGGATGGGCAGGTAAAGATACTGGTATAAATTATTGTAATGAATGCAGTTGTGAAAATGGTGTTTTTTCTTGTACAGAAATGGCATGCGAATTACAGAAAGATTCAGCTGTAAATAAAGATAATAAAACCTGTAAATTATCTGAAGGNCAGACAGTTGAAGAAGGTTGGTCAGGTAATGATAACGGTAGTAATTTTTGTAACAAATGCAGGTGCATGAATGGTAATCTTGCATGTACAAAAATGGCTTGTTTACCATTAGATTTTATAAAAGAAAAGCCAACAAGTACTCCTGAACCCACAAGTACTCCTGAACCAACAAGTACTCCTGAACCAACAAGTACTCCTGAACCAACAAGTACTCCTGAACCNACAAGTACTCCTGAACCTATATCTGAAGATTATTCTGATGATCCATTGAATCCATCAACTGAATTATTTATNGATAAGAAGTTGATTATTTCTGACAATTTTGGAGGGCTTGATAGAGATTATATTAATTTTATTGTTCCTAAAGGTGAAACAGTCAAATCTATGATTTTAGAATCTTTTACTGGTGAAGATAAAGTTGCTTTTTTTGCTCTACAAAAGAACGATAAATATACTGCAAATGATGACATCAATCTAATGATTTCTTATGGACATTTTGGACCAGGAACAGATGATAATAAAATTGGTTCAGATTTACTATATTATGAAAAAAATTCTTACTATGGTTATGCTCAAAGAGAAAAAATTGAACTTGATGCAGGATACTATACACTAAGAGTCCAGCAAGGAAACAGCTCAAACGCTTCATATTCCTTTAGTATTTATTTGAAATAAAATTTACTTTATTTCTTCCCAAAACTCAACCCAAGAATTTGGTCCATCCGAGTCATCTAATAGTTCTCTGAATTTATCATATCTACCACCCATACTAGGGAATTTATTATCCGATCTATATGGAGAATCTATTATTTCTGTAGACCAATGCATGTAAATTCTGTTTAGCTCTTCTTTAGGTCCCGGAAGAGTTCCTCCATTGTAGTAAATTAAGCTTTTTTCTCTTTGACCTGCCTCAGTATATATGTCTGCAATTTCTCTTAACAANAGTGCAGCCTCTCTAGCTTTTCCTGGTTTTGTTTTATAAACTCTTCGAATACTATACATGTTTGCTCCGTTCATGGATTTGAAAATTAATTTAATATATTGAAATTATAAATTGAAATAATATATAAAAGTAATTTACATTCAGTATATTTTTTTCAAAATTATATAATTACTAAAAAATAACCTATATCAATTGAAATCAAAATCTCAAAATGAAATAGAAACGTTTCAAGTTATTATTGTTGGTGCCGGAATAGCTGGTATAGCTGCTGCTTATCAATTAGGTAAGGATAGACCAGATTCTAATTATGTAGTTTTAGAAGCTTTAGATACTTTCGGAGGTACTTGGTATACCCATAATTACCCTGGAATTAGATCAGATAGTGATTTATATACATTTGGATTCAAATTCAAGCCATGGACGAAAGATACAATTGCCAGTGGAGAAGAGATCTTAAGCTATCTTGGAGAAACAATCCAAGAAAATAAAATTGATAAAAAAATAAGATATCACCATAAAATTGTTAGTGCTGAATGGTCTACTGAATCTAAATCATGGAAATTAAAGGTCCACAAAACAGATACTGATGAAGAATTATTTTTTTCGTGTAATTTTTTGATGATGTGTCAGGGATATTATAGACATAATCAAGGCTTTACTCCGAACTGGAAAGATATGGAAAAATTTTCNGGTAAAATTCTTCATACTGAAGAATGGCCTANTGATTTAGATTATTCTGATAAAAAAATTATAGTAATAGGATCAGGTGCAACTTCAGCTACAACAATCCCAGCTATGGCAAAAAAAGCTAGTCATGTAACAATGCTTCAAAGAACACCAACCTTTTACAGAACATCAACTGTGGGAACAGAAGAGCTTGTAGACAGATTGAAAAAATTTAGTTCTGATGAAAAATGGATATATGGAATAGTTCGTCAACAAATAATTTTGAATCAGGAAATTTTTATCAGAAGATGTATTGATGAACCTGAAGTTGTAAAAGAAGAGCTTATATCTGAAGTAAAGAAAATATTGGGGCCTGAATACGATGTAGAAAAACACTTCACACCAAGTTACAGACCATGGCAACAAAGGATAGCTTTAACTTCAAATGGTGAATTGTTTAGATGTATTGCTAATGGAGAAGTATCTGTTGTTACTGATGAAATAAATAAATTTACAGAGAATGGTATTTTATTAAAATCTGGGTCCGAATTAAGTGCAGATATAGTTGCAACAGCTACAGGTTTTAATATGAATATTCTTGGAGATATAAAATTCACAATTGATGGGAAAAAATTAAATCTGAATGATACTGTAACTTACAGAGGAATGATGTTTACTACAGTTCCTAATTTATTATGGGTCTTTGGATATTTTAGAGGTGCATGGACACTTAGAGCGGAACTTATGGCTGATTTTCTGATCAGGCTACTTTCGCATATGGAAAATAAAAATTATACAAAAGTTTCTGTCGGATTAAGAACAGAAGATGAAAATATGAAGTTACTACCATGGATTTCTGAAGAAGAATTTAATCCAGGTTATATAGCTAGAGCTTTATCTAAACTACCTAAAAGTGGAGATAAACCAGAATGGGTTCATAATCAGAATTATTGGTATGAGAGAGAAGTTATTCCAAAAATAGATTTAGAAGGAGAAGAATTTATTTACGATAAGTAAATTTTATTTTTTGGATACTGTAATTGTTTTATTAAAATAATCTTTATTGCCTAAAATATTAACNATATATTTTGATAAAGACTTCCNACTAATAATGAGATTTACTTTATGTTTATTGCTGAAAGATTCTTTAACAGGATGATCAAAAAAATTTATCAAAGCTGCTGGCCTTATAATTGTCCAATTTAGATTAGAATTTTTAATTATTTCTTCCTGTCTGTCATGATCTTTATATGGATACTTTATATTTGAAAATTTTATTAGGTACTTAAACCACATAGGAATTTCTTTAATAGAATCTCCCGCACCCCAAGCTGAAACTGAAACTAAGTGTTTAATTTGTTTTTGTTGTGTTAGTTCAATTATATTTTTTATAGAATCAGAAATTGTAGTTTTTGAATTGGAAAGGCTTGACCAAGGAATAATGTTTCTACGCATTACATTTAAGGAATTTATAATGTAATCTGAATTTTTTATTGCTAATCTTAGATCCTCTATTTCTGTTGAATCACCCTTATAAAGATTTAGGTTTTTGTGATTTATTTTTAATTTATTTGGATTTCTGACTAAACAATTTACTTCATAATTATTTCTTAATAATTGAAGAAGTATTTGCTTCCCTAACCCTCTTGATCCACCTAAGAGAAAAATTTTCATTCTTTAATTTTAATTTAATATTTTATTATTTAAAATTTATCGACTAATTAAATATTATAATTTGCACATCTTTCACATACATCTTCAGGAATGATTCCAATTTTCATTAAAATCTTAAAAGCTTTACATCCTGCACAGAATCCTATGAAAGCTTCTAATGAAGCAAATGAAATAAGTATTGTTAATAAAATTATTGAAATATTGTTTAATCCAACTACAAGGAAACTAGTAATTAGTAAAGAAAAAACTAGCCCTACTCCCTGTGCAAATCTTTTAGGAGGTCCTGGTACTATTTTTTCTCTAAAGTTTAATTTAGGAACAATAATCTTAGTTACTAGAAGGGCTAAAGGACTTATTTTTGGACCTGAAGAAACTCTAGCTAGGAATCCATATATAAGCATACTCAGAAGTACATAAGATATATTATTATCTCTTATGATAAATATAAGACTAAAAATTGACAAAATTAATACTCCTGTTGCCACTAATCTAGCGGACACTTCGTTAATTAGCTCTGGGAATGTAAAAAAATCACTTACTTTATTCATCTCTAATCCTTAATAAAAAAAACCCCTTTTCTTTAAGGGGTTTCATAATAAATTAAAATAAATCAAAAAATACTATAGAAACCTCANGTTTCTACANATACAGCAACAATTTTGATTTATGCTAAATTNTTTCATANTAAAGTTATNNTAGCATTAANAAACTNNANATCNAAAATTTACTTGGATTTACTACTTTTTTTTGCTTCTGAAAATATAGTAAATATATTTAAGATAATTGTGAATAACCAGAAAGGGACTAGNATATAAACTCCCCATCCTATTTCTGCATCTCCNCCTTCNTTGGTTATAGCTTCAAATAAATCAGGTACTATTAGTAAATAACCAATAGTAGGAATTGTAAGTAAGGCTGCTCCTATTCTTCCTCTAAAGTAATATGCTCCTGTAATTAACAACCCAACAGGTAAAACAATTAATAAGAAATCTAGTCCCTCTACAGCAAAAGCTATATAAATATGAAAAATAACTATTACTAAGTTTGCGATAAATGCATTACGAATGTTTGATAAAAAATTCATTTTATTNTTTCCTTTTTTNAATTACCTGTTTTTTTTTGATTTTCTGAAGCGCTCTTTAGTCTCTTCAGAAATAGGATAATAAGTTCCTGGAGGAACACGCTCAGAATCTATAAGGCCTATCACGAACTCTTCTGCTTCTTCCTGCTCTTCTATCCAATCAATAACTTCTTCTGCTCGATCTGATGGTACTACAACAACTCCATCGTCATCTGCAATAATAACGTCACCTGGCATTACCAAAACACCACCTACATTAACATACTTTCCTTCTTCAAATGATTCCAAAAAAGGTAAGTTTCCAGCAGGAGATCTATTATTTGCAAAAACAGCCAAACCATAATCGTTAGAAATCATATCTAGATCACGAATTGCACCTTCAGTAATTAACCCTTGTGCGTTGTTATGCCATAGTTGTCGGGTTTTCATGTTNCCCATAGTGCATGAATACTCATCAAAAGTATNTGCTTCTACAACTAGTACATCGTTCGGTCCACACTTAGNCATAGCTCTATACTCTGGTGAATCTCCACCTCTACGTGTCTCTTTGAGTAGATCAGGACGCGCTGGAAGAAAACGAAGAGTTTGAGCTCTTCCAACCAATTTTTTACCAGGTGTAAAAGCTTTTATTCCGCGCATAAGGCACAACTGATAATTTGCAGATGCAAACCATTCTTGACCACTAGGTGCTGATAGNCGCCAAACTGCACTATAAACTGTTGCTGATGTAACCTTACGAAATCGATCTAGAATTTCATCAGATACCTTGTTTTGCATCTCATTCCTTTCATTTTAGACTCCTAATTTTATGGGTTGATATTTTCAACCCATAAAATTGATTTCTATTATTTACCAGTTCTTATAAGCTCTATTCCTGTTGCTACAGTAGTGATTGTAAGAGAGAAGTAATACGCAGCTATCAATCCTTGATCGTAAAATAAAATACTTCCAAAAAGACCAATAATTCCAACAAGCATNAACGCAGATGAACTAATCACATGAATAGTTTTACTTTTGAACATACTATAACCTAAAAGACCAATACCTAATGCAAGTATGGCTGTTCCAAATCCACCTGCAGTAGTAGCTAAAGTAAGCATAGAAACAGCTTCAGGTACCAATCCTTCGCTTGATAAGCTTGCAGCTGCTGAGTAAGCTCCATTTTCTGCTATTGTTCCTGCATANCCTATGACTATCAGNACTCCTGNTAATGCAGTAAATACTGAATTACCATTTTCAGCTACTTTTCCTCTTAGACTAATAAAAGCTGCAATTAATATTGAATAAGCAATTGCAGCAAGACCCATATTCACGTGTATTCTATCAGGATTTCCACCAATCTCTGCAGCAAATGCAGCGTACCCTCCTTCAAATTCACCCGCTGGTGAAGTTGGTAATCCTGCAGTGGCCCATGAAAGAAGTCCTAAAATAGGAAAAACTGTTAAGAGCCAACCTAAAGTTTTTGTGCTCATAATTTAAACTCCATATCTATTTATTTTTGTTAAGCTTATTCGATTGAGAAAAAAAATGGTACCCCTGTGAGTTATATATGTTTTTAGAAAATGAAAAATAATAAGATCTTTTTTGGGAAATTTTAGGATAATCAATTGATTTTAATTTGAAGTTAATTTCCAAATATGAGAATCTTTTTCGTCAGTGATGATGAATATTTCACCTGCTGAATTTATATCTACATCCCTTAGTCTTCCTATCTTATCCNTAAATATTATTTCTTCTTTAGAAATATTTCCNTTTTCTAAACTNATTTTTATTAGTAATTTNTATTTGAGAGATGTAACAAGAATATCATCTTCCCAGTCTGAAAATTCNGTGCCTTTATAAAAAATTAAATCACTAGGGGCTATCGATGGAACCCAAGATAGAATTGGNAAATTATATTNTTCAGAAAATTTTTCTCCAGATCCAATACTGGTTCCCCAATAATTTTCTCCTCCCCAGCCTATATTGTTCCAACCGTAGTTTCCACCTGATTCAATTTTGCCAATGAAGTCTCCTCCTTTAGCTCCATGATTACTTATATGTAAATTCCCATCTTTATCTATTGCCATNCCTTGAGGATTTCTAACTCCCATCATATATATCTCATCTAATTCTGTTTGACCTTTGTATGGATTTTCAGGTATCGAACCATCTAGGTTTATTCGAATAATACTACCTGCATGAGAATCCAATTCTTGAGCAACATTTCCTTTACCTCTTTCTCCAATTGATGCATATAAGTAATTTTCATCAATTATTATTCTTGAACCAAAGTGAACAGTTTCTTTGTAATAGGGGAGAGCTTCAAATAAAATTTCAAAATCTGATAATTTACTATAATCATCTATCAGTTTCCCTCTACCTATTGCCGTAGTGAAATTATTATTTTCATTTTTCATGCTAAATGAGACATATAAAAAATCTTCATTTATTAAGACATCTAATAATCCTCCTTGCCCAACCTGAACTGATGGTATCTCATTTTCTATAGATTTAGTTGTATTAGTATTCAAGTCTACATAAGTGAGATTGCCATTTTTTTCAGTGATTATTAATTCATCGTCATTTATAAATTCAATGGCCCAAGGATTATCAAATGTTCTATCAAGATCTATCTTTTTGAGATTATAATCATCTTCATTAGAAACTTCGTAGGTTTTATAATCTCTTATTAGCTTATCTAAATTTGTATTAAATTCTGTAGTTATTACAGGTGCCTTTANTTCTTCACNTTGACATCCAAAGATTATGATTGGAAAAATTATCAGAAAGTACTTAATAAGAATATTTTTTTTCATAAATTAGTCTATGTAATCACAGCAATAATTTGTTATCTCATGAATTTTTAACTTAAAAGAACTGTTTTTTGGGACTTCAAATGATTCTCCAGATTTTATATTTATCCATTCAGAATTATTAGGCAATAATACTTCAAGTTTTCCAGTCATGATTTCCATTATTTCTTTTTGATCTGTACTAAACTCATATTCTCCTTCTTGCATTACTCCTAAAGTTTTCTTTGAACCATCTGGAAAAGATATTGATGTACTAATTACCTTTCCATCAAAGTAAATATTAGCTTTTTTTTGGACTGTTACATTTTTAAATTTAGACATTATTTTTCCTTACAAGATACTTAATTATTATAAATCCTTAAAAGATTATGGGGCATAAAGATTTGAAAACTTCAATGAAACATTCNTGCTAAGCTAATTTTGCAACAGATAATTTTCCATCTACTTTATGTTTCAGGATAAGTTTTTTAACAAAGCCACTTGCTTTCATATTCTCTACAAAATCTGCTATATATTTTGATGCCTCTGTATTTTCTTTTGAAGTTCCTATAGCTTGTTGGACTGACATAAAGTACCCTTCTAATAATTTAGAATCATTTAGTGTCTTAACTGTTTCCATTAATTGTGGTCTCAATCCTGCCAGTGCATCTAAGTTTTTATTAATAAAATTGTCGACTGAATTTTCTACTCCGTCTACTTTTAATAATTTTGCATTTTTAATATTTCTTTCTAGCCATAAACAGTATGCTGATCTGTCTGCAACCGAAATTGTTTTCCCATCCATATCTACATCTTCTATATTAGATATTGTTGAATTTGATTTTACTAAATATGTCGCCTGAATCTCGGCATATGCAGAACTGAAGTATATTTTTTCAGCTCTTTGTGGCTCTGCGCCAATNTTNCCTATATCCCATTTGTTTTTATCTGCATCATCTGCGATTTCTCCGGGACTAGAATATGGAATCAGTTCAAGTTTTANNTTTAGGTTTCTAGCTAATTCTTGTGCCATATCAGGTGATACACCAATAGGAGTACCATCTGACATCTTGTCTGTAACTAGAAGAATGTTCGACATATTTATAGCAGCTCTAAGGACTCCATTAGAACTTAATTCACTTCTTATTTTTGCAATATCATAATTCATAATTTATATTTAGATTTTTATTTATCCCAACTATTATAATCTGCCTTGTCATCAGTAAGTATCTTATTTTTTTCAAAATCTAATATTTTTAGACTAATTAAAGATTAAATTAACCCTAGAATTACCCCTTATAGGATTCAAACCTATGACCTTATCCTTAAAAGTGAATTTTATGTAAATATAAGAATGTCTTAACATAATTGAAACAAATTTTCTTTATTCTTAGATAAATTATTTTTATAAGAAATTAAAATGGATTTAGTAGTAATAGCACAAATAATAACTGGACTTGCAACACTAATAGTTGCTTTAGTTCTTGTTTTTCAACTAAAGAAACAAAATCAACAATTGGCTATTCAACACAAAGACTCAGTAAGCAATTCTATCAATCAATTTAGGCAGAGATTTGAGGATATAACTAAAGAAACAGTTACTAATAAAGAATTTGCAGAGATATGGGTAAGAGGTTCATTAGATTGGAATAACCTTAAATCTGATGATGAGAGATATAGATTTAGAAATCACTACAGACAGTATATGGGCTGGTTTCAAGACCAATTGCAATTAAGAGATGAGGGTGTATTGAAAATAACTAATGAACTAATAAAACATCAAGCTAGAAATATGGTTGGAGTAAAGGGCTTTGCTCATTGTTATAAAAATTATCATAAAAAAGCAATTAGCAAATATCCTGAAATAATGAAAATTTGGGATGATATTTACAAAGAAATACATGGTGAAGATATATCTGATTTTATTCCAGAACAAATAACTACTACAAAGTTTGAGTAGAGAATGGATTTAGTAGTAATAGCACAAATAATTACAGGATTAGCAACTCTTATAGTTGCTTTAGTTCTTGTTTTTCAACTTAAAAAGCAAAATCAACAACTTGAATTACAGCATAAAGATGCTGAAATACAAGTAAGTATGATGGGTGAAAATGTTCATGAACGACTATATAACTTTGCTAACTATTCTGATGAATTCCTGAAAATATTATATAAAGCAAAAAATTCAGAATTAAATCTTCTTTCTGATGAGGAACGATGGAAATTTGAATCATGGGCTAGGAATGTCTTTAGAAAAACTGTAATTGACTGGAGACTAGGAAGAGCAGAAAATACTGATTTTTCTTACACATTAGCTTTTAATCAATTCTTTACCTATAAATCTTCATTAGATTTTTATAAAAATTTTCTTAGACATAATCTACTTCGATTGGAAAAAGAAGCTAAAGATGGCAAAACATTATTCAAGTTAGGACTCTTAAAAATTGCTGATAAATCTTTTGAAGAAGTTACTGGAGAAAAAATAGGAGATTAGTTGGTACCCCGTATAGGACTCGAACCTATGACCTTATCCTTAAAAGGGATCTGCTCTACCAACTGAGCTAACGGGGCAAATTAAGAATCAGCATTCTAATTTTAACATTTTACCAATTAATGCCAAGCTTATGATTGCATACTTTTAAATAATAATTAGCATTATTTATTATGAATAGTAATATTACACTAAGCCCGTCTAACTTAACATTCTTATGGCATTCATGTAAAAGATGCTTTTACAATCATTATGTTTACAAAAACCGAAGACCTATGACAATGCCTCTAGTTGGAAAAATGGCAACATTGTCAGAAGATTGGTTTATTGATAAAAAGACAACAGAAGTTGAACCAAGTTTATCTCCAGGATTCATAGTCTCATCTCAAAAATCTCTAAAAACAGTTATTGAAACCGATGAGCAGTTATCTAGGAAATATACAATTTCAGGAAAAATTGATTTACTTATTGAATTTGATGATGGAACATTCGGTATTTTTGATTGTAAAAATACTTCTGGGGATTCTGATAAGAGCTGGATGTATCATACTCAGCTAGCAGCCTATAAATATTGTTTTGAACGTATGGGATTAGGAGAAGTTTCTCAAATTGGTTTGATTTATCAAATTATTGATGGTTTTAATAAGTCAGAAGATGGAACGTCTAATTTCACTACTCAGCAAAAGTTTGTAAATGTAACTCCTAAGATGGATCAGTTCGAAAAATTATTATCTTCAGTTATTCAGTGCTTAGAATCTGAAACCACTCCAAACTCTAGTCCAAATTGCTCTTTCTGTAAATTCGCTGAGAATTATAATGAGAATCTTAATCTATATTCTGAAGATTTCTGACAGATTTCTTAAATATTAAGACATAAATAATAAATGCTATACAAATTATAGGTCCTAGACCTACACCAACTCTTATATTTATAAATTCTCCTACTCCGCCTACCCATAAACCACCTAATACACCTAGGCTTATATGAATAGCTAATATTCCCATAACTCTTCCCCTTATATGCTCTGGAACTAGGCTTTGAATAACAGCATAAGTAGAAAGCATATAAAATCCATTAGCAAAATGTCCAATAATTGCTAATGGAAAAATTAATAATATTTCTGTTCCTGGAACTTTTTCTGGAATAAATCCTACTCCAACTAAAGAAACTAAAATTATAAAAAAACTAAAAAATGAAGCAGAAAATAATATTTTTTTACCAAGGTTAGTTTTTATATTGACCTTTCCAGCTGTTAATAATCCTGATAATGCTCCTAATCCTGCCGAAGAAAACATAAGACCTAATTCTCTTGGAGTTCCGTCAAATAGATCTATAAATGCTGGGAGGGCTTGTATATATCCAAAAATAAAGAAATTAGTAAGATAGGTAAGAAGGATCATTATAAAGAAAATTTCATTCTTTAATATAAAACTAAATCCTTCAAAAAAGAATTTCATGTTATTTGAATTTTCTTGATTACTTTTAGCATCAGAAAGAAAGAATGTAGAACAACACATTACTAAATATCCAACAGCTGATAGAAAAATTCCAATAAAAGATCCGTAATAAGAAATTAGAAATCCACCAATCGTTGGAACCACTACACTTGAACCAGCCATAGTTGCACCATTTAGAGACACTCCCGATCTAAGATATTTTTCAGGAATTATTTTTGGGAAATAAGAGTTTCTTGCAGGAAAATCAATACCTAATAAAATCCCTAATAAAATTGAACATATATATATGTGAATAGGTACAACCTTATCTGAATAATCAAGATAACTTAAGATTAGGAGTATTATTGCTATTGATAAAGATAATAAAGTTAAAATTCTTCTAACATTATATTTATCAGAAATCACACCACCTAAAAAGTTAAAAAACATAATAGGAATCGCAGTTGCTGCAGCAACAATNCCTAAACTTANAGCAGATCCTGTAAGCCTATATATTAATAGAGAAANTGCTACTATTATCAATCTATGNCCAAACATAGCAAATAANGAACCAAACCAATAAGTTCTAAAGTCCTTAATTACTAAGGCTGAAAANGGATTCATATTTNTTTTTTTCTAAGCTTTNTAGCCTCGTTTAGAAACAGGTGTAGTTTTTACGTCAATTAAAACTGTTTTACCTGAAATATTTAAACCTTTTGCAGTCTCTAGTGCTGGAGCCAATTCTGATAATTTGTTTACTTCAATTCCATGTGCACCAAATGATCTAGCAAAGTCTGCATAGTTTCCAGTCATAGTTCCAACCCCAGATTTTTCTCTAGCAGTAGGGAAGTCTGAAGGTCCNCCCACTGGATATGTTGCCATCACACCNTTATTAAAAATAAGTGTTGTTATTCCTATTTTTTGTCTAGTAGCTGTTTCAAAATCCATACCGGACATACCAAAAGCACCATCACCCATTACATTCATACAAAATTTATCAGGATGAGCCATTTTAGCTCCAATAATTAGCGGAAGCCCAAATCCAAGATGAGTTGTTTTACCCCATCCAATATAGCTACGTGGTGTTGTTGCCTTTATAAAAGCGACCATTTGTTCTCTNGGAGCACCAGCATCATGAGTAATAATNCTATTTTCAAGATCTAATACGTTATTTATTTCTTGAACAACTCTATAAGGNCTTAGNGGCTCTTCATCNCTATTTAGNAAAGGTTCAAATTCCTCTTCAAACTCTTTTTTATATTTTGCAATTTCATTTCTAATNTTTGAATCATCCATTCTTGAAGTACCATAAAGTTCTCTTAAATCTTCTATTAGTAAATTTATTGTTTCTTTTGTATCTCCAATTAATGGGATTTCAACAGACTGATCTTTGTTAATATCATCTGGATTGTCCACATTTTGAATGATTCTCTTTCCGGGTGGTATNTCTTGAGCNTAAGGAGTAGCTGTCAAGCTTGTTCCTAACGCAAGAATAGTGTCCGAACTTTGTAAAAATTCCTTTGCAGCTAATGTAGTTGTTTGAGAACCAGCACCTAATGATAGATCATGTCTTTCATCGAATGCAGATTTTCCAGGCATACTTGTGTATACAGGAACTGAAAGTAGTTCAGCTAGTTCCTTTAATTCTTCAGTAGCCTCAGCCATTAATACTCCTTGGCCTGCCCAAATCATTAAGTTTTTGGAATCATGTATTAGGTTTGCAGCATCTTGTATAGCTTCTACTGAAGGTCTATATGTGTATCTTTTTGGAGAATGATATGAATTGATTATTCCTTCNGGTACTTCATTACCACATATATCTTTAGTCATTTCTACAACAACTGGACCAGGCTTTCCATTTCTTAGGTGATGAAAAGCTCTTCTCATAATATTAGGAATATCTTCAACCCTTAGTATAGATTCAGCATATTTTGACATAGGCTCGTACATTTTACTAGCCCAGAAATTTGGTTTTGTTTGAATGCTACTTATAGGATATCCTGCAGGCATTACAAGCACTGGAATATTATCAGCATATGCTTGACTTAATGCTCCCATAGAGTTTTCTGCTCCTGCTGCATCNTGCATTACAAAGACTCCAAATTTTTTCCTGTCATTTGTTCTGGAATACCCATCTGCTGCCATTAAGGCTCCTCTTTCATGCCTNAATGCAACAATCCTAATGTCTTCTTTGGCTGCAGCTTCTATTANAGGGTTACTTGGATAACAAGCTATCCATTCTACTCCTTCAGCTTTAAGTGTTTTTGCTATTAACTCAAATCCATTCATTATCATTACTCCAATTATTAGATTTTATTTTCTATTCTTATTTTTATCATCATCACAAGTTTCCATCAATCATTAATTCAATTAGTCTTGGTTTTTTTGAATTAATAGCTTTTGAAACTTCATTTTCAATATCATTTGGATCTGTAATTCTTACAGCATCAACACCCATTGATTTTGCAATTTCAGTATGATTTAGAACCATCGGGAAGTCCATATAAGGATAATCTCCTGAGGTTTCCTCTTCTTCTCTTATTTTTTTTCTGTAGTAGTCGATATTTACTTTTAAGATTCTGTAAGATTGATTATTCAAGATAATAAANA
Organism: Chloroflexota bacterium; assembly: GCA_002703265.1. Taxonomy (GTDB): domain Bacteria; phylum Chloroflexota; class Dehalococcoidia; order Lucifugimonadales; family Lucifugimonadaceae; genus TMED-70. Next base: position 18,377 of record NZTZ01000014.1, read on the forward strand.
CGCANGGAATATTATCGTTAGCTGCCGTCCAATATCCTTGAACAGTCATCATAGCAGATCCATCACCAATAATNCCGATCACATTCTTATCTGGTGCTGCACATTGAGCTCCTAAAGTTGCTCCCACTCCATAACCTATTGCTCCTCCTCTGCCAGAAAACATTTGCTCGGACTTTTCAAATTTTATATATTGCATTACAGCGGACTTATGACTAATTGCATCATTTACTATTATTGAATCTTTTGGAACCGCTTTTGATAATTCGAACATTGCTCTTTCAGGAGACATCAATTCATTGTTCCAATTAGATTCTGCAGATTTATTTGCAATATCGTCATTTTCTTTTTTTATTGCTGAAATTCTATTTTTTCTATCTTCAACATTACTGATTTTTGAGAAATCTACAGTCTCAATTATTTGATTTAATATAACTTTTAAGTTTCCTATACCAGTTATTTTTGAAGGCTGTCTGTTTCCTAGACTATTAGGCTTTGAATCTAAAAATATCATTTTAGTTTTATCAGAAATCAACACATCTCCCTCATAAAACCAATCTGAAAACAACTCAGCTCCAGCAGAAATAACTAAGTCTGAATTATTTATTAATGATCTTTGATTATCATTTCTAATTGTATGAAAACCTACCATTTGTTCATGATCTGTAGGAAAAGGAATATTTGATCCTTCAATGAATACCATCATTCCCGCTTTTTCTGCTAGATCTACAGCTTCTTTTAGAGCATAATCTTCTGCGATTCTGTCTCCTACTATCAGTACTGGATAAGAAGATTTTTCTATTTCATTTGAAATGTTTTTTATAGTTTCATTATCTAATCCTCCGTAAGTAGGCAGAGTGGAAGGATAGATATCCATATCAGCAACTCCATCTAATGCGTTTGAAGTAAATCCTACAAAAACAGGACCCTTTGGGTGAGTATTTGCTTCAATGAATGCTTTTCTCATTAGTGCTGGAACTTGATCAGGCAATACTGCTTCTGCAGTCCATTTTGTAAAAGGCCTAGCCATTTCTAACAAGTCTCTGTTTCTTAGATTTCTTTTATCATAAGTTGCAGAAGTAACAACCATAGGTGTCCCTGTAACGTAGGCGTCATTCATGAGACTAAATCCATTTAGAAGACCAGAGTCTATATGAAGACTTAAGAAAGATGCTTTGTTATTTACTCTTGCATCACCATCAGCCATTCCTGTAGCTACACCTTCTTGTAAAGTCAGTAAATATCTTAATTCTTTGTGCCTAACAATTTCTTCCATAATTGGGCCTTCACTAGTGCCTGGGTTCCCATAAACATTAGTAATACCTTCTGCTTTTAGGCATTCCATAAGAGCTGCCTTACCTGTCATTTTCATACTTTTCACCGTAATTTTTTATTAATTTATATAAATTGTTTTTTAGTGTACATTGATCTGTTCTATAGTCCATAAAATATTAGTATAAATAATGCAATATTCAATCATAATAATTGATTAATTACTTTTTAAACTGTAGAAATTAATAAATCTACTTTTGGAGGACTTATGAAAATAACAGATATTGTGATCAATTTGACTCAGGGAGCTGAGACTAAGGATGCTCAGCAGTTTGTAGGGAAACCTTCTAGAACAATTGTGAAAATAGAAACNGATGAAGGCATTTTTGGAATAGCTGAAGGCCCAAGAAATTATTATCTATTTAAGGCTTATTTAGACGAAATGATCAAACCTTTGCTAGTTGGTCTTGATCCAAGAAATCCTAAAATGATATGGGAAATGCTTTCTCATGGAACGGGTGCTGGTTTAGCAACAAAAATCAACCCTCAGGTTGTTGGAGCAATTGATGTGGCTCTATGGGATCTTTCTGGTAAAGCCGCTGGACTTCCTGTATATCAACTTTTAGGAGGTGCTGCAAGAACCAAAGTTCAGCTTTATTGGAGTAGAGGTAGCGGATGGAGAAAAACTCCAGATCAAATGCTTGATGATGTAAAACTTGGATTTGATAAAGGATATAAAGCATTTAAGATAAGAATGGATTGGAGATCATTTAGACAAGATCAAGATCCTAAAAAAGATTTTAGTTTATTCAAGAAAGTAAGAGAATTTTTGCCTGAAGATTGTGATCTTAGCTTTGATGCCAATTGTGGTTATTCTGTTCCAACAGCGATTGAACAAGGTAAAAAATTTCAAGACATGGGTATAGCTCATTTTGAGGAACCTTTACCAGAATATGATTATCCTGGACTTAGACAAGTTGTTGATGCTTTAGAATGTTCAGTATCTACGGGTGAACAAGAACCAACTCCACATAGATTTAGAGATTTAGTCGATATAGGGAATCCAGATATTCTACAACCAGATATATTAAATGTTGGAGGAATAACCGGCCTTTTAAAGGTATACGAAATTGCTATGAATAAAAATAAAATAATAATGCCTCATTGCCCTCAGGCAGGAATTAATTTAATCGGAAGCCTTCATGCATATGTGACAGTTACTAACGCAGTAAGACCACACGAGTTTTCAGAAGAATTTACTGGCCCTGTTGAAAATGTAGCAAAATTATTTAAAGAACCAATAATTCCTGAAAATGGTTCTATTACATTATCTGATAGACCGGGATTAGGATTAGAATACGATGAAAATGAATTAAAAAAAGTAATTACAATTTAGGAGTAGAAATGAAAGATCTAAAAAAAATGATATCAAGCGGTGAACAAGTAATCGGTGGCGCAATAATGTATGGCGCTGGAAAAGAGGATATAGAAAAACTTTTAGAATATTATGACTACGATTTTATTTCAGTTGACGGTCAACATTCTCCTACTAATGAGGACTATCTATTAAGAATTTGTGAAGCTGCTCAAGAGTTAGATAAACCTATTCACTACAGAATGGACCATAGAAGAAATGCATATATGATAGGTAATCTTTTAGATCATGGTCCAACTATAATCGAAGTTCCTCAATCAGAAGAATTGGATTTAGTTAGGGAAGCTAGAGATTATTTTTATTACAGACCAGAAGGAATAAGAAGTTGGGGAGGNCCAGGTAGACCACCTGAAGGATTAAAAGAAGTANATCAACATTCATATCCTGCNTGGTGGAATAAAACAGGAGTTTTGATGATTCAGATTGAAACTCTAAACGCAATAAATAATATTCCTAATTTTTCTCTTGAAGGAGTAGATTGCTTCTCATGGGGACCAGCAGATTTGAGTATTGATAGAGCAGCTCACCCTGAACATCCTTTTGCACAAACAGACGATACTGCNATAGANCATGCTGTAAAATTGGCTACTGAAAACGGAAAGCAACTTTGTATTAGATCATATGATAGAACTCTAAGAAATAGATATTTTGATATGGGTGCTACCATTCTCATGGAAGTACAATCTTTAGATGGAAAATTAGATAAAAATCTTCCATTTGGATAATGAAAAAACCTAAAAATATTTTTTTTGGTTGGTGGATTGTATTAAGTGCCGCACTTCAAAATGGGTTAGGCGGAAGTATCCATTGGCAAGGATTTACTGTGCTATTCATACCAATTTCTCAAACTTTTGGTATTACATCTGCCCAAACTTCAATGTTATTTGCTTTAGCTAGAGCTGAAAATGGATTATTAGGACCAATTACAGGATGGCTTATGGATAAATTTGGTCCTATGCCATTAGCTTTAATAGGCACTGCGATGGCTGGTACGGGATATATTTTGCTCTCAAGAACTGAAAATTATACTCAATTTTTACTGATATATGTAATTATAGTTTCAATAGGAGCAACTACAAGTTTCATGCAAACTGCATTTGTTGCATTAAATAATTGGTTCATAAAAAAAAGAGGACTAGTTATGAGCATAAACTCTGCAGCATTTAGGCTAGGGTCTGCTATTTTAGTTCCAACTTTTTCTTACATCGTATATGAATGGGGATGGCAAAACGCAGTTTTGTACTTAGGAATATTCTTATTAGTATTTATTACACCTCTAGGNCTTTTTTATAGAAGATCTCCTGAATCTATGGGTTTAAGACCTGATGGAGAAGTAGATGAAAATGATCNAGATGTAACTACTNTTAATAATGATTATTNTGATTCGGGATACACNTGGAAAGAAGCAATAAAGACTTCTGCTTTTTGGTTCTTAACTATTGCAACTACTCTTAGACTCTCAATTCATGGGGCGATTTTTGTTCATATGATTCCTATCCTAGTTTGGAAAGGCATTTCAGCTTCTACAGCTGCTTGGTATGTAGGCTTTTTAGCTTTAGTTGGGGTCCCTGTAATATTAATTATGGGTAGANTAAGTGATAAATTAGGAAGACCTAAAATGCTTNCCGTATGTTATTCAGCATCTGGATTATCATTGATTTTAGTTAATATTTCAGATAATTCAATTTATTTATTATTATCATTATTATTGNTGGTAGGCTCAGAAGCAGGTTCTGGATTAAACTGGTCTTTAGTTGGAGATTTATTTGGTAGAAAAAATTATGGAGTTATTAGAGGTTTATTGGGCCCTTTTTATAATGCTGCTCTTGTTGTGACACCTGTTTCTGCTGGATATATTTATGATGTAACTAACTCTTATGAAATAGTTTTATACACTGGTGCAATTATATTTTTTATATCTTCTATATCTTTTCTATATATTGGAAATCTTGCAAAAAAACTTAAAACATATCAAATTTAGTAGTAATTTAAATACTCAAAAATGAAATTTATAAACTATAATAGACTTTTAGTTAATATAAGAAAGAAACGTTTTGACAGCTTTACCTAAGAAGAAACATACAAGAGCTAGAAGAGGAAATAAAAGATCTCATAAAGGGCTCTCTGCAATAAACGGACATAGATACCATAAGGTCAAACAGGAGTTACTAGGTGATAATGGCCAGAGTAACATAGCTACAGCTGAATCAGCAGAGGAATCTACTCAGTCTTAATTTAGTTCTCTAACTTCTTTTATCATACCTTCTATTGAATCTTTAGCGTCACCAAAAAGCATATTTGTCTTATCCAAGAAGAATAACTCATTTTGAACCCCAGAAAATCCAGATGCCATCGAACGCTTAAGAACTATAACCGATTTAGCTTTATCAACATTTAATATAGGCATTCCATAAATGGGAGAACTTTTATCTGTACGAGCATTTGGATTAGTTACATCATTAGCACCAACCACAACAGCAACATCAGTTCTATCGAACTCACTATTTATTTCATCAAGATCTTTTAGCTCATCATAAGGTACATTTGCTTCTGCTAATAGTACATTCATATGCCCAGGCATTCTTCCTGCAACAGGATGAATAGCATATTTTACNGTAACTCCTTTTTCTTTAAGAAGTCCTGATAATTCATTAATTTGATGTTGTGCTTGAGCAACTGCCAGTCCGTAACCTGGAACAAAAATAACACTTTCTGCATATCCTAAAATCATTGCAGCATCTTCTGAAGATAATGATGTTACAGGTCTTGTTTCTTCTTCTCCCGATGAGCTAGAACCTTCTTCTGCTCCAAATCCTCCCAACATTACATTTAGTAGTGATCTATTCATTGCCTTGGTCATAATTCTTGTAAGAATTAATCCTGAAGCACCTACCAAAGATCCTGATATTATAAGCACAGGATTACCTAAAACAAATCCAGCTCCGGCTCCAGCAATTCCAGAATATGAGTTTAATAGTGCTACTACAACCGGCATATCAGCACCACCAATAGGTATAACAATTAAAATTCCAAGAATTAAAGAAATAGCAACAAGAGCATATAAATAATTAGGATCGTACATATCTGGTATACAAATTAATATTGCTAGTACCAAGACTAATAATATAAGAAGAATGTTAATAATATTTCTAAGTGGAATCAAAATTGGCTTTGTAGTTAAAACTTCTTGCAATTTTCCAAATGCAATAAAAGATCCTGTAAAAGTTACGGAACCAACTATAGTTGCAAAACAGACAGAAGCTAGAACAAAAGTAGTCTGAGTTGATCCACTTTGAAATACAAGCTCATACATTGCTACTATAGCACTTGCGGCTCCTCCAAAAGCATTGAAGACTGCAACAAGTTGAGGCATNGCTGTCATTTGTACATATCTAGACAATATAATACCTATAGAGGATCCTATAATTAATCCCAGAATTATCCATTCAAGATTAGTTTCTGTATATTTCAAAACTGTAACAATGATTGCTATTAACATAGCAATAGAAGAAAGCCTATTACCGTTTCTTGCGGTAGCTGGAGATGCTAATCTCTTAATACCCAATATAAACATGGATGCAGATATTAGGTAAAGAACATTTTCTATATTTGACGATATTTCTAACAAAAAGTTCCCCTTACTTTTTACTCTTTTTGAACATTGCTAACATTCTATCTGTAACTAAAAAACCTCCAACAACATTAATAGTCGCTAAAACTATGCCTACAACAGAGAAAATTGTTGCTAGGGTGCTGTGAGTATTTGAAGCAATTATTATTGCACCTACAATTACTACTCCTGATATAGCATTTGAACCAGACATCAAAGGTGTGTGTAGAGTAGGAGGAACTTTCGTTATTATCTCATAACCAATAAACAAAGCTAATATGAATATAATTATTAGTGATATAAGTTCCATTTAATCCTCTATTCTCTTTTCTCCATTATTGAAGACNAGCATGGCATCTACTATTTCGTCTTCAAGATCAATTTTTATAGATTTTTCACTTATGATAATTTCAAGCAAACCAAATATATTTTTTGAATAAACTATTGAAGCATCATATGCCATTTCCGAAGATAAATTTTTAGGGCCATGAACAGTTGTTCCATTTATATCTATAGATTCACCCAGAACTGTCGATTCACAGTTACCTCCTGATGGTGCAGATATATCAATTATTACGCTACCTGGTTTCATTTCTTTTACTGTTGATTCCTCGATTAAGATAGGAGCTTTTCTTCCAGGAATAGCAGCTGTTGAAATTACAGCATCTGCTTTTAATATATAATCTTTAAGGAATTCTAATTGAGACTTTTGATTATCTTTACTCTGTTCTTTTGCATATCCACCTGCTGTTTCTGAATCAGCAGGGACTTCATCTGAAATAAATTTTGCTCCTAATGATTCTATTTGTTCTCCTGCAGCTAACCTTATGTCATATCCGGTAACTTCAGCTCCCAACCTTTTAGTTGTAGCAATTGCTTGCAGACCAGCTACACCAGCTCCTAAAACAAGTATTGAAGACGGAGGAATAGTACCTGCAGCAGTCATCATCAGAGGAAGATATTTCTTAAGTGAAGTTGCTGCTAAAAGTCCAGCTCTGTAACCAGCGATNGAAGCTTGAGATGACAATGCATCTAATTTTTGAGCCCTAGCTATTCTTGGTACAAATTCCATTGCAAAAAGTGATAAGGTATTATTTTTACATATATCAGAAATTTCTGGATTAGTTCTGACATCTGTAAGGCTTATAACAAAGCTATTTTTTATAAATTTAGATTTTTTTTCAAAAAAAGCGTTAATAGATGAAACTATATTGATATTGCTAGACAAATTATTGACTATTTTTGCCCCTGAATCTCTATATTCTTTATCTGAATATCCAGCTCGTTCTCCAGCACCTTTTTCTACTTCTACTTCAATGCCAAGATCAATAATAGACTTTACGTCCTTAGGGACTATTGAGACCCTATTCTCTGAAGGGTCNTCTTCTTTTTTTACGCCTAAAAATACACTATTAGCCAAAAATTACCTCTGATTATTAATAAAAGAAAAAATTTATTATTTATAGACATTATATCCATAAATGAATTTGAATATACTGTTTACTAATTGATTAAGTAAGGAGTAAATTTAATGTATCTAATTCGAAGGACCTATAAAACAAAACCATATGAAGCAGTCAATGTTGCTAAATTGGTGAAAGAACAAGCAGATATGTANACTGCTATAGGCCATAGAACTGAGTGTAGAGTTTATTATAATAATGGGACTAATCCNGGAGAACCAAATAGAGTTTATTTAGAGTGGACAGCTGATGTTTTTGATAATCCTAGTAGAGAAGGTAATGAAATACCAAAAGAAATAATGGAGCTTGGAGCAAAATATAGGCCTCTTTTAGATACAGAAAATGGTGCTTCTAATTGGATAGAATTCTGGACTATTCTAGATTAGCCACCTCTAGGATATGTTTCATCTGAATGAAGATCTCTAATTAATGATTTTACTTCGTTAAAATATCGAGTTTTATCTTCTATAAGTTGATAAGTTTCTTCTGATTCTTCTTGATCATACAAATCCATAATTTCAAGATGTAATTTTTCTGCTAAGTCATTTAATTCAGAAACTGTTAATTTGTCTAAATCTTCAGACATATTACTCAATAGAAAAAGTTTTTGTCAAATTACTATCTTGAATATTTTCTTGAACTTGATTGATCTTATTAGCCATTGTTTTTACAGCTTCCTCATCAGTTAACTGTTTGGTGCTCCAAGCAATTAGTACATCAAGAAAGAAGTCTCCATTAAGAACGAAATTTTCTAGACTTAAGTCGGAGTGAGTATTTATGTCCTTTTCTCCATGTGGGTATTCAAGAATGCATTTGTTATTAGATTCATTTTCTAAATTCATGAGACCAATAAGTGTTTCATCAAATATCTGGTCTCCACTTTTTCTTATTCCCCAAAATTTAGGTCTAATATCTTTGTTTATCAAAGTTTCTACACCAGAAATTATGATTTCTTTTTCTTCATGATTTTTATTGTTTTCCAATCTAGACTTAAAATCTATATCAATAACCAGTCCTTTATTATAAGAATTGCAAATTTCAATTAAACTTAATAATCTATCTACTGCTAATTCTTCTGCTAGCTTACTTCTATTTTTTTCAAAATATATTTTTACGCTTAATAAGTTTGGATCAAATATATTTATTATTTCAAGGGCATCCTTTGTACTAGGAATAGCTAGTCCGCCTCTATTTATATGTTCAATTGCAATAGCACTCTTTATATTCAAGCCCTTACATTGGAATAATAAACTCTCACAAAGATTCGGTTCTGCCCAAATATAGTAGTCGTTATTTGAATATGACATTTTTAATGATTCTAGTATTAGGGTTGCAGCTTTATTTGCTTGGAGTATTTCAAAAGCAGATTTAGGACGATTTTGTTCAAGATTGCAAGATAGAGCATTAGTCCTATTGTCCAATGCTACAAAAAAATTACTTTGTTTATTATCAATCATTTTTTACTTGAGTTTTTTTATAATTTCATCGTAAGTTGTTTCAAAATAAAATGAATTTCTTTTATTTTTTTTCATTTCTAAATGATCAGAATATCCCTGATTTTTTACAAACGTATTTAGAGTGTACAATGAATTTGGTATGTTAAGGTCTTCGTTACCGTGTAAATATATTACATAATTTTTGATATTTTTAAAACTTCCCTTTAGTAACTGTCCTGTCGAGTGGAGATAGCTTGGTCCAAAAAAAATTATTACTTTTTTATCTTTACCATAAAAAGATTTGATTTGATCGACTAATTTTTCTTTCATATTATTATCAAGATTTGAAGAAAAAATAAGGAATGATATTATGTCAGAATTATCTTTTTCTAATAATTGGTACAGTTCTTTTAATGAATTTTCATGAAAAATTTCCTTTTTATCATTTAATTTGTCTAATATAGACTGAATCCTGATTTTAGTTGACTCTACATTTGGTTGATCAAATGGTTGAACATTAATCATTGAACAAAAAATAGAAATTGAATACATTAATTTTTGGAAAGTATAGAAAATTTTTTCATTATATTCGATAAATAATTCTGCAGATTCATCTGTGAAATTATTTTCATTGCCAAATTTTATTACAGGATAAAAATTTAATGATTTTATTGGTAATAAACCTTTTTCTTCCTTACCTGTAGATTCAGAAATTAGTTGTTCTAGCCAATCATAAATAAAATCTTTTTGATTTTTAGAATATATAGATATTAAATTTTTATTGTCTATATAATTTTTGTATAGCATTCCAGCAATAAGAATTGCATGATTATTCTTGTCATTAATTTTGCATTCTTTATTAGCTTTATTTATCTGGTTTGTGATCTTCTTTAAATCAAATCCAGCTAAATAGAAAGGTAATATTCCTAAGTGGGTACTTATGCTATATCTTCCTCCTATATTTTTTGGAGTATTAAGTTGTCTTCTTTCTTCTATATCTAGAATTTGATCAGTTATATAAAATTTTTCTTTTTTATTTACTGCAATAAGATTTTCCAACAATTTAGTTTCTATTGTTTGATTTGACTTTGAACAGATAAANACAGCGGTTGAAGATTTCTTAGCTTCTTGTTTCAAACTTTTTATTAGTTTGATATCGAAACTATCTATATATATGATTTTTTTGGGATTGATAAAAGAAGCTATCCTAGCCATACTTATAGCTCCTCCCATACCTATAAATATATATTTATTAAATTTCTTTAGTTCTTTATATTCTTTAGGTTCTTTGTAAGATAGGTTATTAGTCCAACCCAATGGTATTTCTTGATAATTAGTAAAATCTCCTAATGGAAATGAGTCATTGTTAGGCGAAAGTAATTTACTAATTATATTTTGATCGAGGATTTGATCTAAATATTTTTCTAAACTCATTTTTTTATTAATTTAGATACTTTTTCATCAATAGTATCTAAAACAGATTTATATGAATCTTGAAAAAGATTTATTCCATTTATCAAAAGTGATTCAGTGATACTTTGAAAATCAAAGTGATCTTTAGATTCTTTGTATAAATTATTGAAACTTTTGGATAATTCCGATNCTGAGGATAAATTTAAATCTGACTTTAGNAGATAATCAATCGTTTCAAGTGGCAAAGTGTTAACAGTGTTTTCAAANGGAAGGTTTTTTGAATAGTAGTCTTGCNCTAAATCTTTTGCTTTTACACTNGTTGATGCCCATAATAATTTTTGAAAATTTTCNCCCATATTATTTTTTTTGTCNTGAAATAATGAATATGCCTTATAGGCGTTNATAATAGCCATNTTATGGAAGAATTTATTTTTATTATCAATTATTTGATCTACTGCTGTATCTATTCTACTTATAAAAAAAGAGGCAACAGATTTAGAGTTGATATTTTTATTTTTAGATTCAATAAAAGCTTCCAGAGTTTTTTTGTAACTATCAAAAGAAAATAACAAGGTTACATTAACATTTATACCTTCCTCTAATAAGTGTTTTGTTGCCATAATTCCTTNTTGTGTCCCAGGAATCTTAATCATTAAGTTTTTTCTATCTACTTTGTCCCATAGTTTTTTTGCTTCATTGATTGTTTCTTCAAAATCATTAGCTAGAAAGGGATCTACTTCTAAAGAAACAAATCCATCCATTGAATTAGTTTTTTTGTAAACTTCTTCTAATATATCTGCGGCATTTCTTATGTCATCAGTTGCTAAATTTTCAAAAATATCTTTAGGATCATTATTATTTTTTGACAGTTCTAATATTTTTTTGTCATATGAATCACTAGATCCTATAGCTTTTTCAAATATCGAAGGATTACTAGTGACACCAGTAATACCTTGATCAATTAAATTTTTCAGATCTCCACTTTCAATCATTTGCTTACTTAGCGAATCTAACCAAATGGATTGTCCTTTTTCNGATAATTTATTTATATTCGTCATTTTATAAAAGATTTTCTTTTTCTATTTGATCTAGTTTTTCTTTTCTTCTAATAAATCTATCCTCAGATATAAATCTTGATCCTAAGAATTCTGAAACTATTTCCTTTGCTAATGCTTCTCCAACAATCCTTCCACCAAGACATATAACATTCATATCATCGTGCTCTACTCCTTGAGCAGCAGAATATGTATCATGACATATTGCGGCTCTTACATCCTTAAATTTATTTGCTACAACAGATGCCCCAACGCCTGAACCACACAGTACTATACCTTTTTCGTATGTTTTACTACTTATAGCCTCAGCTACTAACTTAGTTGTATCGGGATAATCATCAGATAGGTCTATCTCTTTTTCACCTAGATCGTCAATTTCAAAACCTAGAGATTTAACATGATCTATAATTATCTTTTTTAAATCGAATCCGCCATGATCAGCACTTATACAAATTTTCATCAAATCTAACTTATAATTAATTTTGCTTTTTCAAATATTCTATCACTAGAAAATCCAAATGAATCAATTAATTCTTTCCCAGGGCCTGATGCTCCATAAGATTCTATAGAGATTATATTTTTACTGCTTTTAGTAAATTTTTGCCATCCCAATCCTACTCCTGCTTCAACAGAGATTATATTTTTAGTGTCAGATGGTATTATTTGATTTTGTATTTCATTAGATTGTTCTTCAAAAAGATCCCAGCAAGGAATTGAAACAACTCTAATCTTATGTGAGTTACCAAATTTTTTTGCAGCTTCAATTGTTTCTGATACTTCTGATCCTGTAGAGAGAAAAATAACTTCAGGTTTTTCATTTGTGTTCTGGTAGCAAATATATGCTCCTTTTGAAAATTGATCAAAATCTAATTTGTTATTAGTCAATGTTTCTAAATCAGGTAAAGCTTGCCTTGATAGCACAATAGCTGTTGGTTTATCGTTGGTTTTTATGGCACTTACCCAAGACATTAATGTTTCTTTCTTATCTGCAGGTCTAAAAACATTTAAGTTCGGAATTGTTCTTAAGCTCATTAGTTGTGAAATTGGTTGATGAGTGGGTCCATCTTCTCCAAGCCCAATTGAGTCATGAGTAAAAATAAATATAGTATTTAATTTTGANAGAGCACTTAACCTTATTGAAGCTCTCATATAATCAGCAAAAACTAGAAATGTACCCCCAAAAACTCTGAAATTNCCATGAGCAGAAATTCCATTCATAACACCGCCCATACCATGCTCTCGCACTCCAAACTTTATATTTCTACCAGTCGGAATATTTTTTGAAAAATTTCCTGAGTTTTTGATTTCTGTATTCGTTGAGCCTGTTAGATCTGCTGATCCTCCTATTAAGTTGGGTATATAATCTGTCAAAAGATTTATAGAAGCACCAGATGAAGCCCTAGTTGCTTCGGGATCATTTATTTCAGAGGCTTTTTCTAATATTTCTTTATCCCATCCAGGAATCAATTTCTTATTTAGAATTTTATTTAGTTCATCATATTCTTTTGGATTACTATTTTTATATTCATCACAAAGTTCAATCCATTTCTCTTCTTCAATCATGCCCGATTCTATACATTCAAGCATATGTTTTTTTACATCTTCGGGTATTTCAAATTCAGAATAGCCCCAATCCAAATTTTGTTTTGCTAATTCTGTTTCTTCTAGACCTAAAGGTTCTCCATGAGCTGATTCGCTTCCNGCTTTATTTGGAGATCCATATCCAATTGTTGTATTTGCAATTATAAGACTTGGTTGATCTAAGTTATTTTTTGCATTAAGGATAGTTCTTTCAAGTAACTTTATATCTAATCCATCGATATCTTCAAAGACTTCCCATCCATAAGCCTTAAATCTTTGAGACACATTTTCAGTAAATGCTAGCTCATTACTTCCATCTATGGAAATCCCATTAGAATCATATATGTATATAATTTTTCCTAGTCCTAAAGTTCCTGCTAATGAAGCAGCTTCAGAAGCAATACCTTCTTGTAAATCTCCATCTCCCACTATTCCGTAAATATTATGATTAATAATTTTGTCATATTTGGAAGAAAGCATTTTTTCAGAGATAGCCATTCCTACGCCGTTTGCAAAACCTTGTCCTAATGGTCCTGTGGTTACTTCGATTCCTAAATCAATATCTCTTTCCGGGTGACCAGGAGTTTTTGATCCGAGTTGTCTAAATTTTTTCAAGTCTTCTATAGAAAAATCATATCCTGTTAGACATAAAACTGAGTAGAGTAGAGCAGAGGCATGTCCAATCGATAATATGAATCGATCTCTATTTTGAAAATTAGGGTTTTTAGGATTATGATTCATTATTTTTTTGAATAATGTGTAAGCAATTGGGGCTGCACCCATTGGTGCTCCTGGGTGTCCAGAATTTGCTTTATTTACCTGATCAACCGATAGAAATCGGAGAGTATTAATTGCTTTTTGTTCAATATTCATTGATTTATTTAGGCTTATTACCACTTGTTTCCATTTTTATTTTATACATAGATTTATCAGAAGCTATATACAATTCACTAAAATTTTTACCACCAAAGCATAGATTTGCAGTTCTTTGTTCAGGAATTTGAATTTTTGCTATTAATTCACCTTTTGGAGAAAAAACTTGTACTCCATCCCAAGCAGATGAAAACAAATTGCCTTCAGAGTCTACTTTTATTCCATCTGGTTTGCCAGGCCTTGGTGTTGCGAATATTCTTTTGTTACTTATCTTATTATTATTAACATCGAAAGCAAAAATATTTCCAGTTTCACCTGTATCTGTAATGTAGACAGTTTTTTCATCTGGTGCAAAAGCTATGCCATTTGGAGCATCTATTTCACTTGTTAGTAATTCCACTTTATTATCATTATCAACCAAGTAAACACCATTAAAAACCGTTTCAGATCTTGCCTCATGCCCTTCATGATTACTCAAAATTCCATATTGTGGATCCGTAAACCATATTGTTCCATCTGATTTACAAACAAGATCGTTTGGAGAATTGTAACGCATGCCATTATATTTATTTGTAATTATATCTACGTTTCCGTTTATATCTGTTCTACTTATACATCTTCTACCATGTTCTGCAGTTATCATGAAATCATCTAGGTCAACACTGTTTCCATTTGAAAAATTTGATGGGTATCTGTAAACACCAGTAGAACTATCAGATAAGTTGTAAAACAACATCCTGTTATAAGGAATATCAGACCAGACTATTATATTTTTTTCTTGAAGAAATATGGGACCTTCTGCCCATAGGCAACCTTCATAAATTTTAGAAATTTCAATATTTTTTGGGAATAGATTACGAGCATCATCAAATAGAAATTCTACACCTTTTTTCAACTCTTTAGGATCTCTAAATATTTTTACCATTATCTTTTTCTAGCTAATCTTTTTTTTCTAATATCAGTTGATACTAATGAGATTTGCTCAACTAAATTATTATTTGATAATCTGGAGGCTATCTTTTCTGTAAAAATAGAATCTGATGATAAAGGTTCTGTTTTTGAATTATAGGATTTGATCTTTTCATAAAATATACTGGAATTTATGACTGTATATTTTAGATTGTCTTGCCTGTATGCGATCAAGTTATAGATTATTTCGTCAGACCATTTAGTATTATTATGCCCCCAAAGATCATCAAGAAAAAGGTAGTCAACTTCTTTACACAAATCATATACATATCCTTTTCCTTGATTAGATCTAACATAGTCTCTAACGTTATCAATGAGCTCCGAAGAAGAAATATAAAATATATTCTTATTTTTTTTATATATTTCGTTTGCGATAGCAGCAGTAAGATAGCTTTTACCAGATCCTGTTCCTCCATGTATGTATAACCATGTTGGGTTAGGGCTTTCTACAAACTCTTTTGATTTAAGTAGTGCCATTTCTATTGAATCAAAAGTGATTTTTTCTTCACGAGTTAATTCTTTATTTTGTTTCCTTGGTTGCTTTCTTAATTTAGCATTATCAAAAACTTTAGGGATACCATTACTCTGATGTGTTGAATCTTTAGAATCTAAATGAATAGACTGAACTAGATTTGGATCTGAAAATCTAGATTTTGTTCTATCATCAAAATCTGATAAGTTTTTATTAATTATTACAACTGTTGGTAGTTTTCTAGTGTACCTGTAAGTAAAAAGATGGTCTATTTTTTCCTCAATCCACTCAGAGTATTTCTGATTGCCGTAGTCATCAATAATAATAAAAGGGTAATCTATAATTTCATTGAAATTTTCTTCTTCAGAATTTGATGTTGAGTTAGTTATGATATCTATAATTTCCTGAATAGATTTATAAAGAACAGTATTCTCATTTTTAATACAATTTATTGCAATCCCTACAGCTAAATGAGTTTTACCTGTTCCAGGTTCTCCACTAATTAGTAACCAGCCCATTGGATTCTTTGAGTAATCTTCTGCAATTCTTAAGTTTTTTCTAAGATTTTTAGGATTTGCTTTCCCTATTCTTCCATCAATTTGAAACTTTTTTAGATCATATTCCAAAAGCTGACTTAATCCAGCATGCATAAGCTTGATATTAATTTCTGATTCATCTGTATTATTTTGTTGGCAAGAAGAACATGGTACTGTTTGTTTGTTAACTATTATCCATCGAGCAGAGTCACAAATTTCACATTCAACATAGTCTGATTGGTTAGAAAATTCATCATAATAATTTGTTGAAAATTTTCTTTTATTTAGGATTTCTTTTAAGCTTTCCAAAATTAATTCTCTTGTGAAGTTAGTTGACTATTTCTTACAGAATCTATTGATACAAATCTTCCGATTGAATCATCGACTGCCAAAGGAATTGTATCTGTGGGACCATTTCTATGTTTTGCAACTATAATTTCTGCTTGGCCTTCAGGATATGGTACCCCAGGGTTATTTTTTAGCCAGTCTTCCTTAGTTACAAACTTTTCTTCTCTATGAATGAACATAACTACATCAGCGTCTTGTTCAATTGATCCAGATTCTCTTAAATCAGAAAGTAATGGTCTGTGTGATTGTCTATGTTCTATAGCTCTAGAAAGTTGAGAAATAGCTAGAACTGGAACTCTCAAATCTCTAGCCATTGCTTTTACTTGTCTAGAAATTTCAGAAACCTCTTGCGCTCTGTTTGTTTCTCTTGATCCCTTGTTATTACTCAATAATTGCATATAGTCTAAAATAATAAAGTCTAAGCCATATTCAAGTTGTAATCTTCGAGCTTTTCCTCGCATTTCAGCAACACTCTGAATAGGAGAATCGTCAATAAAAATTGAAAGGTCAGAAAGTTTACCAATAGCATCAATTAGTCTGTTTTCCTGGGAAGTACTAAGTCTCATCATTCTTAATGAATGCATATTTATTCTTGCCTGTGTTGCAAGCATTCTTGTTGCAATTTGTTCCCTTCCCATTTCTAATGAATAAATTGCTACTTTATGATCATTCATAGCCGAGTTTATAGCAAGATTCAAGGCGAACATAGATTTACCAACAGAAGGTCTAGCAGCTAAAACAAGCATATCAGATCTTTGTAATCCTCCAAGAAGTTCATCTAACATCTTAAATCCTGATCCTATTGGAGCATTTTCACCATCATTTATATCACTAGATGAAGTTTCAAGGAAAGGTGTTAATGTTTCTCTAAGAGGAACAAAATCTCTGCTAGGTTGATCATTTCTAATACCATAGATTATGTCTTCTGCTTTCGATAAAGAAGTTTCCACATCAGGGTCATTATCAAATCCAATATCTGAAATATTTTCAGCAGCGTTGATAAGAGTTCTCATTGTTGCAGTTCTTCTAACTAGATTTGCATAATGTTTTATATGTATAGAAGTAGGAACAACATCAACAACCTTTGCTAAATAAGCTCTACCACCAACTTCTTCAAGTTTTTCTTGTGTTTCAAGTTCATGGGCAATTGTTATTTGATTAATAGGCTCTTGCCGGTTAAATAAATCTCTAGCAATTTCAAAAATAATCTTGTTAGGTTCTAGATAAAAATGTTCTGGTTCGAGAAATGAGGCAATTTTTGTAAAAGACATACCATCAAGTAAAAGAGACCCAATTACTGATTCTTCTGCAGATATATCATGAGGAAATAATTTATCAGATAACACCATTAAGATTCCAAAATTTTTCTAATTATTGGAATTATTATCTTCATTTTCTTCATTTTCAGAAGAGCTTTTAGGAGTGTTTTCTTCGTTATTAGAATTTTCTTCAGAATTTTCTTCTGATTGAGATTCTTTTTCTTCGAGTTTCTTTAATTTTTCCTGTTCTATTTTGTGTTCTTCAATTACTTTTGCTGACTCTTCATCAGGAATAACATTAAGGGTCAAGTTGAGTGATACTTCTTCTACAAATTTTGTGAATACTTTAAATTTTCCTAGAACTCTAATTGGCTCTGTAATATTAAAAAATCTTCGATTCATTGGTTTACTTATTTTTTCTTCCAATGCCTCTGCAATTATTGCAGGAGTGATTGATCCATACAGCCTTCCAGTTGGACCTGTTCTAACTTCAAGGTCAAGCTCCATTCCTTCTAGACTTTCTGCAACAACTTGCCAGTCTTTTGTTTCTTGTATTCTTCTTTCTTCAGCTTCCGCTCTTAGTTTTGTTGTTCTTTGTAGAGCTTCTTCTGTAGCTAATACTGCTAGTCCTTGTGGAATAAGGTAATTTCTAGCGAATCCTGGCTTTACATTCTTTACATCTCCAGCCCTTGCTGTAGGCAATAAATCTTTCAAAAATAAGATATTCATTTTTAGTTCGTGCTCCTGTGAAAAATAATTCTAAATTTGACAATTCTAATTTATAGAATCATATTTTTTTTATGCTAGTATCTATAATCATAACAAAAAACATGGAGTAAAATATGCAATTTGATGAAATTATCAAAGATACTAATTTTTCAGATGCTGATAAACCAAACCTTATTGATTATAAAAAACAATATTCAGATTTTGACTGGAACAGAGATGCATACTCAAAACTAGAATGGTTGCCTGATGGTGGTTTAAACAATGCTTATGAATGTGTTGATAAGCATGTAAAACACGGTCATGGTGATAATCTTGCGATGATTTGGTTAGGTAAAAATGGTGAAGAAGAAAATTACTCCTATTCAGATTTTAAACGTGAATCAGATAAATTTGGACAAGTAATGCTTGATCTAGGTATGCAAAAAGGTGATAGAGTCTTCATCTTTATGGATAGGTTGCCTGAATTATATTTTGCAGCTATGGGTATATTGAAAGCGGGGGGGGTTATTGCACCTCTTTTTTCTGCATTTGGACCTGATCCAGTAAAAGATAGAATGCTTGATGCAGGAGCAGCATATTTAGTCACTTCTCCAGATCTCAGAAAAAAAATCTCTCCTATATTGAAAGATATAAAAACATTAAAAAATGTAATAGTAGTAAATAAAGACAATAGATTTGATTCTCCATTAGTTGATGATGATTTAGATTATTTTGAACTGATGTCAAAAGTTGATGCTGAATCATTTAAGATGATAAATACTTCTCAATACGATTTTTCTATTATGCATTACACATCTGGGTCTACAGGTAAACCTAAAGGAGTTTTACACAGACATCAAGCAGTTGTTCAACAAATGCTTACAGGCCATTGGGCTCTAGAGTTGAGTCATGGTGATATTTATTTTTGCACAGCNGATCCGGGGTGGGTTACTGGAACNTCTTATGGAATGATAGCACCATGGACAAATGGAGTTACACAAATTATTTATGAAGGTGGATTTGGTGCAGCAAAATGGTATGAAATAATTCAAAAATATAAAGTTGATATTTGGTATACAGCTCCTACTGCAATTAGATTATTAATGAGAGCGGGTGAAGATGTGGTAGAAAGATTTGATTTGACTAGTTTAAGATTTATTGGATCAGTTGGAGAACCATTAAATCCTGAGGCTGTTGTTTGGGGTGAAAGAAACTATAAATTACCTATTCATGATAATTGGTGGCAAACTGAAACTGGAGCGATTATGTGTGCTAATTATCCATCAGAAAACATAAAACCTGGTTCTATGGGTCAACCATTTCCAGGTATCACAATGGGAATTCTTGATGATCAATATAATGAGTTGCCAGCTGATGCAAGTGGAATTTTAGCAGTTAGGCCTGGATGGCCTTCACAAATGTTTGCTTACTGGAAACAAGATGACATGTACAACTCAAGATTTAAGAAAGGTTGGTACATAACTGGAGATCAAGCTTCTAGAGATAAGGATGGATATTTTTGGTTTCAGGGTAGAGCTGATGATGTAATAAATACGGCTGGTCACTTGGTAGGACCTTTTGAAGTAGAAAGTGCTCTTATAGAGCATCCAGCTGTCGCTGAAGCAGGAGTTATAGGTAAACCAGATCCAATTGCAATGGAAATAGTAAAAGCTTTTGTTACTTTAAATCCTGGATTTGAACAATCTGATGACTTAAGAAAAGAGTTGATAAGATTTGCTAGAGAAAAACTTTCTGCTGGAGTAGCTCCTAGAGAAATTGATTTTCTAGAAACTATGCCAAAAACAAGATCAGGTAAGATAATGAGACGTTTATTAAAAGCAAGAGAACTGGGAGAGCCAGAAGGTGATATATCTACTTTAGAGGATGATTAGATTTGAAAGGAAATTCGATGAATGCTGAATGGGGATCTGTTTATAAAGATTTAGGTTTGAAGCCAATAATTAATGCTACAGGTAGTGTTACTGCTTTGGGAGGTTCAATTGTTGCNGATGAAGTAAGGGAAGCTATGGATATGTCAAATGATGTATACATCCCAATGACTGAACTAGAACAAAAAATAGGAGATCATATTGCAGATATTTTAGATGTTCCAGCAGCATATATTACATCTGGTGCAGGATCTGCTCTGACTCTTGCAGCAGCAGCTTTTATAGCTGGAAAGGATGATGATAAAATTCAACAATTGCCAAATACTAAAGGGATGCCAAACAAAATTCTAATTCAAAAAAGGCAGAGATATTGGTATGACAGATGTATGGAATTTTCAGGAGGNGTTTTAGTTGAGGTTGGATCAGAAGAAGGTACGACAAAAGAAGAACTAATAAATGCTATTGATTCTGATACAGCTTGTGTTCATTATCCAGTTTATGAACAAAATGAAGTAGATGAAAAGATTTTATCTTTAGAAGAAGTAATTGAAATAACACATTCAAAAAACAAACCTGTTTCTGTTGATGCTGCAGGTCAAATTTATCCTTTAGAAAATTTTGGTAAATATGTGAAAATGGGTGCTGATTTTCAATGTATAGCAGCTAAATACATGGGAGCTCCTCATTCAACAGGAATAGCATTAGGAACAAAAGATGTTATAGACACAATTGCTAGACACTCTTTTGTTGGTTATGAAAGTAGAAGAATCAGAGGTATTGGTAGGCCCCATAAAATTGATCGCCAAGAAATTATAGGAGTATATGCTGCTGTAAAAAGATGGATGAGCTTAAACCATGAAGAAAGATTATCTTATGAAGAATCAAAAACTCTAAATATAGTAAATGACATAAAAGATATTGACGGATTGGAAGTCAAGATCATTGATAATATAATTGGTCATCAACCGTTTGGATTAAATATTGATATTGATNCAAAAAAAATAAAATCAAATAATTTAGATTTTGTGGATGTATTGAAAAATTCTGAACCATCTATATGGACAAGAGTTCCAGATGGTAAAGATACAATTGAAATTCACGTTTTTGGTATGACTTTAGACCAGTCAAAGATCGTAGGAAAAGTTATAAAAGAAAAATTAGAAGGACTAATGATTTGAATTCTATTACTCTAATGAGTCCAGGAGAAATGGGATCTCCAATTGCTGAAAGAATAATAAAATCTGGTATTAGAGTGATTTCTCCCTTAAGTGGACGCTCAAAAAATACAATTGAAAGAGCTAGGAAATATGGGATAGAAGATTCAGGAACACTGAAAGATTCGATAGAAGATTCCGATTTGATTATTTCAATTCTAGTTCCTGATGCTGCAGAAAATCTTTCAAAAGAAGTTTCAATAATTTCTAAAGAATTAAACAAAGAAATTTATTTTGCTGATTTAAATGCTATATCCCCNGAAACTGTGTTGAGAATGAATGACATTCTTTCGAACGGAAAAGTNAAATTTATTGATGGTGGAATAATTGGGACTCCTCCAAAAGAACAAAATCTTCCTAGAATATATGTATCAGGTGAAAATTCTACCTACATGACTAATTTAGATGGATTAGGTATGAAGGTGATAGATATGGGGGGTAAAATAGGCTCAGCTTCTGCAATGAAGATGGCATACGCTTCGATTACCAAAGGATATAGTTCTTTACTAATTGCAGCGGTCACTTTATCTATAAGGACAGATAATTTTGACTCTCTAATGAAAGAATTAGAATTTTCTCAACCAAGAGTATTNAATGATCTTCAAAACTTGAAGTCTATACCAAGTAAAGCTCACAGATGGATTGGAGAGATGGAGGAGATTTCAAATACTTTTATTGAGAATAATATTACAGGACATTTTCATAAGGGTTCTAAACAAATATATAAAAATGTCTCAGAATCAAAATTAGGAAAAGAAAGACTTTCACCGTCTGAAATCAATCTAGATATTAAGGACTTTTTCGAATCTATTCAGTAAATTTTATAAATTTGAAGTTATTTCTTCAAGGTTACTCATTAATTTAGAGAACTCTTGCTCACACTGAGAGTTATTAAGTACTGCTGGATCGTTATTATCTGAATATTCAGGAAGTAATGATATTTCAGAAAGTACAGGTAAATTTAGTTCGTCAGCCATCATTGATGCACCTCCTTTTCCAAAAATTCCACCAGACATATTTTCTACAACACCAAATACTTTAAGGTTTAATTTTTTGATCATATTTATAGATCTTTTTGCATCAAGAGCTGCAAGCTCTTGTGGGGTTGAAACAATAATAAAGCCATCTAGATTTAGTGTTTGCATTACTGTTAAAGGAGCATCTGAAGTACCAGGAGGTAGATCACAAATTAGATAATCTATGTCACCCCAGTTTGTTTTAGAAATAAATTGATTAATAGCATTATGGATCATTGGGCCTCTCCATACAATTGCCTCATCTTCATTTTCCTGAAAAAATCCCATTGACATTACTGATACACCATGTTTTTCAGGAGGTATCATTTTACCTTCATTGTCAGCTTCGGGTCTATTAGATATCTTTAGGACTCTAGTTACATTTGGACAATCTATGTCACAATCTAAAATAGCAACTTTTTTGCCACTTTTAGCTAACATCAATGCCAGATTAGTCGTAACGGTAGTTTTACCTACTCCACCCTTACCTGAATAAACTCCAATTCGATACTTAATTGAGTTTAGTGAATTACTAATTGCTTGTTTTTGTTTGAATTGTTCCCTTACCTGAGCTAGCCTAGCTTCTTCAGCAGGTGTTAATTTTCTTGGTTCTGCCATTAATCAATACCTAAAAGTCTTTTTCCATCTTCGGTAATAAGATCAGGATTCCAAGGGGGTTCAAAAACTAGATCAACAACAACATCTTCCACATCTTCAATTTCGGCTATTCTCCATTCAGCTTGTTGAGCAATGTAGGGTCCCATTCCACATCCTTGAGCAGTCAATGTCATTTCAACATGAACTTCATTGTCCTCAACTTCTACATTGTAAATTAATCCTAAATCAACAACGTTAACAGGAATTTCTGGGTCATAAACTTCTTTCAAAGCTTCCATGACTGATTCTTTGTTTAATTCTTCTGACATTTAATAAACTTTTCTTTAATATTTATATTTAATAATACCAATTTTTTTTCTTTTTTCTAGATAATATTAAATCTGTTTTTTCCTTCAATTTGTATTAGTAATAGTTATAATTTCTCTATGAGCTAGGTGCCCTCTGACCATATCAACATTTTCTACCCACCAATCAGTACCGTAGAAAATTGCTTCTTTCTTTTCNATATCATCCAAAGAATTTCCATAAGACCTAATCCATATAAATTGAGATTTTTCTTCATTAATCCAAGTTGATTCTACATTTATTCCAGATTGATCAAGTAAAGGGATTAACTTTTCATTGAAAAGTTTGACCCAGTCTTCCATCATTCCCTTATTAACTGTATAAATTCTTAGGTGTGCATACATATTTTTCTCCTCTATCTTTTTTCATTAATTAGATTTTTTCTAAGTTCTGTTATTTGATCTCTTAATAAGGCTGCTTTTTCAAACTCTAGAATTTTTGCTGAATTTTTCATTTCTTTTTCTAAATCCTTAATAAGTTTATTAATATTTTTATCAGAAATGTTTTGAATTTTAAACTCATCTTCACTTTGTTCTAAATTGTTCTCTTTTAATTTTTCTGTGAGGTCTCTGACTTCTTTGACTATACTTTTTGGAGTAATATTATTTTCTAAATTATATTTTTCTTGTAATTTTCTTCTTCTATTAGTTTCATCTATTGCAAATTTCATTGATTTTGTAATATTGTCAGCATACATTATTACTTTTCCTTCTTCATGTCTTGCTGCTCTCCCTATGGTTTGTATTAGAGATGTTGCAGATCTCAAATATCCCTCCTTATCTGCATCTAAAATTGC
The DNA here is from genome assembly GCA_002703265.1 of Chloroflexota bacterium. GTDB lineage: Bacteria > Chloroflexota > Dehalococcoidia > Lucifugimonadales > Lucifugimonadaceae > TMED-70. Next base: position 42,682 of record NZTZ01000014.1, read on the forward strand.
TACCATAGAAACTTCTGGCAAATCTAAACCTTCTCTTAGAAGATTTATTCCCACTACAACATCATATGTTCCTAGCCTCAAGTCTCTTAAGATTTCTATTCTTTCTATTGTGTCAATCTCAGAATGTAAATAATGAACCTTTATTCCAAGTTCTCTTAGATATTCAGATAATTCTTCGGACATTTTTTTTGTTAAAGTTGTAACCAACGTTCTCTGGTTTTTTTCAATATTACTCTGAATTCTATCTAATAGGTTATCAATTTGATTTTTTGTTGGTTCGATAATAATCTCTGGATCTAATAGCCCNGTTGGTCTTATTATCTGTTCTACAAAATCTTCTTGTTTCTTTTCTTCATAGTTTCCTGGTGTTGCTGAAACAAAAATAGTTTGTGGCATTCTATCTTCAAATTCTTCAAATGAAAGAGGTCTGTTATCTTTAGCTGAAGGGAGTCGAAATCCATGCTCAACTAATGTTTCCTTTCTTGATTGATCACCTTTATACATGCCATTTATTTGAGGTATTGTTATGTGTGATTCATCAATAAAAATCATGTAATCGTCATTGAAATAGTCTAATAATGTCCAAGGAGGGCTACCAGGTTTTCTTCTTCCTAGATGCATTGAATAATTTTCAACACCAGGGCAAGATCCTGTCTCTCTAAGAAGTTCCATATCATAATTTGTTCTTTCCTTAATTCTTTGAGCTTCTAGTAATTTGCTGTTTTTTTCAAAAAATAATAATCTTTCATCTAGTTCAGTTTCAATATCTAAAAGTGCTTCTGAAAGACTATCTTCTGGAGTNACAAAATGTTTGCTTGGGTAAATTACAATTTCTTCTAGAGATCTTATTTTATTTTTTGTTAGTATATCTACTTCTGTTATGCGATCAACTAAGTCTCCAAAGAATTCAATCTTTATTGAAAACTCTTCGTAAGAGGGTATTATTTCCATAGTATCTCCCTTGATTGAAAANGTTCCTCTATTACTTTGAAAATCATCTCTATTAAAATACATTGAAATAAGTTTTCTNGATAAATTTGATGAGTTGATTCGATCTCCAACTTTAATAGTTTGAGATATAGATTTATATTCTTCTGGAGATCCCAATCCATAAATACATGAAACAGATGCTACTATTATGGTATCTTTTCTAGTTAGTATTGATCTAGTAGATGCGTGTCTTAGTCTATCAATTTCATCATTGATATCTGACTCTTTTTCAATATATGTATCAGTTCNAGGAACATAAGCTTCAGGTTGATAGTAATCATAATAAGAAACAAAATATTGGACAGAATTGTTTGGGAAAAATTCTTGTAATTCACTAGCTAGTTGAGCAGCAAGAGTTTTATTATGAGCAATGACTAGTGTAGGCTTTTGTAATTCTTCAATTATTCCAGCCATAGTAAATGTTTTTCCAGAACCAGTTACTCCTAAAAGTGTCTGAAATCTTAAACCGTCATTTACACCTCTNACTAGTTTTTCAATTGCATTTGGTTGATCTCCTCTATGTGAAAATGGAGATTGAATATTAAACTTGTTATTATCCGACATCTTTTTTCTTTCCAATGATGATTAGTTCATCTGAGTCTTCAATAAATGGATCCATTTCATAATTTCCGTATATATCAACTATTTCAAAGTTTAGTTCATCACTAAGATTTATCACATCTTCTAGATAAAGGAAGTATTCATGTGATTCAAATTTTATTTTATTATTTTCATATTCCAAAATCATATAATTNCTNTGAAGTTTTGANTGATAATCTATANNGCTTTTACTGAATAATTTATATTTAATTTTGTTAATAGTTTTAGTTCCTANTATTTTATAATTTTTATCAANAAAATAATTATTAGGATTNTGTAAATCAAATATTATNAANCCGTNTTTTGAAAGATGNTTTAANCCTGAACAAAGAGCCTTTTTTTGGTTGTTTTCATTNCCTACNCTCATTANTGAATGTGANGGNTATATTACTAAATCAAATANCTTATTATGTATTGATTGTTTTTCTTTTCTAATATCAATCTGAGTCATATCTTCNACNACTAGATTTATTTTTTCTTTTAATGGTTGCAATGGTTCTATTTTTTCTTTACATTTTTCTATCATTTCTTCTGAATAATCTATACCTGTCCATTTAACACCTAAATCAAAAAAATNTAAGAAAACTCTCCCNGTNCCAATTCCCATTTCNAGGACTTCAGTATTCTTATNTATATATTTTTTATAAAANNNNCCATCATTAGGAGGNGTAATGCTGTATATCAAATCATAATAATCAGCCAATTTANTATAATTAGTTTTGTTTTNNACCATTTTTTTGTNNATAAATATTTACTTAATTTAAATTTTAAATATAGTTACATATTATATAAATAGTNAGAAATATTTTTTCATATGAATTTAGCTGAAAGACAAANTAGATTAGGAACTGAAACTGCCTTCGAAACCCTAGCAAAAGCNAAAGAANTAGAACGNCAAGGNAANCATATNGTNCACNTAGAAATNGGCGAGCCAGATTTTGATAGTCCTGAACATGTAATTAATGCTGCAAAAAAAGCTTTAGATGATGGTTTCACTCATTATGGNCCATCAGCAGGACAACCTGAATTAAGAGAAGCAATAGCTGTTCATCAAGGTGAGTTTAACGGTTATTCTATTTCTCCAGAAAGAGTAATTGTTACTCCAGGGGGNAAACCTGTAATGTTTTTTTCAATTCTAGCTCTTGCACAAGAGGGNGACGAAGTTATTTATCCNAACCCNGGATTTCCTATTTANGAATCTATGATTAATTACTCAGGNGCAAAACCTGTACCNATGAAGCTTGAAGAGTCAAAAGATTTTAATGCAATTATTGATGATTTGGAAAAACTAATTACAAATAAAACAAAATTATTNATATTAAATTATCCTAATAATCCATGTGGATCAGTTATGACTAAAGANGATCTTAAAAGGATTNCAGAGTTGGCTGTTAAGAATNATATAGTTGTTCTTTCTGATGAGATTTATAAAGATATGTATTATGAAGGAGAACATTATTCTATATCTAATTTTGATGGAATGAAGGAAAGAACAATAATTTTGGATGGATTTTCCAAAAGTTATGCGATGACAGGTTGGAGATTAGGTTACGGTATATTCCCTGAATTTATGGTTGATGATGTAACTAAATTAATGACAAACTCAGTATCTTGTACTTCTGTATTTAGCCAAATGGCAGCGATAGCTGCATTAACTGGACCTAAAGATTTCACCAAAAATATGATGGAAAAATTTAGAATTAGGAGAAAAATAGTTCATGAAGGTCTAAATTCAATTGAAGGAATTGATTGTAGATTACCACTAGGAGCTTTTTATGCTTTCCCTAATATTTCTGGAACAGGTCTAACAAGCTCTGAATTTGCTGATAAAGCATTAGATGAATATGGAGTAGCTTTACTTTCAGGAACAGCTTTTGGTAAATATGGTGATAATTATATTAGAATATCTTTTGCAAACTCTGAGGATAATTTGTCTCTAGCTATAGATAGATTATCAAAAATGATCAAAGATTTACATTAAGCTTTTATCTAAGAAAATTCCTTTTCCTCTTACAGTTTTTATTACATCTAAATTTTCAGAAATATTTTTTGACTTATCTCTGAGTCTATGAATATGGAGCCTCATAGCTGATTTATTAATTCCATCTTTGTTAGGCCAAAGAATATTTTCTATTTCTGTGTATGATAAAACTTCCCCATTTTTATCAAATAATCTTTTCATTATTAGATATTCAGAATTTGAAAGAGAAATTTCTTTATCCTTGAATTTTAGTAATTCTAAGTTTTCATCCAGCGAAATAGTGTTGAGGATAGTTTGATTATCATTATCTTCTATTGACTCCACTTCTTCATTATTTGTTTCAAATAACACTTTATTCTCTTTAAATTCTGTTTTTTGGAATAAATTAGTTATTATCCATATATTTCTAAGTAATTCATCAATATTATTTTCAAGCTTATTTCCTAAGAAAACATATAAGCACCCTGATGTTTCAAAACCCTTAATGATGGGTAAAGTTATTACATTTTCAAATTCAATTGAATCAAACCATTTAGGGAAAAAATCATCCTCACTTTTTGTTGATATTTTATATGTTCCTTCTGACCCTGCGACTATAGATAAAGTTTTATCATCTACATACTCAGTAGAAAACTCATCAATGTTTAATTCATTTGATGATGAATAGAAAACTGGTTTGAAAGATCCATCTATTTTATTCATCTCAAGATAAATTACAGTGTTTGCTGATGAGACTAGTCTCACTGAGTCACATAATTTTTTTTCAGCATTATCTTTTTTTTCAAGAAACGATTCGAGGGAATCTACCAACCTATTTGATGCAGAGTTTTTAATTATTAGACTTTCAAGTATATTTTTCTCATTTAATAACTTTTTGTTTGTTCTAAAAAAAACAAATGAAATAAACAAAGTAGATATCAATGTTATTCCTAAGGCTAAAATGACTATCAGTTCTAAATTCATGTTAATAATATTACTATTATTTACACAAAAGATTCCTATTAGGACTTTATGTCTCTTTTATTGAAAACTATTATCCCAAAACTAAATGAGAAAACAATTATTCCTATTAAAACAGATAAATCTGTAATATCTAGTCCGTTAACTATTAGTCCGTTGTTGTTGTAGTAATAATGTAATGAAATATGCTTAACAAACTCCAAAGAATTGACAGTTTTATAAACAGAATCTAAAACATATCCAAGAATAGCAATCCCAGCACCTATCATAGCTGCTGTAGAATTTTTAGCAAAAATCGATCCTCCCAAAAATGATATAGACCCACATGACAATCCAAANATAAAAAGTCCAAANATGGCATAAAAAATATTAGTAAGGCTTAGATTTATATCGTATATAAAAACTCCTATTTGAAGAGTTAATCCTATAATAGTNGTCAAAATAATCAGTGAAATAACTAGTGAAAAGTATTTTTCAATGTAATACCTATTTCTNGAAATTGATAAAGCAAGAAACTGATCAATTGTTTTATTTTCTTCTTCAGAAGCTATCAATGTTGAACCAATTGTTATCCCAAAAGCTCCAACTATGATTGGTCCAATTAAATGCATAAATTCTCCATTCAAGAATCCAGCCGTTGAAAGATCGTCTCCAAAACCTGCTATTACTTGAAGTTGCTTTGGAAATAGATTCAATATATCTCCAAATGTTTCTGAAAATAAGGTCCAAACGTAAAGTAAGAAAAGTGTATAAAAAATAGAAGCAGCACTAAATGTGAGTGTTTTTTTTCTGTTTTGAATTAAGGCATTGATTAATATTTTCATCTTAAAAATATTCCATTAATGTGTCGCTGAGATTTGAGTTTTCACTTTCCATATCAATTATTTCGTAATCNGAAATAAANTTAATAAAAGAATTTACATCATTNGAAATCATAAANGAAATCTGATCATCATTAGANTCAAAGCTCTTAATGAAATCTAAACCATCTAATTTTTNGATACTAGGAGGAANATTAAATTTTACTTTAATGATTCTTAGAGACTTTTTTTCAATTTCTGATTTACTTTGAGANGCAATCACTTTTCCATCTCTTATTATCGTTACAAAATCACAACAATTAGAAATTTCTAATAAATCATGNGATGATAATAAAATTGTTTTACCTTCTGATTTTTCTTCGAAAATTAGATCTCGAAAGACTTTTTGATAATTTGGATCCAAGCCACTTGTAGGTTCATCAAGAATAAGTATTTGAGGATCTTTCATAAAAGCCTGAATAATTCCAACTTTTTGTTTGTTTCCTTTGGAAAGTTCTTTGATTTTTTTTCTTAAATTTAACTTGAATCTTTCAGCAAGCTCTAAGTATTTTTTTGAAGTATTGTTCTCAATACTAAGTATATATTTGAAATAATTTTGGGCTGTAAAATTTTCATATGGTCTAAAATCTCCTGCTAGATAAGAAACTTTCTTTCTAATATAATTGTTCTTTCTGGCTACTAGATCATCATTTATATACATTTCACCCGAGTCAGCGTACGTCAAACCAAGCAAACATCTCATTGTAGTAGTTTTACCTGCACCATTCTCTCCTAAAAGCCCATGTATAGTAGATTTTTCTACTTCAAAGTTGACTTTGTCGAGAGCAGTAAAATTTCCGTAAGTCTTAATTAAATTTTTGACTTTTATCATTTTTATTATTCAGCGTATGAACTTAATGCATCTTCNTTAAANTCTGCATTAGTGAAAACCTTTTGAACGTCATCCAAATCTTCTANGTCATCTAATAGTCTNAAAGTTTTATTAGATTGTTCTTTATCAAGNGTAACTGTAGAATTTGGGACNAGTGCTATTTCNGCCTTTTCNAGACTAACATTTTCNTTTTCNCCTATCTTTTTTTGAATGTTNGATAGATCNGAATATTGACATGTGATTTCAACTGTATTTTCATATACATCAAAGTCCTCAGCTCCATCATCAATGCTTTCTAAGGCTACCATTTCAGGATCTTCATCATTTACATTTATNACAATTTGACCCTTTTGTTCAAAATTCCAAGAAACGGAACCNGTTGAAGCAAATGTTCCACCAGCTCTNGTAATNGTNGATCTAACAGTTGCAGCAGATCTGTTTTTATTATCNGTTAGAGTTTGNATNATTATACCNACTCCACCNGGTCCGATACCTTCATANGTGATTTCCTCNAATGAATCNCCACCTGCACCAGTTCCAGATCCTTTGGCTATTGCTCTCTCAATATTNTCTTTTGGCATATTTTGAGATTTTGCATTATCAATTGCTANCCTTAATCTAAANTTAAGTTCAGGATCAGAGTCTCCAGATTTTGCNGCTACNGTNATTTCTCTAGATAATTTTGTGAATAAAACACCTTTTTTAGCATCTAATATGCCTTTNTTATGTTTTATTGTGCTCCATTTTGAATGTCCAGACATTTATATAATCTCTAAAATATATCTATTTTTATCCTTGGTAGATGCTAATTTCAATACGTTTCTTATAGATTTTGCTATNTTNCCGTTTTTACCTATAATTTTACCTTTGTCATTTTCATCNACAGTTAACNTCAAGATTATTTTATTTTCTTCTTCTACTGTTTCTATATTTATTTCATCAGTATTTTCTACAAGATTACTTGCAATATACTTAACTAATTCTTCAGGAGTTTTTGGTTCTTGATTATCAGCCATTTTATACCTTTATTTTACTTCTATACCTTTAGTTTTCATTAAACTACTAACTGAATCAGATGGTTGAGCTCCATTTGAAATCCATTTAGTAATTTTTTCTTCATCAATAGTTATTTCAGGCGGGTCTTGATGTGGATCATATGTTCCAATTAGGTCTATATATTTACCATCTCTTGGCGCTCTTTGGTCGGCCACAACTATTCTGTAGAATGGTTTCCCTTTGCTTCCTATTCTTTTTAATCTTATTCTTACCATTAAATTTTTTTTCCTTGCTTTTTCAAAAGAATTANTTCGATATTTGAATTTTACTCTACTATTTTATCATTTATCCACACAGTTCCATCATCAAAAAATTCCTTTTTCCAAATAGGGACTGTTTTTTTTAGCTCATCAACAAAAAATTGGGATGCTTCAAAAGACTCTTTTCTATGTTTTGACTTCACAGATAAAACCATACTTAGTTCTGAAGGATAAACAAATCCTATTCGATGTATGACTTTTAGAAAACTAATATTCCATTTTGAAAATATTTGAAAAATAATTTTTTCAATTTCTAATAAGGCCATATCTTGATAAGATTCATAGAATAATTTAGAAACATTTCTATCAAAATTATTATCTCTTGTAATTCCAAGGAATATAACTTCAGAACCATCTGATCTGCCAAAATTNGTATCNACTAAACTANNTTCNTCAAGTTTTTCTTCAGTCAATTCAATATANAAATTTTCTCCTGATTTATTTATGATAANCCTCCACTCACTGGTGGAATAATTGCNAGTTCATCTTTGTCTTNTAGNATCTCTGATTGNTCACAGTATTCCAAATTNTTAGCATACATATAATTTTTTCTGTTTGAAAGATCAACTCCAAAATCATTAGATATAGTATCTAAAACTGTGGAGATTTTGACCGGTGATTCGAGCATTAATTCAATTTTACTTTCACCTATATCTTCTTTTAATTTTGCAAATAATTTGATGGTTATTTTTATCATTTTGAAACATTATATTTTTGATACACTAAATATTATAAATTTTTTTAATTAATTTTTAAAATAGTTTAACTAGGGGAGATCGCATAGAGGCCTAGTGCACCCGCCTGCTAAGTGGGAGGGGTTTTGCCCCACGCGGGTTCGAATCCCGCTCTCCCCGCCATAATAAATTATGATTACAAAATCAAAAACAATTGATAAATTTCATGTTTGGACTGTTGGTTGCCAAATGAATATTGCTGATTCTCAAAGAGTTGATGTTGGATTAAAAAGACTAGGGTTGGATGAAGAAAAAAACATTGAAGAAGCAGATATTATAGTTCTAAATACTTGTGTAGTTAGACAGTCTGCTGAAGATACAGCGACTGGATTATTAGGGAAGTTAGCTAAGCAAAAAAGAAAAAAATCAACTTATATTTGTGTAACAGGATGTATGGTTGAATCAACAACCAAATCTCTTGCACAAAGATTTCCTCATGTTGATCTTTGGGCAAAGCCTCAGGACACTCCAAAAATTATTGAGAATATTGCAGATTATCTGAATTTATCATCAGATGGTTGTGTTGAGAATCTTATACCTGAAAAATCTAAATTTGCAGAGTTTGTACCAATAGTTCAAGGTTGTGATAAGTTTTGTACTTTTTGTGTAATTCCATATAGAAGAGGAAGAGAAACTAGTAAACCAACAAATCAATTATTTGAAGAAATTAAAACACTTGTTGATAATGGTACAAAAGAAGTTACATTATTAGGACAAAATGTTGATTCTTATGGCCATGACTTAAATCCAAAAAAAGATCTTTCAGACTTAATGTACCTGATCAATGATATAGATGATTTGAAAAGAATTAGATTTCTTACCTCTCATCCTAACGATATGTCTCTTAGGTTAATTAGAACTATCAAGGATTTGCCAAAAGTTTGTAGATCAATCAATCTTCCTTTTCAAGCTGGTTCAAATAGAATCTTAGCTAACATGAGACGAGGTTATACAAGAGATCAATTCTTAAGAAAAATTGATCAAATAAAAACTATTGTCCCAGAAGCAACTATCACTACTGACTTAATTGTTGGATTTCCTGGAGAAACAGAAAGAGATTTTGAAGATTCTTTAGATATTTTAAATAGAGTGAAATTTGATAAAGTTCATGTTGCTGCTTACTCAGAAAGAAAGGGAACTTTTGCTTTTCGTCAGATAGATGATGATATTCCTATGGAAGAAAAAAGAATCAGATTAAATACGGTCAATCAGTTGCAAGATAAAATTCAAAAAAAGCTTAATTCAAAATATTTAAATAAAAAATTTGATGTTTTAGTAGAAGGTAAAAATAGAGATATGTATTTTGGCAGAACAGAAGGTGATAAGCTTGTTTATTTAGATGATTTAGATGAGAAATTTATTGGAGAAATAATAAAAACTCTAATTACTGATTATTCACCGTACTCACTTAATGCAGAAAAAATTTAAAAAATTAGATAAAATTAAAACAGATATTTGATTTTTACATAAATGTTTATAAAATAGTTTATTAATTTCTTCTAAATGAAAATCATATAGAAGAAAAACACATAATGGTAATCAAGCACAAAAATAGAATAAACATACCAGTTACTGAACTAGAACAGTCTGCGTTCTGTCAAGATGGTTCAAATTTTAGAACAAAAACTCTTGAGCAAGAATTCAAAGCAGGTGTTAGATGGCAAAAAATCCCAACTAGATATCTCAAACTCAAACCAGAGGAAATNAGATCATCAATTANAGATTTAAAAAAATCATTGGGAGATAAAGTTACTATACTTGGACATCACTATCAAAGAGAAGATGTGATTGAGTTCTCAGATCTTCAGGGTGATTCATTTTTACTATCAAAACTTGCAGCTGAAAAAACTGACTCAGAAGTTATAATATTTTGTGGCGTTCATTTTATGGCTGAAACAGCAGAGATCCTATCTTCAAGTAAACAAAAAGTAATTCTTCCNAATATGGCAGCTGGCTGCTCTATGGCAGACATGGCTAGTACTGATGAAGTAAAGAGATGCTGGAATGAATTAAGTGAAATTTTTAAAACAAGCAGAACTAAACAACCGGTAATTCCTGTAACCTACATGAATAGTACTGCATCTATTAAGTCATTATGCGGAAAAAATAATGGAATAGTTTGCACTTCATCAAATGCTAAACAGGCATTTGATTGGGCTTTTGAACAAGGAGAAAGAATTTTATTTATTCCAGATCAACATCTGGGAAGAAATACTGCAAAAGATTATGGTATAGATGAATCAGAGATGGTTATCTGGGATCCATATAAAAAGAATGGTGGACTTGAGATAGATGAGATCATTAATGCAAAAATAATTTTATGGAAAGGGCATTGTTCAGTTCATACTAGATTTACTACTGATCAAATTGAGGAAGCTAAAAATAAATATCCTGACGTAAATATTTTGGTTCATCCAGAATGTACAAATGAAGTTGTTTCACAAGCTGATTATGTTGGATCTACAGAATATATAAAAAATGTAATTGAAACTGCTGAAAAAGGATCCTCTTGGGCAATAGGGACAGAAATAAACTTAGTCAAAAGGCTTGCTCATACCTTTACAGATAAAAACATTTTCTGTTTAGATGAAATGGTTTGTCCATGTGCAACAATGTATCGTGTTCATCCTGCATACCTTCTATGGGTTCTTGAAGGTCTTGTGGCTGGAATTATGATAAATCAAATTACAGTTAGTAAAGAAGATCAGAAGTTTTCAAAAATAAGCCTTCAAAGAATGCTAGATTTACCAAAGTAGAAGGTTGCTCTAATTAATATTGAATTACCAGACNTAGATAATATCTTAGATCTTGCTATTAAAGAAGATCTTTCAATGGGTGATATTACCACCCAATCTCTTTCTTTAGGGTCAAAAAAAATTAATGCAAAAATAATTTCAAAATCTAAAGGTGTATTATCAGGAAATATAGTTGCTAAAAANGTTTTTAATAAACTGGATCCAAACATTGAATACGCACAGAAAATTAAGGATGGATCTTCTATAGATAACCAAAGTATTTTAGCCGAGATTATAGGTGATGAAAATACTATTTTATCTGGCGAAAGAATTGCTCTGAATTTTTTGCAAAGAATGTCAGGAGTAGCTACTCTTACAAAAAAATATGTTGAAAAAGTAACAGATATTTCNATAACTGATACTCGAAAAACTATACCAGGATGGAGAAGTTTAGATAAATATGCAGTTAGATGTGGTGGTGGCTTTAATCATAGAAGAAATCTTGGGGATGGAATTTTAATCAAAGATAATCATATTGCTGCTGCAAATGATCAAGGATTATCAATAAAGGAAATTGTTACAAGAGCAAGAAAAAATTCTCCTCATACAATAAAGATAGAAGTTGAAGTTGATAATTTAGACCTTCTTGATGAAGTTATTCAAACTGATGCAGATATAATAATGCTTGATAATTTTAGCAACGATCAAATAGTTGAAGGAATAAAAAAGATAAATAAATCAAAGTTGGTTGAAGTTTCAGGAAATATTAATTTTGAAAGATTGGATGAGCTTAATAAAATTAAAGGAATTGACATTATTTCTGTAGGAAAATTAACTCATTCAGCTAATGCACTAGATATATCTTTAGACTTTTAATCAGAGCTTAATATTAGTGTTACTGGTCCTTCGTTAATTATATTTACTTGCATTTTTGCTCCAAAAATACCAGTTTGTATTAACAAATTCTCTTCTTTGATTTTTTCTATAAATTTNTTATAAATTTCTTCTGCAAATTCAGATTTAGCAGAATTTACAAAACTTGGTCTTCTACCTTTTTTCATATCAGCATAAAGTGTAAACTGACTGATTATTAGTATCCCTCCATCAATTTCTTTAACAGATTTTTCAAAATTATCATTTTCTTCATTTCCAAAAATCCTTAGATTAACAATTTTATTTATAATAAAATCTATATCTTTTTCTGAATCTGAGTGAGTTACTCCTAGTAAAACTACTAATCCTTTTTGAATNGAACCAACAGTTTTATTTTCAACGATTACAGATCCTGATGATACTCTTTGAATTAAAGCTTTCACTACTTATCTTTTTTACTTTTTTTTGAAGAAGATTTACTATCTGTAGATTTTTTTTCGGATGATTTTTTTTCAGAATTATTACTTGTATCTTTTTTTGATGTTTTTGATTTAGGGGTCGATTTATAGTCAGTAGTATAAAAACCACTTCCTTTGTATATAACACTAGGAGTATCTGTCCAAATCCTCTCTAGATGTGGATTATCTTTTTTAAAGTTATCAACTTCACTGAATGAAAGTAAATATTCTTCTATCTCTCCTGTTTTTTTATTCTTAAACTCGTATGTTGGCATTAGAAATTTCTTTAAATATCCTTACTAAAACCTTTATTATAACTCAAAATCAAAGGCTCAGATTCAATTAATATATTCTCAAATTTTATATTTTTTTCAGTAACAGTTCCAATTTCTTTCCAACTTTCATTACCTAAAATTTCAGATATTTTACTTTTATCTTCTTCTTTGAATGAGAATAATATTCTTGTTGGATCTTCTCCAAAAAGGGCGCCAGCCCAAGAATCTGGGACAGACATATTTATTTCTGCACCTAAATTATTTTTTTCACAACATAAAACAATAGCAGTTATAAATCCGCCTATTGATACATCATGTGCTGAAATGACGAGATTGTTTTTTATTAATTTTCTTATCTTTTCTTGAATTTCCTTTTCAAAATCTAGATCAATAGAAATATCTCCACTTAATTCATTCTCAAAAATTCTTTGGAATTCACTTCCTGATAGTCCTGAATCTGAACCCCAAATTTCCTTACCAATAAAACCTATTTTGTCTCCATTTTTAATAAAAGATTTTTTTGGTGGTTTTATGGTTTTATCCATAATTCCCATTGCACCTATTATAGGTGTAGGATTTATTGATGATTTGTGACCTTCATTAAACAAACTTGCATTTCCACTTATTATTGGAGTATCAAATATTTCACAAGCATTATTGAATCCCTTAAATGTTTCTACTAATTCAAATGCTCCCTTTGGTTTTGTTGGGTCNCCAAAATTTAATCCATCAGTTAGAGCAATTGGTGTTCCTCCCATCACAGAAATATTTCTACAAGCTTCNGCAATATTNATTTCTGANCCTGTNTTTGGGTCTAAAGCGCATAACCTTGAGTTTCCATCACAACTAAAAACTAACATTTTGTCAGTGTCNTTTATCCTTATGACTGCAGAGTCTTCTCCAGGTTCTACTACTGTATTAGTTTGTACGTGATGATCATATTTTTTGTATATACTTTTCTTCGATACTAAATTATCCGATTTTAGGAGTTCTTTTAAATATTGTTTAATAAGTTTTTCATTAAAAGATTTGTATGAAGTTTTTGCTATAAATTTTTTTGTTTCAGGTTTATAGTTTTTTGAAATCTGGTCTAAACTATACTCTGGAGGATTAGTTAATGCTTCAATAGAAGTTTCTGAAACTAATTTATTTTTGTCATAAATTTTTACAACATTTTCTTTTATGAATTTACCAATTATTGAGCATTTTAGGTCCCATTTATCTAAAATCTCAAAAATTCTTTTATATTCTCCATCTTTAACTGCAATTAGCATTCTTTCTTGAGACTCAGAAAGCATTACTTCATAAGGAGTCATTCCTTGCTCTCTAACTGGAACTTTACTTATATCTAAACTCAAACCTAAGTTTGATCTCTCAGCCATTTCTATTGCTGCACTGGTAATTCCTGCTGCTCCACAGTCTTGCATTCCAATTAGTTCTTCCATTTCGGAAATTTCTAAACATGCCTCAATCAGAAGCTTCTCCAAAAATGGATTTCCAACTTGTACTGCTGATCTTAATTCAACTGTCTCTTCAAAGTTTTGAGAAGCTAATCCTGATGCCCCATGAATACCATCTCTACCTGTTTCAGCTCCAATAATTATTAGTAAGTCACCTGGATTTTCAGCCTTCGCGCTTAATATTTTATCTTTATCAACTAAACCAATACACATAGCGTTAACTAAAGGGTTATCATCATAGGAATCATCAAATGAGCATTCTCCTCCAATATTTGGAATACCAAGACAGTTTCCGTATCCAGAAATACCTTGCACTACACCTTTTGCAATTTGTAAATTTCTATCATCACTTAAGTTACTAAATCTTAGTGAGTTCAATAGTGCAATCGGTCTTGCTCCCATTGCAAAGATATCTCTAACTATTCCTCCTACACCAGTTGCTGCTCCTTCATAGGGTTCAATTGCTGAGGGATGGTTATGTGACTCCATTTTCATCACAATAGCTTTATTATCCCCTATATTTATTGCACCTGCGTTTTCTGCTCCGGCTTCAGTTAGTGTATTTTTAGATTTTGATTTTATTGTTCTAAGTAATTTCTTTGTATGTTTATAACCGCAATGTTCACTCCATAAAGCTCCAAATAACCCAAGCTCTAGTTCGTTTGGTTCTCTACCTAATTTCTTTATAATTAGTTCATATTCTGAAAATGTTAATGCTAATTCTTTTAATGTTTCTTCAGTTACCATTAGTTACTCTTTTTATTACTGATTCAAAAATTCCTAATCCGTCAATTCCACCTATTAATTTTTCACAAGCTTTTTCAGGATGTGGCATCATCCCTAAAACATTACCTTCCTTGTTAATTATTCCAGCTATGTTATTAATTGAACCATTGGGGTTTGAAATTATATTTGTTTCACCTTCATCAGAGCAATATCTAAATATAACTCTATTTTCTTCCTCAAGCTCCTTTATAGTTCTCTCATCTGCTTGAAAATTACCTTCTCCATGTGAAATAGGAATCTTAATTATTTCATCATTTTTAAATTTATTTGTGAATATAGAATTATTGTTTACTTTTAAGTTTGACCATTCACATACGAATGATAAGTCTTTGTTTCTTAGGAGTATTCCAGGTAAAAGTTTTGTTTCACATAAAATTTGAAATCCATTACAGATACCTATTACAGGGCCACCTGAATTTGCAAATTCTTTTACTTTATTAACTATTGGGGAAAAACTTGCAATTGCACCTGTTCTTAAATAATCTCCATAGGAAAATCCTCCTGGTAAGATAATTAGATCAGTATTATTTAATTTCTGATCTTTATGCCAAATATATTCTGTATTAATACCTAAGATATCTTTAGTGGCATAAAATGTGTCTGATTCACTCCATGTACCTGGAAATACTACAATTCCTATTTTCAACTGATTAAATCTTTACTAATAAATTTAAGTTGTAATGAAATATATGATAATTAAATTAGTGAGAAGTTCTACTTCTTTTATTGGTTTTTTAAAGTAGTACGATAACTTTTTCTTTTTTTATTTGAAATCTTTTTCTTTCTTATAGATGTCGGTGATTCAAAATTTTGTCTTCTTCTAGCTTCAGAAACTATAGACTCTTGCTGTACTTTTTTTGAAAACCTTCTTAATAAGGCTTCAAAGCTTTCGTCATCTTTTATTCTTACTTCTACCATATTTCCTTTGTTTTGATTTGTGATTTATCTATTCTAAATGAAAAACCACAAATTTTGCTAGCTTTTTATAATACTTATAGCACTATAAAGTCTATTAATAGATTTTTCTTTACCAATAGCACACATAGTATCAAATAGGGGAGGAGATTCCTTTCTACCTGTAAGCGCAATTCTGATAGGAAAAAATAATTGTCCTGCTTTTAACCCAGAATTTTTTGCAAGTTCTCTGAATTTTTCTTCTAGATTTTCTGGTTCGAATTTTTTTTCTTCATCTATTAAGGTAATAGATTTAGTTAATCCATCAATAATAGATTTTGGTTCAACTTTTTTTGGAAGCAATGTTTCTTTTTTTATTTCTAAATCATCATAAAAAAAATACTCTAGTAGAAATGAAGATTCTGAAACATTTCTTAATCTTTCCCTAATCAATGGAGTAAGAATAGAAATTCTGTTGGTTATATCTTCTATGGAAACCTTTTCACTAACTAAACCTCCTTTTTCTTTAGGACGATCAACTTCTTTAATAATCATTTTACTAAGTGTATTATCTTCTAGATTTCTAATATAGGATGCATTCATCCATTCTAATTTCTCAGGGTCAAAAACAGCTGGATGACCAAGTATTCTATCTACTGAAAATTTTTCTATTATTTCATCGATAGTCATTATTTCACTATTATCACCTGGTGACCAACCCAATAGTGCTAAAAAGTTAAATATTGCCTCTGGCAAATATCCTTTGTCTTTATATTCTAATGCTGATTCAGCACCATGTCTTTTTGATAATTTAGACTTATCTTTTCCTAAAATTAATGGGACGTGTACATACTTAGGATAATCCCAACCCATTGCATCATGTATTAATACATGTCTTGGTGTAGAAGAGATCCATTCCTCTCCTCTAATAACATGAGTAATTTTCATTTCATGATCGTCTACAACATGAGCTAAATGATATGTAGGCATACCATCGGACTTAAGAATAACAAAATCATCGATTTCTTTGAGGTTGAATTCAACTTTTCCTCTTATTTCATCATTAAAAGGTTTATTCCCTCCATCAGGAACTTTAAATCTTACAACGATTTGTTTTGAGTCTTTATTTTTTTCATAATATTCGTGACTAATCTCTTTGTATCTGCCTCTGTTGTCATATCTTGGAGGTCTCTTTTCTCTGATTTGAAGCTGTCGTAATTCTTCAAGTTCTTCTGAAGTAGTATCGTCATAATATGCCCATCCAGAATCAACAAGTTTTTTTGCTATATTGCCGTACAAATCCTTTCTTTCTGATTGTCTAAATGGTCCTTCATCCCAATCTAAACTTAACCACTCTAAGCTAGATAAAATAGATTTTTCAGAATTTTCATCATATCTGTTTTGATCAGTGTCTTCTATACGTAATATAAATTTACCAGAGTTGGCTTTTGCAAAAAGCCAATTAAATATTGCTGTACGCACACCACCGATATGTAGATTTCCCGTTGGACTTGGAGCAAATCTTACTCTTACTTCTTTATTTGTCATGAAATAGTTTCTATAAATTTTTTTAATTCTAAAGGTAAGGGAGACTCAAAATATAACTTTTTATTATTCATAGGATGAAAAAATTCAAGTTTTGAACTGTGCAAAAAAGATCTCTTTAGTTTACTCTTTTTATTCCCATATAAATTATCACCAACAACTGGGTGCCCTACATGTTCTAAGTGTACTCTAATTTGATGAGTTCTTCCTGAGAATAACTTTACATCTAACAATGAATATTCTTCAAAGTTTTTCTTTATTCTATAAGAGGTTTTAGATTCCTTCCCTCCTATCGACACTCTTCTTTTTATAGGATTTTTAGGATCTCTAATTATTGGAGCATCAATTATTGCTTCTTTTAGCTTAGGCTTTCCATATACTAAAGCTTCATAATTACGTGAAATGCTTCTTTCCTTTATCATTTCTTTTAATTTTTCATAAGCATTAGCAGACCTTGCTATTATCATTAATCCACTAGTATCTTTATCTAGTCTGTGAACAATTCCTGGTCTATCAATATCTCCTACTGATTTTATTTCAGGGTATGAATTGACTATATGTTCGCAGAGACTAACATCATTATTTTTACTTGCCCTGTGTGTAATCATATTTGCAGGTTTTTCAACTACAATAATATCTTCATCAACTAAATATGTATTTATTTTCTTGTAAGTTTTTTTTTCGTAAGAATTTACAGATAAAATTTCAATCTTTGAGTCTGGACTGATTATTGTTGATTTTTTATTTTGAATCTTACCATCTACAACACAACAATTTTTTTCAATTATTTCAACTACTTCACTTCTAGAGAAATCAGTATTTGATGAAATCAATTTATCTAATCTTTCAATTCTTTTAGCAATTATGTTAATCTTCATTTTTTTTATTTAGAAATATTAAATCGATGAAATATATGGTTAGTGCTATAGATATTGAAGAGTCAGCTATATTGAAAATAGGCCAAAAGCCTACATCAATAAAGTCATTAACGTATCCAAACCTAACTCTATCAATAATATTTCCTAGAGCACCTGCAACTACAAGAGAGATAAATAATCTCATAGTTAGTTTAGGTTTTTCAATCATCAAGAAATAAACTGTAAAGAAGACTGCAACAAATATAGAAATTATTAGTAATAAGCTCCCATAAGAACTGAATAAACTAAAAGCTGTTCCAGTGTTTCTTGCATAAGTTATTTTGATAATGAAATCGTCAGGGATTGATTGACCTAAAGCTAAGTTTTTATAAACTAAATATTTTGTAATTTGATCAAATAAAAAAATTGAAGGAAATAATGTCCAAAAAAGTTTATCTTTTAGTAGCCAAGAACTAATAATTTTCTCTTGTATTGAGTTATAATTTTTCATATAAAAATATTATACAAATTTTTTACGGAGGAAATCTTGCATATTGATCTTAGATCAGACACTGTTACTAAACCATCTCCAGAAATGCGTAAAGCTATGGCTAATGCTGAAGTAGGTGATGATGTGTACGGAGATGATCCTACTGTAAATAAGCTAGAAGAAAAAGCTGCAGAAATGTTTGGCAAAGAGGATGCTGTATTTGTATCTTCAGGTACTCAAGGAAATTTAGTTTCGATTCTTTCTCAAGCAACACGTGGAGATGAAATATTAATTGGTGATATTTGCCACATCTTTTCATCAGAAGGTGGTGGAGTTTCCGTTTTAGGTGGAGTTGTTATGTATCCTCTCAAAACTAACTCTGATGGAACTATTGATGAAGAAAATATACTTAATGCTGTAAAGCCGGATGATTATCATAAACCTAAAACTAAATTATTTGCATTTGAAAATACTCATGGTGGATTAAGTGGAATTCCAATAGATAAAAAAGCTTCAGACAAAATGGCATTAGCTGCTAAAAAAGCTGGTCTTAGAGTTCATGTAGACGGTGCAAGAATTTTTAATGCTTCCGTAGCATTAAATACATCAGTAAAGGATTTAGCTGAACATGTTGACTCTCTTACATTTTGTCTTTCCAANGGACTTTCNTGTCCTGTTGGAAGTGTTATTGTNGGTGAGAAAGACCAAATAACAGAAGCNAGAAGAGTAAGAAAGCTTCTTGGATCTGCTATGAGACAAGTTGGTGTGATAGCTGCTTGTGGAATAGTTGCATTAGATTCTATGGTTGAAAGGCTTAATGAAGATCATGAGAACGCAAAAAAATTAGCTGTTGGATTAGCTGAAATTAGTAAGGTTGAAATTAATCCAGATAATATTCATACAAATCTTGTCAGATTTAAGGTCCCAGAAAATACAGGCTTCGAGGTTGCTGAAAAGCTAAAAGAAATGGGAATACTAATTAATGGTTCTTATACTGACCTTAGGATGGTTGCTCATTATGGTATAGATAATAAACACATTGATAAAACAATAGAATCAATGTCAAAAGTGATGAATTCAATCTAGTCTTTTAGCCAAAGTTTCTCAAATCTATCTTTAAGTGTCTTTTCTATTCCTCTTCCTATTGGATTATAAAACTTTCTATTAGACAATTTTTTTGGAAAATTATCTTGCTTTATAAATCCGTCTTCAGAATTGTGATCATATTCATATCCTTTGCCAACTCCAAATTCTTCATCTATTTTTGTTTCTGCATTCATTAAGTGAATTGGAACTTCNGTTATAGGATTATTTGAAACTTCTTCATAAGCTTCGTTAATTGCTTTGTATGAAGAATTACTTTTTTCTGATAATGACAAATATATTGTAGCGTTTGCTAATGGNATTCTACCTTCAGGCATTCCAATCTTATTTACAGAGTCAAAAGTAGAATTAGCAATAATCATAGCATTAGGATTTGCTAATCCAATATCTTCTGATGCACTAATAATTAATCTCCTTGCTATAAATAGAGGGTCTTCTCCATTTTTAAGCATTCTTGCTAGATAATAAATTGCCGCATCTGGGTCAGAACCTCTTATAGATTTTATAAACGCAGAAATATTGTTGTAGTGATTATCGCTTTGCTTATCGTATATTGAATTATTTTCAAGTAATTCTTTTATTAGATCTTTAGAAACAATTTTATTTTTTGATGTATCAATAGACATTACTGCTAACTCATAAGTATCAATTGCTTTCCTGATATCTCCTCCACATCCTGAAATTAAAATATCTAGAACTTCTTTATCTAACTTAATATTTTTTATATTAAATTCTTCATCTGACAAATTTTGAATTTTATTTATGATTTTGGATATTGATTCATCTTTGTGAGATTCAAACTTGAAAATCTTAACTCTTGAGATAAGTGGGTTTATTATAGAAAATCCTGGATGCTCTGTTGTTGCTCCTATTAATATAATTATTCCATCTTCTATTAATGGAAGAAGTGAGTCCTGTTGATTCTTTGAAAATCTATGAATTTCATCTAAAAACAGGATAGTTTTATTGGTTGTAGAAGTTCTTTCTCTTAATATTTGTTCAGTCAGCTTTCGAATATCTGATAATCCCGATGACACTGCTGAAAGAGATTTGAAATTATGATTTGTTAAATTTGATATTATTCTAGCAAGTGTAGTTTTACCTGTACCTGGTGGTCCCCAAAATATCATTGATGGGATAGATTTATTTTCAATTAAGTTTCGTAAAATCTTTCCCTCACCTAAGATATGTTCCTGACCGATAAATTCTTCTAAAGATTCAGGACGTAATCTTGAGGACAAAGGAGAGCCAGAAAGTAATTCTTTTCTGCTATTATGTTCGAATAGTGTCATTTGTTGAAAAAATTATTAAGGCTTTCTATTAAGTAATTATCATACTCATTGAAAATAGTCCTTAAATCTATCACTAAGTTATCATTTTCTATCTTTCCTAAGATTGGTAATTTCATGTTTAGTAAATATGATTCTAATTTTTTTGTCAGGCTTTTTTCAGTCATTTTGATTCCATAACTGTCTATGTAAGTTTCAGGAAAAGTTCCTCCTCCAATAGTAGACTTACANTGTGTTAATCTAAAAAATTCTTTTGGTAATTTCTCTAGAATCAAATTTGCTCTTTTTTTTATTTCTTCAGAANCTAATTTGATCAAACTCCAAGAAGGTATTTTTTCAGTCTTAGATTTACTAACGTAACTAGTCAATGAGTTATTCAAGATATATAAATTTAATTTATCTATTCTTGCAGCTCTAGCTAATGGATTTTTATTAATTTTTTCAATTGACTCCTTNTTACCTACAATAATTCCACATTGAGGTCCTCCAAGTAACTTATCTCCTGAAAATAAAGTCATATGAGATCCATCATTAATACTATCCATTATTGAAGGTTCAAAAGGTAAACCATATTTTGTTGTATCCATAAAGTTACCTGATCCAAGATCATGAATTAAAGAAATATTATGTTTAGTTGCAAGATTACTAAGTTTTTTTATATCAACTTCTTCTGTGAATCCCTCAATCCTGTAATTCGATTTGTGTACTTTTAGTATTGCTACAGTTTTTTCAGAAATATTTTCTTCATAATCACTCAAATAAGTTTTATTTGTAGTACCTACATCAATTAATTTTTGTCCTGACATCTTTATTATCTCTGGTATTCTAAATCCTCCTCCTATTTCNACAGACTCTGATCTAGATACCAAAACTTCTTTATTTTTTCCTAAAGATGCAAGAGCAATAACTAAAGCCATGGCATTGTTATTAAAAATAGCTGATGACTCAGAACCAATAATTAAGCTAAGTAATTTGTCTGATTTGCTTATTCTTGATTTTCTATTTTTAGATTTTATATCTAGCTCTAAATCTGAATAATTAGATAATAAAGACTGTATTTGTTCGGATGATTCTTTTGATATTGGGGCTCTACCAATATTGGTATGTAAAATAACTCCTGTACCATTGATAACAATCTTTGGTTCCTGATCAAAAATTTTCTTTATTTCAAAAACTATTTGACTCTTAATATCTTTATCCGTCAGATTATTGTTTTTATCTGAATAAACAGTTTTTCTAACTGAATCAAGAGTGTTATTAATGATTTTTTTTAGTATTTCTTGGTTAATATCAAAGTCAGAAAATTCTGAAGAATCTAGCAACTTTGTCATACTCGGAATATTTTGTAATTCCATTTTATTTCAATTTATCTTTATTATTACTCTTTTTTTCTATCATAGGAATTGAATGAAAAGAAGAAAGAGTTTATATTGGTTTAAGCTTTTTATTTAATAGTTACAAAAACCTATAAAATTGGAGAAAATAATGGCAACTCAAAGTTATAAAGAAGTCAATGCAGAAGAGTATATTGTTGCGGAGGAGCCATTCTTCATGCCAACTTCTGATGAAATAGAAGTTTTTCAAGCAGCATACAATGAAAGAGTTCCAATCCTTCTTAAGGGTCCTACAGGAACAGGTAAAACACGTTTTGTTGAGTATATGTCATGGAAAATTAATAGCAATGAAAATAAAGTTAAGGATATTCCACTAGTAACTGTTGCTTGTCATGAAGACCTCACAGCCAGTGATTTAGTTGGAAGATATTTACTTGATGCCAGTGGTACAAAATGGATAGATGGACCTCTAACTAGAGCCGTAAAATCAGGAGGTATTTGTTACCTTGATGAAGTTGTAGAGGCAAGAAAAGATACTACTGTTATTATCCATCCACTTACCGATCACAGAAGAACTCTAAGTATTGATAAATTAGGACAAGTTATTCAAGCAGATGATGGATTTCTTTTGGTTGTGTCATACAACCCTGGTTATCAAAATGCTGTTAAGGATTTAAAACACTCAACTAGACAAAGATTTGTAGCAATTGAGTTTGATTTCCCGGATGTTGACAGAGAGACAAAGATTATTGCGCACGAATCTGGTTTAGAAGAAGGAATGTCTAATCAATTAGCTGTACTTGGACAAAAGATTAGAAACCTAAGAGAGCATGGGTTAGAAGAAGGTGCTAGTACTAGACTACTAATTTATGCAGCAAGATTAATCAAACAAGGTATTTCTCCCAAAAGAGCTTGTCAGGTTGCACTTACTTGGGGAATAACAGACGAGGTACAAATTCAAGAAACAGTAGATCAAATAGTTTCTTCAATTTTTGAGTAACAAATTTGAATCAAAATAAGTTTATAACCTTAAAGAAAATCTTAGAAGGAAGNACTTCTAACAGCAAGACTTTAGAGGAAAGTGATTTGATGGTTGCGGCAGTTAGTATATTGATAGAGAAAGATAATCCTGATTATCCAATTTACATGATTAAAAGAGCAGATGAAGGCAAGCATGCTTTAGAGTGGGCTTTTCCTGGAGGTAAAGTAGAAAATTCAGATAATGATTTGAAACACACCGCAACTAGAGAAACGAATGAAGAGATAGGTGCTAATGTTAATGACTTTGTTTTATGGGGAGAGTTAGATCCTGTTATGACATTAGGTACTGGTTGGGTTATACAACCCTTTATTGGAGAAATTGAAAGCGAAAGTAAACTCATTAGAAATAAAGAAGAGGTTGAGGAAATAGCAAAGATTCCACTATTTGATTTGATTGAAGAAAAGAATAAAAGATATGTATCATTTACTAGAAATGAAAAAAGAATAGACTCTAGAGCTTTTGCATATGAGGATAAATTGATTTGGGGAGCATCTGCAAGAATGATTACTCAAATTTCAGAAATATTAGAGAGTAAGATAAAAAATGGATAACTATTCAAAATATACTCCAGAAAAAATAAAAAGATTGCTAAAGGCTTATCCTGAGGANCTATTAAGTCAATATGTTGAATCAAGAGATATTTTAGAAAGTAAATTGCCTGAGGAAATTCTTACACAATGGGAAAACATAGGCTTAGAAATAGCGCAATTGTCATCTAGATCATGGGAACCTTCTCTAGCATATTTTTCAGCTTCAGTTAAAGTACAACAATATCTTCCGTCTGGTCAATTTCTTGGGTGGTGCAAATCAAGTATTTCATTATCAAAAGATTCAAGTAAAATTGCTCAATATTTCTTAAGTTCTAGCCCTCAAACGATGGTAAGACTTCGTCCAAGATATATTGAAGATTGGGTCAGTAGAGTTACCAAATTACATAAAGGAACATGGAAATCAACTAACTTGTCTTGCAAGATGTTTGAATACACACCAATGATTCTTGAGACATTGACCTTTGATCAATTTTGTAAGTTTACTGATTTTATGGAAATTCTATCAAACAGATCTTATGATCTTGCAAATGAAATACTAGATTCATCTTTGGAAATTTATACCCTGAATTTTCAGGAAATTGATGAATTGATTCATCTTTCAGTTTTGATAACTGAAAATGATTGGAGAGACATAAAGCCAACTTATGAAATTATTAAGGATCAAGTTTCGAAATTACCTAATGCNCATACAAAAATAACATTTGATATGACTCGTAGGCTTCACGGTTTATCGGGACTGAAAATATCTGAATTCCTACAATTGTTGATTAGAACTTTATCTTTAACNAATAAAAATGATAATGACCAAGTATTACAAATGACTCAACAAGTAGTCAACAATGTTCCAATTGCTACTTTAGATTTCCTTAATAACGTCCCTAGATTACTTGATTCTTTAGATATTGATCAACTTGATCAATGGAAATCTCAAGGAATCAGACTAGCTATTGATCAAGATACTAATACAGCTCCTGCGACTCAATTTTTTAAGCTTCAATCAAAAGAATCTCAAGACTTAATTGATAAAATTTCTTCAAGTGTTGAGCTAAACAGAATAAAGGATTTAATGAAACTTTATTGCACAGCTCTTTCAGGTGAGGATGTTTCAGTATCTGGATCTACTACAATAACTGATAAAAATATAGGTTGGGGAGAATCTGATNTAGCTACCTCAGATGGTAAAACTATTTANTTACCAGATGTAATTAAAAGATATAACAAAAAAGAAGATAACTTTAATTTTTATAAGGTGCTTGCATCTCATCAACAAGCACTAACTGAATTTGGAAGCTACAAATATGACTATAAAATAGAACCTGTAAATTCTAAATCTAAGGCAATATTTAATGCATTACTNGATCAAGTAAATGATTCTGATGAAGAACATGCTACAAGAATNGCTAAAGTCTTAAGAGGGTCTTTTCCNTTCAAGCATGATCCAATCCTAGCAGACGATATATTTAGTATTGTTGAGGAGTACAGAGTTGATCAACTTATANTAAGCAAATATCCAGGTTTAAGAAATTTTTATAAAAAAGTTCAGTTAGAAGAACTAAATAATAGGAAAAATAAATCCGAATCTAGTAATAAAAGAAGAGAAGTTTTTATTGAAAAAATTCTTAGATTTACCCTAGGTGATAAAGATAGAAATGTCCCTAAAGGGACTAAATCAAAATATGAAGATATTGTTAGATATCTCCTTACTTTATCAAGAATATCAAACGATAAAATAAAAACAGTTGAAGATTCTATGGCTGTTTCATTCAGACTATTTTCATTAATTAGAGATATAGATAATAAAGAAATTGATTCAAATGAACCTGAAGAAGAAGCTGATGAGATAAAAGATGAAGACTTAGAAGATTCTGAAGATCAATTTGAAGATGAACAAGTAGTAAATGATATGATTTCTTACTTTTCTGGAGGTGAAGGNGAACCTGAAACAGGAGAANCTTCTGAAGAAAGTTCAATAAATCCACCTGAAGAAGGAGATTATCAATCTCCAGATCCAGTTGAATANCAGGGGGACTTTAAGCCTGAATTAGGGCAACTATTAACTGAAATGTTAACAGTTAGTGGAGATGAAATGGAAGGNGAAGGAGAAGAAATTCAAGGGCTTACACAAGAGCAGATTGAGGAATTAATTCAAAACTCACCAGATCTAGAATCAAAAGAATCAGAAGAAAATCAGGAATTNACAGAAACTCCAAATCAAGAATTATTAGAAAATTTGATGAAAGAACTAAAAAATAGAGATCTNGATAATTCTTCTTTTACCGGAGGAGAACCTACTCATGTTGATGAAGATGGAGGTCCATTGGAAGCAAAGGAACCAGATACTTTTACATACGATGAATGGGACTTCAGAGATGTTGAGTATAAACCCAATTGGTGTTTGTTACATGAAAAAAAACTTCCAGATGGTGAGGCAAATTTTTATAGAGAAACACTATCTAATAATTCTAATTTGGTTTATCAAATAAAGAAACAGTTTGAACTGTTTGTACCTGAACAATATAGAAAACAAAAGAGACTAGAGGATGGTGAAGAAGCCGATTTAGATGCAGGTATTGAAGCTCTAATAGATCTAAGATCAGGAGTAACACCAGACGAAAAAATTTACTGGAGAAGAAATAAAACTGAAAGATCTGTAGCTGTTGCATTACTAATTGATATGAGTGCTTCAACTGCTGAGGCTATTGATGATAGNTCAAAATCTAATTCTGATGACTGGGGTGCACCTGATGATCCTGTAGAATACATGGTTTGGTTAAGATCTAGAAGGGCAGAGGGATTAAGAAGATCATACAAAAGAATAGTAGATGTTGAAAAAGAAGGTATTGTATTGATGGTGAATTCACTCGAAATGTTGGGGGATGACTACGGAATTTATGGTTTTTCAGGGTATGGAAGAGAAAATGTTGAGTTTTACACAATAAAAGATTTAGATGAAAAATTTGATGAATCTATTTCAGGAAGAATAGATAGAATAGCACCGTTNCANGCTACTAGAATGGGNCCTGCAATAAGGCATACTATAACTAAACTTGAAAATCATGAGGCACGTTCTAGATTTCTTTTTTTGGTAACAGATGGAAGACCTCAGGATAGAGGCTACTCACGAGAAGGTGTAGAAAAAGAGTATGCAGTTTATGATACGAGACAGGCTTTGATTGAAGCAAGACAAAAAGGAATAACCCCTTTCTGNTTAACAGTCGATAAATCTGGTCATGATTATCTTAAGACGATGATGGATGATTTTTCATATGAAGTTCTTTCAGATATTTCTATGCTACCTGCAAGATTGCCAGAGCTATATAAGAATCTTACTACTTAGTTATAAAAGATAAAATTTTCTCAGCCCATTCTTTTTCGATAAGTATTACGTCTTTTGTTTCAGCTGCCACTGCATAATATCCAGTTTTATCTTCGTTCATATTGCCTATACTCAAAGAAGTGTTATAGATNGTGTTTACTCCAAATTCATCTCTACTAGCAGTTTTTACATCTACATATGGAGTATCAAGTCCAAGTCCATACATTGCATAGTCCTCTTCAAACATAAGATTTAGTTTTACTGAAGATATAACNTTCATTGTTGAGAAATCACTAAGGAATGTAATTAAACTATCTGAATCTGCCTTTTCATTTCCATCACAAGGTGTTCCTGTGAGTGGAATTATACAGTTATACCATCCGTCTGACTTAAGAGTGTAAGCTTTTTTAATTTCATTATCATTTATGATGATTACTTCTAAAATCTCTTCTTCATTTAATTTATACATCCATTTTGGATAGGGAGGTTCATCAACTAGACGTGCTAAAACTCCTTTCCATGTAGAATCAACCATAACTAATTTATTGTCACCTTCTAGGTAAGCATAGTTATTTTGNNGATCTGGTGTTATATCTCCTATGAATAAAGTCCTTTTATCTCCACTTGCTAAAAAAATTGAAATTTCTGTTGATGGGTTATCTAAACCATACTTTGATTTATCATCAATATTTTCTGAAATAGTCCTGTAAAGTTGTGGGCCTTGTAACAAATCAATTATTCCCCCCCATCTAAATTTATCAGCAGGAATTCCGTCCATATTATCGAAATACCAAGTATTATCTATAAGTCTCCAACTTAATGCTCTATCTTGGTTTCTGATTGAAATATTTGTAATATCACCAGATGAAATCCGATAAAAATAATTTATTTGTTCCTCACTTTTTTCTGAACCAATATCTGACTTGAATATTAGTACGCCAAAAACAGAAAACCATGAAACTAAAATGATTAGAACTAATGAAATTCTTAGATTCATATTATCTTCTTCGCCACCAACTAATAAATCCGCCTAAAGTTACTAAAGTTGGCATTAATAGCCATCCACTCCACCTAATGAAGTCTCTCTCGCTCTTTGTTAGTACTAACTCTCTGTATGCTTGAGTTTTTGGTCTGATTGAAATTAGTTCAAAATCTTTTGCTAACCAATTAATGCTATTAATAAACAAATCACTGTTTTTAGCGGATCCAGAATATTTATTTGAAGCAAAATCAGTATCTCCCACAACTACTATTGANGTTTGAGCAATTGTTCCATCTTCATTCTCAATTGGAGCTTTACCAAGTTCTGAGATTGCTTGTACAGCNAGAATAGTAGGGAATGGACCTAATATATCACTCTCTACATCATAAGAAAGGTCTTCTGCATCTGTTACTTGTTGTGCCCAACTTTCTAAAGTAGTGAAAGCCAGAGGAACATGTTTTAGAAAAGGTTCTCCGTTATCTGAAACTGGTACTGTATCAGGACTTATTGTAGATGCTAAGAAAGCAGAACCTGGTAGATAAAGGACATCAAAGTCTGTAGTTATTTCATGTATTGGGATTTGTCCATTTGTTTTCTTGATTTGAAGATAATTCGGTTTTGGAGCTACAAAACTTGCCATATCAAAAACTGTACCTTCTCCCACTGCTACTCCATATTTATATAAAAAAGTTTTTATTCCATCAGGTGTATTTTCAGGCTCTATCATCACAAGCAAAGTTCCACCTTGCCATAAATATTCTGAAATTATTGCAGAATCTTGTAGAGTAAAGTCAGATTCAGCTCCAGCAATTACAACTACTGCTGGAATTTTTTGTTCAGACAAGAGAATAGCTAATTCTTGTGACGTAGATGACAAAACTTTGTAATTTTGAGCAAGTAAATCAGAATAAATTAATCCCATTCCTGAAGAATTAGGGTCGAAATCTGTAATATCTCTTTCACCATGACCTGTTAGAAAAATTACTTCTTTCTGTTTTATTTGATTAACTATTAGCAAACCAGTTATTATGTCTTGCTCAGTAAATGGATTTGCAGAAACTGCTGAGCTCCTACCAGGAATTATTTGAGATCTTCTAGAATCTAAAGCTTCAACAACTATTGAAGGAAAAGAATTAACTCCATAATTTGCAGCTGCATTAGGATCAAGCTCTGGATCTATCTTTTCATACTCAAGCTTAACTTGTTTTGATCTTCTTTTGAATTCAAGAAGTAAATCTTCTGTCGCTCTCCAGTTTGCATTTTTTTCTGGAGTATTAGTAGCCATGAAAACAGTTATTTTGACATCTTCATTTAAGTTGCCTATAACTTTTATTGCCTGATCTTCAAGAATAAATTGCTTAGTGGCTGTAGTATCAATTCTCATCCATTCAGGTGAATCTGGCCTTCCAGAGAGCCAGAACAATAGAGCGTTTAGAATTATGATTAAGCTAAGAGATGCAAGAAAAATAATCGATGTATTTATTCCATATCTTCCTCTTCTCCCAAAAATAAAAAATAATATATTCTTCCACGAAATTAAAGCTATTAACACTGATAGCAGGAAACCGGCTAGCATCATCCATAATCCTATAGTAGATATATCCCTAAAAAAGATCCAAACAATAAATCCCAAAACAATGGAAAAAATTGAAGCAAGCATAAAACCTTGTCTTAATGATCTAATATTTTCTCTTGTGTCATCTAACAGTTTTCTAAAATTAAATTTTGTAGATTCCATTGATGGACGTTTATTATCAGTACTCATACTATCTCCATCTCCTAGATTCTAAAATTACGATAGTCANAAGTAAGAAAACTATAGTCACTGAAAGATAAAATACGACATCCACGAGTGAAAAAACTCCTCTAGAGAAATCAGCAAAATGACCACTNTCTGCCACNCCTAANGATCCTAGATCAAATACTGAAAAAGATGCACCTAATTGTAGGAAGCTTAGGATGTCACTACCTACACCNGTTACTCTGTCTGAAATAAAATCAATAATAGTTAAACTAGTTAATATTCCAGATCCAACTATTAATCCAACAATCTGATTTGGAGATAATGAGGATGCAAATAAACCTATGGCTAATGTAGCTGAAGAGTATAGCAAAAGGCCAAAAATTCCGTTGAATAGGGGACCAGAATCAGGATCTCCAAAGATATAAAGTAAGACCACAAAATATAGTGAAAAAACAATCATTATTATCACAGTTACAAGAGATGCTAAAAATTTTCCTACTACAACTTCTACTTCTTTTACAGGAGATGTTAAAAGTAGTTCTAATGTTCCTAATTTTTGTTCTTCAGCTATAAGCCTCATTGTTATAGCAGGGGACATGAAAATCATAAAGAAAGTTGCACCAGCTAAATAACCTCTTATAGTTGCTTCTGAGAATGCGTCAGAAACTGAAGCTACAAAAAAGAAACCAGTTATGGCTAAATATGATGCGGATACTATATATGCCATTGGTGAGGCAAAATAGGTTTTTATCTCTTTCATCAATATAATGTAAATATTTTTCATGATTATTTGTCTTGTGTAAGTTGTAAAAATATTTCCTCTAATGTCATAGGTAGTGGAGTTAAGTTTCTCAATCCCCAACCATTATCAACTATAGATTTCGCTATATTTTCAGTTGCATTTTCGTTTGTTTTCGCATCAACAATTATTGGTAGAAAATTCTCTTTTTTACCCTGATCAATTTGTTCTGCTCTTGAGTCAGATCTAACATCAATAACTGAATCTATTTTTCTTAGTATTGAAATTATTGAATCAATTTTACTCCCAGATATACCTACTTCAATTCTTTCTGTACCGGATAATCTATTTGATAAATTTGCGGGTTTATCATCAGCAACTATCCTACCATCTGAAATAACTAATACTCTTGGACATATTGCAGATACTTCTGGAAGAATATGTGAAGAAATTAATAATGTATGAGATTCTCCCAATTCACTAATCAATTCTCTTGTTTCTACTACTTGAATTGGATCAATTCCGATAGTAGGCTCATCCATTATCAAAACGTCAGGTTCATGAAGTATAGCTTGAGCAATTCCAGTTCGTTGTCTATAACCTTTTGATAATTTTCCAACATGTGTATTTCTGTAATCACCTAATCTAACGTGATCAATTACTTTATCAATTCTTTCATTTATCCATTTCTGATTCATTCCTCTTATTTTTCCCATGAAACTCAAATAATCGGTGACAGTCATATCTAAATAAAGAGGAACAGTTTCTGGTAGATAACCTATATGTCTTCTTGCTTCAAGAGAATATTTAACTGAATCATATCCACTAACTGTGATATTTCCTGATGTAGGAGGTAAATAGCCTGTGATACTTCTCATGGTAGTAGTTTTTCCTGCTCCATTAGGACCAAGAAAACCAACTATCTCACCTTTAAGCACTTCAAAGGAAACATCTATCACTGCTGGATAGGGCCCATAATTCTTGTAGAAGTGTTCAACTCTTATCAAATATATTCTCTTTCAAAAAAATTTTTCTTTTCTAGTTTACCAAATTTCTTATACTCAGCCTTATTTTTATAATCTAATTTATAATAAATATATGACCTTTGAAATAGAGCAAGTATATTGTGATAATGCAGCAACAACTCCAGTTAATTCTGAAGTTCTGAACGAAATGTTGCCTTATTATTCCAAGTCTTATGGTAATCCATCTGGTCTTTACATGCTTAGTCAAGATTCTAAAGCAGCAATTGAATTTGCAAGAGATAAAATTGCTAAAGTCATAAATTCTAAGTCTTCNGAGGTTATTTTTACTAGCGGTGGTACNGAGTCTAATAACCTTGCAATTAAAGGATTATGTCTACCTGTAAANGATAATTCTCAGAATGAAATTATAATTTCTACAATTGAACATCATGCTGTGATTCATCCAGCTGAGCAACAAAAACACATTGGATATGAAGTTAAGTACTCAAATGTTAATAATGAAGGAATGATTGATATTGAGAATTTCAAAAATTTGATCACTGAAAAAACAAAATTGATTTCTATTATGCTTGCTAATAATGAAATTGGNTCAGTGCAAGATATAAGAAGTTTAGTTGAAATCGTCAGAGAAAAAGAGAAAGAATTCNGTAATAAAATATATTTTCATACTGATGCTGTTCAAGCCATTGGAAAAATTAATGTAGATGTAAAAACATTAGGAGTAGATTTACTTTCTATTTCGGGACATAAATTTAATGCTCCAAAAGGCATAGGAGCATTATATATAAAAGAAGATATAGTTGTTGAACCATTATTGGATGGAGGAGGGCAAGAAAGACAGAATAGGTCTGGAACGGAAAATGTTCCAAGNATAGTCGGACTTGGTAAAGCTATAGAAATAGCTGAAAAAGATAGAGAAAGTTTCTTCACTCACACAAAATTATTGTCAGAAAAATTTATTAATGACTTGAAAAACTTTATACCTCAAGCTGTTATACACAGTTCATCAAATGGGTTGCCTAATATAGTAAACTTTTCAATTCCTAATATTCAAGGAGAACCAATACTTATAGGTCTAGATTTTAAGGGTATAATGGCTAGTAGCGGTTCTGCTTGTAGTACTGCAAGTGTCGAACCTAGTCATGTTTTGTTAGCAAAAGGAGTAAATGATAAGTTAGCTCTTGGTTCAGTAAGATTGTCATTTAGTCTAACAAATAAGATTGAAGAAATAGAATACATAACTGAAAGTNTAGTTGATATATATAAAGAATTAGTAAATTAAAAAAATATGAATCAAACAAAAGATATACAATATGGTAAGTTTCAAGATCAAAAGGAAATAATTGATATTTCATTAGATTTTATACTTTCAAATAAATATGAATATGGTCCTGATTTTGAAGATAAAGATAAAGAATATGCTGTATCTAAAATAAATACACGAGATAATATTTCAAGAATTTATTTTTCTTTCAAGATAAAAGGCTTTGCTACCTCAGGAGAGGAATATGTTGAAATTGATTCTGAAAATAATATCTTAACTAGAAGAGTAACTACATTCCCTAAACTCAATAGGCCCAGATTACTTATAGCTATAACAATAATTTCAGTACTTTTTGCAACAATTTCTATTCCATGGATCCTCTTTAACTCAGAAGATTTAGACCCTTTATACAAATCTGGAAAAGTTCTATGGATAAAAAGTAGTGAGCCTCAGTATAATGAAAAGATTAATTATGATGGNCCAGATGCATTCACAGGTGAATTGACAAACTGGGAAATTGATTCAACTGATCAGGGAAGATATCTAGGATTATTAAAACTTCAAATAATTAATGAAACTGCTAACACTATAACTCTAAACATAAATGAGAGTGCTGCTGAAATATTAGCATCTGATGGAAAGACTTATTTCCCCACAGATAGTATAGATAGAGCATATGAAATTCCTAAATTAGATAATAAATATAAAGTTAATGATTTTATTCCTTTATGGGGCGATATAACATTAGTGGAAGGAACACAAGTTATAGGTTATCTAGTTGTTGATCTTCCCAAGGATGTAACCATAAGTAGACTTCGCTGGATAGCTAGTGATACAGTAACTATAAATTACTAACTAAATGAGTACAAAAAAGAATAGCGAAGAGAAAATGTCTCCTGGCAGGAGACAATATTTAGACATAAAAAATAACTATCAAGACTGTCTTCTATTGTTTAGAATGGGAGATTTTTATGAGACTTTTGATGAAGATGCAAAAAAGTTATCTTCAATTCTCAATATCGCACTAACGGCTCGAGATGTTGGAGCAGAAAATAAAGTCCCTCTTGCTGGAATACCTTATCATTCACTTGAAAACAATTTAATGAAACTTATTGATTCAGGTCTAAAGATAGCTATTGCAGAGCAAACATCTGATCCAAAAGAATCAAAAGGAATTGTTGATAGAGCAGTTACAAGAGTTATTACACCAGGNACAGTTACTGATCCAGATTTATTAGATTCAAATGATGATAATTTTTTAGTTAGTATATATGAANATAAAGANNTAATTCATATTGCAGCATTAGATATATCAACTGGAAAATTTGAAACTTATTCATCTGANAGACAAAATATTTTTAATGAAATTGAAAGATTNAATCCAAGAGAGATAATTTATTCNAAAGATAATTCNGAAATATTTAATGAGTATTTTGATTCTTTTCTTACAAGAGAATATGAAGGNCCAGTTAANAATACNGCTCTTGCTAAAANTACNATATANTCTCATTTTGAAATTGAAGATCTATCTCAAATAGGTATAGANAATAAAAAATCCNTAATTATGAGTCTAGGAATGATCTTGGATTTTGTTGGCTCCAATCAAAAAACTTTTGCGAAAAACATACAAAAAATAAATAATATTGATAGATCTAACGACCTAATCTTGGACTATGTAACTCTAAGAGATTTAGAAATAACAAAATCTATTTCTGGGAATGATGATAATACTTTATTTAGTTTTATGAATGAAACTTCTACTCCCATGGGAGCAAGATTATTAAGAAATTGGCTTATAACTCCAACTCAAAATATCGAAACTATAAATGATAGACATACGAAATTAGATTGGATGATTGATAACAAAGTTAATCTTTATGATTTGAAAGATGTTTTAAAGAAAATCAGTGATCTTGAAAGACTTATAAATAGAATTGAGAATAAAACTTGTAATTACAGAGATTTAATATCTCTTTTCCAAAGTATTTCACAACTTGAAATATTGAAAAAATTATTTTTAGAATCTCCATTTAAATTTAATGCTTCTTCAAAAAATATTAAAAAGCTGATAACTTTTCTTTCTAAGGCTATTGATACAGAAATTCTTGCTGATAATCAATCAAAGTTACCTGTTAGGAAAGGGTTCAATAAAGATTTTGATGAGTTGATTTCACTAAAATACGAGTCTAATTCTTCTTTATTGAGTTTAGAATCTGAGGAAAAATCTAAGACAGGTATAAATAACTTAAAAATTAGCTATAACAGAGTCTTTGGATATTATTTTGAAGTAACTAAATCTAACTTACAATTGGTCCCTGAATATTTCATAAGAAGGCAAACACTTGCTAACTCTGAAAGATATTACACTGAAGAATTAAAAGTATTAGAGGAAAAAATACTAAATGCAGATGAAAGAATTTCTATTTTAGAAGACTTGATTTTCAATCAGATTTGCGATGAAATTTCAAAATATAAAGCTGATATATTACTTATGAGTAATGATGTTTCAATCATAGATTCAATATATTCTTTTTATTTGATTTCTAATAATAATAAATGGATAAAACCTGTTCTTTCTAATGACAATAAATTTGATATAAGAGATGCTTTGCATCCTGTAATTGATAAAACACTAGGTTTTGGTAAATTTGTTCCAAATGACCTGATTTTTGATGATAATAAAAATACAGCAATAATTACNGGTCCNAATATGTCTGGTAAATCTACATATCTTAGAACAATGGCTATTATTGTTATTCTTTCTCAGATNGGATCATATGTACCTGCTAGCAAGTGTGAAATTGGTGTTGTTGATAGGATTTTTACGAGAACTGGATTAACTGATGATATTCATACTGGTAAATCTACATTTTTGATTGAAATGGAAGAAACTTCTAGAATTTTATCTCAATCTACTAATAAATCATTTGCTGTGTTAGATGAGATTGGTAGAGGTACTAGTACTTATGACGGTCTATCAATTGCCTGGTCTATTTTAGAGTATATAAATAAAAAAGAAGACAAAAAATTTAGAACCCTGTTTGCTACTCACTTTCATGAACTAACAAAGTTACCTGAAACTTATTCAAATATTATAAATCTTCAAGTTGCTGTTCATGAAGAAAATAATTCAATAAATTTCTTACACAGAATTATTGAAGGTTCCGCAGAAAAGTCATATGGAATAAATGTTGCCGAAATTGCAGGAATTCCTATGGAAGTTTTATTGAAAGCAAAAGTTTTATTATCAGAATTTGAGACTCCTAAAATTAATCAAACTTCTATTCAACCAAGCTTATTTCAAGATACAGACTATTCTGAAGTGATAGAGAAATTAAAATCAATGGATCTTTATAATATGACTCCTATAGATGTTGTAAATTATATTAATGATCTTAGAAAGTCCATATAGAAATTTTCTTATTCAAGCATATCTGAAATTATTTTAGAGTATTGCTTGATTATGTCATTATAAATTTGTTCGCCCTTTTCCTTTGAGGCATTTGTAGATGTTCCTAGGGGGTCGTTTTTAATGGCATCTCTATCAACTAGATCTGGAAACATATATAAAGCAACAGAAGTTTCATATTCACCAGCATGACCTGGCCAAACATCATCATCAATAATATTTTTTATAAAATCTTCATCATGAGTTTCCCAATAACTTGTATATCTAATATCAATTTCTGAATCTTTATTAAGAAGTTCNTCATAATCATAATGNGTTCTTACTTCNGTNGTATCTATNCCTTCATGAATTCCNTTCATTTGTAAAGATATATTTCTCATTGCAGTTGCCATTGGTTCTACATTACCTCCATGCCCATTTATAAAAAGAATCTTTTTTACNCCACCTCTTATCAAGCTTTCGACTATATCTGTTAGTACACCTATAAAAGTATTAACTCTAAGAGTCATAGTTCCTGGGAATGCCATGTGATGTTCGGCTATACCTGCATTTAATGGTCTATAAAATATAACATCATCAGAGAATTTTTCTGCAAGATCCTGAGCTATTCTTGTTGCTGAATTTATATCCATACCAATAAANAAATGATTTAAGTGTTGCTCCACTGAGCCAGTAGGAATAATAGCCATTGGTTTGTTTTTATTAATAAAATCTCTTGCTTGGTTTCTGTTAAAAAATTCTAAGTTTTTCATAATATTATCCTTCTTTTGTTCTAACTACNTTTCCATGTCTTCCATCAATTTTTTTGCCATCTTTTAGAGCTATTTTTCCGTTTACTAAAACCCATTTCATACCTGTGGAATATTGATGTGGATCTACATAAGTTGCTTTTTCTTTTAATTCTTCAGGTTTGAATATATTGATATCTGCAAAATAGCCTTTTTTGAGTTCACCTCTTCTTTTAAGACCTAGTCTACTAGCAGGCAGTGCAGTCATTCTANAAATTGCTTTAGAAATTGGAACTAATTTTTTGTTAACAACCATATCTTCAATAAATCTTGTGTTAGTTCCATAACTTCTGGGATGAGGTTTACCAGATGATAGGGGGCCGGTACTTCTAAGAGAATTTCCATCTGATGCAACTGCTATTAAGTCAGACATACCAATGGTATCTACATCTTTTTCTTCCATTGAATGTAAAACAAAAGAACCTTCAGAAATCTCATATAATCTCATGGCAGCTTCTTCTGGAGTACAAGAAAATTCTTCAGAGATCTCAGATAAATTCATTCCTTCTAATCTTTTATCGTTAGAAAATTCAGCTAAAACACANCCTTCNGCTCCATGGAATCTATTAATGAAATTTATGGTTTCTANTTTTATTTCTTCTCTTATATTTTTATCTTTTAGTCTTTCAAGTGTTTTTTCTCTACCACCTTCTAGGCTCCATCTTGGAAACATACACCCACTTGTAGGTGTGCTAGACCATTCATATGGATATTGATCACCAGCAACATCAATACCTTCTTCTCTAGCTCTGTACATNCCTTCTAGTAATTCATTTCCTCTTCCCCAAAATTTTGGACCTACAGATTTTACGTGACTGATCTGAATTTTAGCACCAGTTCTTCTCCCAATTTCAATCGCTTCCGCGTGTGCAGGGAAAAGTCCTGATGCATCATCACTTTCAGATCTAATGTGACTTGAATAAAGTAAATCATGATCTGCTACAACTTTAGTAATTTCAACAATTTCTTCCGTATGTGAATATGATCCTGGAGCGTACCATAATCCAGTAGAAAACCCCAATATTCCTTGGTCAATTGAAGACCGAACAACTTTTTTCATACCTTCTATATCTTCAGGAGTTGCAGACACTGCTTTCATACCCATTACATATGCTCTAAGTACTCCATGACCTAATTGAGCTGCAACATTAATTGATGGTTTGTTATTTTCTATCTTTTCTAACCAGTCATTAAAATCATTCCAATCAACTTTTATATCAGAATCATATTTAGATAATCTATCTGTTAGAGTTTGTTTTGATGCTGCATTTAAAGGAGCGCAAAAACTCATTCCGCAATTTCCAACCAGCTCAAAAGTTACTCCTTGTGTTAGCTTACTATCAGCATCGGGATCAACTAAAAAAGAAATGTCACTATGAGTATGTAGATCTATAAAACCAGGCGTAACAATGTATCCATCCGCATCGATTACTTGTTTGGCTTCAGGAGTGTCTTCACCAATGTAATCTATTATTGAATTTAAAATTCCAATATTTTTAGATTCAGGTTTGTCTGTATTCCCTGAAAATACGCTTCCGTTTTTAATTAAGATGTCTAAGATATTTATTTACTCCAAAGATCTATAGATTTAATCTCTTCCGAAAATATTATATTACCCGAATAAATTTTTCCAATTTTTTCATTTGCTGAAACTATATTTTCAGATTTACTAATATTTGGTCCCATATGTACTAATACTAAGTTTTTAACATTTGCATCTTGAGCCATTTGAGCAGCTCCTTCTGTACCACATTGTCCGTAAAATTCCCCGTTTTCATTCATAGCTTCTTGATCATCCCAACACATACAAACAAGATAATCGGCGTTTTGTGCTAAGTTTACAACGGACTTACAAGGTTGTGTGTCTCCTGTGAAAACTATTGATTTATTCTTTGATGTTTCAAGCCTATAAGCCAGCGAATCAAGATATGGTTGAACATGCTCTGCAACATCTGAAACAACTTCCCATTTTTTAGATACTCTTACTGTTCCGGGAGTAATATCTCTTGCATTTGCTTTAGGGGGGGTTCTAGGAAGAGTTCCACCTCTATTAACATATACTTTTTGACTTAGAGGATGATTCACTCTTGCTTTCCAGTCATGAGAGAAAGCTCCTTCTTCACCGTAAATTTCTTCTGTTAGTTTTTCTGTAAGAGTTGGTCCAAAAACATTTAATGTATTTTCTTTTCCAATGCTTTGATCCCATCTGCATAATAAAAAACAAGGATAATCTATATCGTGATCGAAGTGATGATGNGTGAAAAATAAATTATCTATTTCTGTAGGGAACAATCCACTTTTTACAAGTTTATGAGTTGCAGCAGGGCCACAATCAAACATGATTTTTTCACCATCTATATCAGCAACATACGCTGATCCAAANCTAGATTCAGTTGGAGTTGGAGTCCCGGCTCCTAAAATATACAATTTGTCTTTTTCCATAATTTATTCCAAATTTCTATAAATTCAATTTCTCTAATAATAGATGATTATCTTATAATAATCTTGATATGTAACCAATTTATTATGAGTGATATTACTAAAAGAGAAATTAACCTACTTTCTAGATGGAAAGGATCTTTTGTAGGATTAGCTATTGGAGATCAACTAGGTAGTCTTGTTGAAGGTAAATCAAGGGATACTTTTGATAGAGTTACTGGAATGATGGACGGTAGTTTTTGGACAGATGATACTTCTCAGGCTCTTTGTATAGCTGATAGTTTAATTTCAAAGAAATCTCTTGATATATCTGATCATCTTGAACGCTTTTCTAGATGGTTGTATGAGGGATATTTGAGTTGTAAGGAATGGGGTTATGGTTGTGGCCCCACTGCTAGATTAGCTATAACTGATTATAAAAAATATGGAACTCCTAAACCTGTAAAAGACCAACCCACAAATGGAGCTTTAATGAGATTATGTCCTGTCCCTTTGTTTTTTA
This sequence comes from Chloroflexota bacterium, assembly GCA_002703265.1. Lineage (GTDB taxonomy): Bacteria > Chloroflexota > Dehalococcoidia > Lucifugimonadales > Lucifugimonadaceae > TMED-70. The sequence goes on from NZTZ01000014.1 coordinate 82,817, forward strand.
GCGAAGACTTAGAAGAAGCTATCTTGATGTCTGGAGAAAGCTCAAAATCTACTCATGATAATCCTATTTGCATAGATTCTTGTAGGCTTTATGGATCAATGATAGTGAAGGCAGTAAGAGGAAATGATAAAGAGTCTATTTTGAATTATGATCTTTCATTATGGAATAATAATCCTCTTGAAAAAACTATTAATGATATTGCATTAGGATCCTTCAAAGAAAAAAATCGATCTGAAATAAAAGGAACACTTAATATTTCTGAATCAATTGAAGCAGCATTATGGGCTTTTGATAAAAGTTCATCTTTTGCAGAAGGAGCATTGATGGCTGTAAATTTAGGAGACGACGCAGATACGACTGCTGCAATTTTTGGGCAACTAGGAGGTGCTTTTTATGGATACGAATCAATTCCAAATGATTGGAAGTTGGACTTGATTGATAGGGGACTAGTTGAGTATTTAGCACAAAGTTTATTTGATGCTAGAAAATAATTATATTCTCTCCCAAGAAAGGGGATTCATTCCTCAGAAGAGAATATAAAATAAATCAATTTATCCGCTTATACCTAAGAACAAAGGTCCAAATACAATTGAAACCATAGCCATAAGTTTTAACAANATGTTAAGAGCAGGTCCACTNGTATCTTTAGTTGGATCTCCTACAGTATCTCCAATAACACCAGCTTCATGTGCTTCTGANCCTTTTCCTCCATGGTTTCCTANCTCAATATATTTTTTTGCATTATCAGCTGCTCCACCAAAGTTATTTAAGAATAAAGCTAATAAAAATCCTGAAATAATTGATCCAGCTAGCATACTTCCTAATGCTTCAGGCCCTAAGAAAGGCAATATACCTACAANTATAGGNGCAAGAATTGCTAATGTTCCAGGNATGATCATTTCTTTCAAGGCTCCATTAGTAGAAATCTCTACAGCTTTTGCAACATCAGGCTTTACACCTTTTTTACCTTCTTTAAGTCCTTTGATTTCTCTAAATTGTCTTCTAACTTCTTCAATCATTGCTCCAGCAGCTCTTCCTACNGCAGCCATAGTTAATCCNGCAAAAACAAATGGTAATAATCCTCCAATTATTGCTCCTACTAAGATTTTTGGATTGAGTAAGTTTAGCTCAGTTATACCAGCAACTGTTGCATATGTTGCTAGAAGTGCTAATGATGTAAGNACTGCACTTGTAACTGAAATACCNTTTCCAGTTGCTGCAGTTGTGTTACCTAAACTGTCTAAAGCGTCAGTTCTTTCTCTTACTTTAGGGTCGAGACCTGCTTGCTCTGCAATTCCACCAGCATTGTCACTTACAGGACCGAAACTGTCTGTNGATAAAGTTATTGCTAAAGTACTTAGCATTCCAACAGAGGCTAATGCGATACCATATAGNCCCATAATTGGTTCTTGAATTGTTCCACCAGCAAGTGTAAATGAAATTAGTATTCCAGCTGCAATAGTTATAGCAGGAATTACAGTTGAATATAGTCCTACTGCTATTCCAGCAATAATTACTGATGCAGCTCCTGTCTCAGCTTGAGAAGCCATCCATTTTACAGGTTTATATTCGTAAGATGTAAAATACTCAGTTGCAGTTCCAACTATAATACCCAGTAAGTTACCGAATAATATTACCCATAATAGGTTGAAGTCCATATCTTTTGCTGAAATATATAATCCAGCTCCAATAACTCCAAGTATAGTAGCCCCAAAAATTCCTATTCTAAAACTCCATAATAAGTTGTTCATAGATGCACCTTCTTTGGTCCTTACTAAAAAAGTACCAATTACAGATGCTAAAACACCGATACTAGAGACTATTATTGGAAGAACAACTAAATCACTTGTCATGCTTTTTGTTGCTGCTACTGCTAGTGCAATAGTTGCAATTAGTGATCCCGCATATGATTCAAATAAGTCAGCACTCATTCCTGCAGTATCTCCAACCATATCTCCAACATTATCAGCAATTGTTGCNGGGTTTCTTGGGTCATCTTCAGGTAATCCAGCTTCAACTTTTCCTACTAAGTCTGCTCCTACATCNGCAGCTTTTGTATAAACTCCACCTGCAACCCTTGCAAATAAACCTACACTACTAGCACCAAAACCAAATCCAGCTATTACAGTTGCGCTTTCAAATATTAGGTATAGTACAGATACTCCTAATAAACCTATTCCAACAACAGCAAAACCAGGAACTGCACCTGTACTGAATGCAACCCTTAATCCATTATTTAAGCTTTTTTGAGAAGCTTCTGTTGTTCTAGAATTTCCTCTTACTGCAGCAGCCATACCAAAATATCCAGCTAGTGCAGAACCTACTGCTCCAATAAGATATGATATTGACATATTAATATTGCCTTGGCTTGTTCCAATAATTCCAAGCAGATCTAAATCAATAAAGACTACAAGTATTACAAAAACAGCTAGAACAAATATTGAAAGAACAGTATATTCTCTTTTTAAGAATGCCATTGCTCCTTCTTTAATAAGATTACCTATGTTTAGAACTTCTTCATTATCAACCTTTATTCTTTGTACCCTTAAAAAAAGAATTCCAGCTACTAATAGAGAAATTATTGAAGCAATTACTCCATAAACAATCTCAGACATATTTTTTTCCCCCTAGTCAAAAATTTAATACTGTATAAATTTACAATATCCCTATTAAATATTGAAGTAATTAGATAAACTTTTAGTAGTTTTTTCAGGATCTTTAGCTAAAGTTATAGCAGTTGCAATGCAAACTGAATCAACACCTGTTTCAATAACACTCTCTATATTTTGTTGATTTATTCCTCCAATTGCTACTAAAGGTTTAGAAGAAATCATTTTTGCGTCTCTTAGAAGTTGGAGACTTGCAGGTCTAGTGTTTGTTTTAGTTGTTGTTGGGAAAATACTTCCTATAGCTATATATGTTGATTTATTTTTTGCTGAAATTTCTATTTCTTCTTTTAGTGCATTTGATGTCCCTATTAATAATTGGTTTTCTGTGATTTTTTCTACATCATTGGGACTAATGTCATTTTGACCTAAATGAACTCCGTCTGCTCCNGAAACACATGCAATATCNACTCTATCATTTATTATTGAAACTGCTTCATACTCATTACACAGTTCTGAAATTTTTTTTGCCCATTCAACTGTAAGAGTTGTGTTGTCATCTTTATTTCTAAGTTGAATTACNTTTGCTCCTCCATCCAAAACTTTCTTTGTCATATCAATTGGGTCTTCTGAATTAATAAAATTTGGATCGATTATTACGTATATGCCTTTAATTTGCTTCATGATTATTTTCTATCATACTTTTTATAGGCTCAAAAGACTTTCTATGTTGCTTTGTTATTCCAAAAGTTTTTATAGCATCCATATGTTCTTTAGTTCCATAACCTTTGTTTTTTTCAAATTTATACATTGGATAATTATTTGATATTTGATTTTTCATGAGATTGTCTCTAGAAACTTTAGCAATAATAGATGCTGATGAAATACTTTTTGAGATTTGATCTCCTTTGATAATACTGGTTTGAGGAATGTCTAAATCTAATTTCATATTATCTATCAAAAGATGATCGGGCTGTATTTCTAAAGATTCTACAGCTCTTATCATTGATACTTTGACTGCTTGTTGAATTCCTAAATGATCAATCTCTTCTACCGTACATATTCCTATTCCAAATTTAGATATATCTATTATGTAATCGAATAATTTTTCTCTTTTCTTTTCAGAAAGCTTTTTTGAATCATTAATTTGGTTGAAATCTTTTGATCCAAAATTTGTTTTTTGATCTAATACGACAGCTGCTGAATATACGGGTCCAGCTAGGCAACCCCTTCCAACTTCATCAATTCCACAAATATTAATTATATTTTTGGACCATAAATCTGTTTCTATTTCTAGATTAGACATTAGCCTTAGTTTCTAAGGGAATGGAATTCTTAATTATTCCTCCGCCAAGAACTTTATCATTTTCGTATAAAACGACGGGTTGACCGGGAGTAATTGCTCTTACGGGTTTATCAAATATGACAGAAATTTTATTTTCGGAAATGATTTTTAGTTTAGCTTCTTGTTCAATTGCGTTATATCTGATTTTAGCCTTAACTTTCATATTGTTTGATGGCTCAAAACCTTTAGTCCAATTTACTTGATCAGCAATTAATTCTTTTTCAAATAACTTTTCGTTATCTGAAATTACTACATCTCCTGTAGAACTATTTATACTTTTTACATATACCTTTTTATTTAAACCACCTATTTCTATACCTTTTCTTTGACCAATAGTGAAATTATGAATCCCTGAATGTTCTTTTAATTTCTCTCCATCTTCGTTATAGATGAATCCCTTAATNGGTTNAATTTTATTTTTTAANAATTCTCTATAGTTTCCATTTGGTATAAAACAAATATCTTGTGAATCAGGTTTCTCTGCGTGAGAAAGATTATATTTTTTTGCGATATTTCTTATATCTTCCTTTGAATAATTTCCAACAGGAAAAAGTAGTCTCTTTAATTTTTCTTGATTTAATGTGAACAGGACATAAGATTGATCTTTATTATTATCTAATGCTTTTTCAACATTAAATTTACCGTCTTTTTCTGTTATTTTTGCATGATGACCTGTTGCAATGTACTCAGCTCCAAGCTCATCTGCTTTGTTAAATAGAGAGTCAAACTTTAGGCTGTGATTACAAGAAAGACATGGATGTGGTGTTCTACCTTTTTGATATTCATTAACAAATTTATTCATAACTTTATTCTTAAAATCATCAACCATGTTGGTGTAGTAATGCCTTGCTCCAATAACGCTACAGGTTTTTCTAGCATCATTTACATCATCTAAAGAACAACACGTTTTGTTTAAGACATTTGAATTTTTAAATGGATTATCAAAAAGTCTCATAGTAATCCCAACTACATCGTATCCTTGCTCATGAAGTAAGATTGCCGCGACAGAAGAATCGACTCCACCACTCATAGCCACTAAAACTCTTGATTTGTTTTTTTTCATTTTCTTTCTTTATAGGATTAAAAAATAATCAGATTTAAACTAAAATTAAATAATGATAACAAAAAAATTATATCAAAGGATTTTGTTATAAACATAAAAGAATTTTCACAGGTAGTAACAGATACAGCTCAAATAATGAGTGACCAATTACTTTCTAATGTAGTCATACTAGATGTTTCAAAGCAATCTGATTTTTTTCAATACTTTATAATTGCGACTGGAATGACACAACAACATTTACAATCTTCAAGCTCTGAAATTTCTAGTTTTTTGAAAAAAAATAAAATAAGTATTAATCACAAAGAAGGTTATACAAATAGTGGATGGCTGTTACTTGATTTCCCTGGACTTGTTATACATTTATTTCTTGAAGATCAAAGAGAAAATTATGACCTAGAAAGTTTATGGTCCAAATCCGCTGAAATACTTAGAATCTTATAATTATTCCACAACCCAAGAATCTGTTGCTTTAGAATAATTGATTATTTCATCTTTAGCGAAGAAAATGTTCACTTCTCTTTCAGCATCTTCAATTGAAGCAGAACCGTGAATTAAGTTTCTTGATATCTCTAGGCCAAAATCTCCTCTAATAGTGCCTGGCTCAGACTCAAGTGGATTTGTTTTTCCTATAAGACTCCTTGATTTTTGAACTGCATTCGGACCAGTTAGGGCCAGAGCTATTATNGGAGCGGAACATATATATTCAACTAAATCATTGAAAAATGGTTTCCCTTCATGTTCAGCATAATGTTGTTTTGCAAGTTTTTCATCAACATGAAGCAATTTTAAACCACTAATCTTAAGTCCTGATTTTTCTAATCTAGATAATATCTCACCTGATAATGATCTTTGAACTCCATCGGGTTTTATCAATATTAAAGTTGTTTCCAATTTTTTCTCCTTTTAATTATTAAACTTTTTATATGGTTCTTTTGGGATNCTTATAGAAGGTTCTTTTGCATATATTGGCAAAACATCTTCAGGTTTAGTATATCCAAATTTTTCAATTAATAAATCTGCTGTTTTTGAAATTTTTTCGTATGGCCTNGGGATATCATTAGCTAAATCACTTGTTTCTCCACAATATTTTTCACCTTTATATATCTCATCTTTAGTAATTCCAAAATTATCATGGACAAATTTNCCATCTTTGAATTCTGCCCAACTAGTCATGTTTTTCCCACATTGTATAACGGATGTTATTGGTTTTTCTTGAATAATTGAATCTATTGCTTGTACTAAATGAGTAGGTATTGCTAGCATTTTTATATTTCTAGAAATTGAGATTGCAAGAGCGAAAGAAATTCCAATTCTTATTGAATTAAATCCTCCTGGTCCAGTTAGAACTCCTAAATAATCAACATTGTCAATCAAATCCTTAATTTCTGTAAAATAATTGTTTAATTCTTCACTATGATTATTCTCACTAATCCATGATTTAGCATATACAAGTTTATTTTCCTTTGAAAAAAACAAAGAACAATTTTTTGTTGATGTGTCGATTAATAAATGACTCATTGAATACCTTCTAACAAAGCCTTTGATTTATTGCCTGTACTATAAAATTTGAACTCTCTTTGATTATCAATCTCTGTAAAAAATATTTTTATTATTAAGCAATCTTCTGGAAGATTATTTTTAACTCTTTCTGGCCATTCAATTAGTGTAGCGGAATCTTCGTAATATTCTTCAATACCTAATTCTTCTTCATCTAAATTTTCATCCATTCTGTAGAAGTCACAATGAGTAATCTTTGTAGGACCTTCATAATTATTTATTAGAACAAATGTAGGACTTCTAACAAAACTTTCGCTTCCAGAGCCCTCAACAATGCTTCTAACTAGCTCTGTTTTTCCCGCTCCTAAGTCTCCAGCTAATAAAATTATGTCTTCTTTTTGAATATTTTTTCCTAATTTTATTCCCAATTTTTTTGTATCATCCAGTGAGTTAGAGAATATAGTTTTTTCAAGGAATTCATTATCCAGTGACAAATGTTTGAATTTACTATCCAAAATGATCAAATCCTTCTGTAGATAAATTTATTATTTTTTTGTTTTTATAAAATTCAAGGATAGGCTCTTTANTATCGCTTACNCTACCTATTATTTTTATATCTATTTTNTCNTCAAGATTTTTTATTTTACTAGCAGGTCCAATTAGTATCAATTCATATTCTTCACCAGAAGACAGAATTTTATTTTCTATATTCTCACTAAATATATTATTTAGATCCTGATCATAATTTATTTTTTCAAAATCTATTTCTATTTTTACGTTTGAAGCTTTGCATATCCTGTAAAGATCNTTTATNAGNCCATCTGATAAATCCATNGANCAAATTATNCCATTTTCAATTGCTANTTTACTTTCATTTATTCTTGGGATTGGATGAAAGAATTTTTGAGTAAATTTATTTGAGATAGTATTATCTTTTTCTGATATTTCAAGGCCAGCTATTGAGTTTCCTATTTGACCAGTCACTGCAACAANATCTCCTGATTTTGCTGCANTTCTAGTCATGTTTTTTCCACTTANAAAGCTTTTACCTATTGCTGNCACAGAAATNAAATTTGTTGAACTACTTACAGTATCTCCGCCCAACAANATTCCTCCGAAATTTTCACAAGCATTGTTTATNCCTTCATATAGTCTATTAATCTTTTCTTTATTCATATACTTATTAATTCCGAGAGTGACTGTGAATCCTAGTGGNAATCCTCCCATNGCAGCNATATCACTTTGGTTTGAAACTATNGATTTCCANCCTACATTAAAAAAATCTTGATTNGACCTAAAGTGAGTATNTTCTACCATAGCATCAGTGCANAAAATAAGGTCAGTTTTATTAATATCTATCACTGCAGCATCATCACCTATTCCTAACCAATTTTNAGGANTAGTATTAGTACTTTTNTGATTCTTTTTTAGAAATTCTAGAAAATCTTCTTCGCTACTAAACATGATCATTTATTATGTGAATTTAAGGAATCTCCAGTGCCTAACCCACCAGCAACAATTATTCTCATAGCTTTTTCAGCAGTTAGGTCTAAATATTTTATTTTGTTCGTAGGTACTATAGATAACCAACCAGTGTTGGGTACAGGAGTTGACGGCATATAAACAAATCCATGTTCTTCTCCATCAAATTCAATAGTATTAGTTAAGAACCCAATAGTCCATGTGTTTTCTTTTGGGTATTCAATAGCTACAACCTGACTAAAACCACCATTTTTTCCTCCACCAGTAAAAGCTGTTGATACTTGTTTAGAAGTAGTATAAACACCATTGATTAGAGGTAATTTACTGATAATTATTTCAAAAATCTTAAGAGAACTTTTTACAATTTTATTTGATGATAATGCTCCAACTAAAAATACTAATACGAATAAAGTTATGAAACTAGCTCCAGGAATATTTGTTCCAAAGATCCATCTGAAAACTGGTTGAAGTATTGAATCTAAACTAGTAAAAGCAAATGAAACAACAAAGTAAGTAACTGCTAGAGGGAATAATAGTAATAGACCGATAATGTATCTTTTTTTAATGTATTCGTAAATTTTTTTTCCCAAGTTATCCATAAATTCTCCAATTATACTTATTATTACACTTTAAAATAAAATTTAGGATACTAATAATAAATTTTATAGATTATTTAACTTAGCTAATACAGCTATATGATCTCAAAGAACACTCATAATCTCTGAAGAAGTAAAGCTCAGCAATTACACCTTGGGTTACTATCGCAGCTATTAAAGAAAACAATAAAACGAAAATCTTTACAATAATATGAATTCCATTATTTCTCTTGTAGTTTTCGTTTTCTTCATCAGATGAATAAAACTTAATTAAGAAGATTACGATTAGGTAGTATAAAATTGTGAATATAACTGTGGCGACAACAGTATAAACTTGTAAGGAAATATTTGTAAATATAAATTCTAGAATATCCATTTTAAGTAAAATATTAACATGAATAATACTAACATTAACGATACTGTCAGAATAGCAAAATTTATAGCTAACTCAGGTTATTGTTCGAGAAGAGATGCAGAAGAATTGATTTTTCNAGGAAAAGTTTCTGTTAACGGAGAAATAATNTATACACCAGCATTCAAAGTTCCTTATAATTCTGAAGTTCTAGTTGATGGAGAAAAAATATTTTTTAATAGCAANAATGAAATTTATTTATANCANAAACCTAAAGGTCTAATTGTTTCAAAAAATGATGAAAAGCAAAGAACTACTATTTTTGATGAACTCCCAAATAATTTGCAAGGTTTTTTTTCTGTTGGAAGGTTAGATAAGGACTCATCTGGNCTGCTACTTTTAACTAATAATGGAGATATATCTAGATTTTTAGAATTACCTAAAAATAATATTCCNAGAAAATANCAGGTTGTGATTAACGGTAAATTAACTGGAGATCAACTTATGCTAATTAGAAAAGGGCTTAGAATTAGAAATTTTTATTATAAACCAATGAAAATTTATACTAAAAAATCAAAAAAAAATATCTCCATATATGAATGTTCAATAACAGAAGGGAAGAATAGAGAAATTAGAAAAGTATTTAAGTATTTTAATCTTAGTGTTTTGGATCTGTTTAGAACTAATTATGGACCTTATTCAATAGGTAAGCTTAAGCCTTCTGAATATATTAAATCAGATATTTCTTTATTAGATTTCCCTAATATTCGTTCTTAATTTAGCTAGATGCTTATTTCTGAATAAATAGATAATAAAAACACAAACTTATATTTATTATGGAAAACTTTCTAAATTCAGTTTTGAATTTCCTAGGTTATGACAGCCTTGGTAAATGGTTCTTGAGTGAAGGTATATGGGCTATTTTACTTATATTATCAGTCTTAACAGCTTGGTTTATTTTTCACAGATTTGCACGTCCTAAAATCTCATCATTAGCTAATAAATTAAAAAATAGAGATGAAACAAGAGATGTTGGTACTTTTGTTTCACTGCTAGATACAAAGGCTTTTGATAGTACAGTNTTAATAATTTTNCTTTCTATAATGTCAGTTGGGTTACTTTCAATAGTNGGAATTAANGTATCTCCTGTTTCTTCTTATTTNCAACAAAAATCTTTNGATATATTTTCATGGCTTTTTTCTCAAGGATTAGTTATTTTAATTATGATTTTANCNATTTGGGGAATAGTAAGACTNATAGATAGAATTTTTCCTAGANTAGTNACTACTTTCGTAATGAGTAGATCTGAATANGGAGAACATGAAGAATCNGAAAAGAGAGCAACTACTCTTTCTAGAGTNTTNACTGGTGGAGCACAAATTATTGTAATACTTGCNGGAGTTTTTATGATTCTTTCTAAATTATCTATTCCTGTTGGACCAGTNCTNGCAGGTTTTGGTGTTGTTGGTATTGCTGTTGGNTTTGGAGCACAACATTTNGTTAGAGATTTGATAAGCGGAATATTTGTGATTGCTGAGAATCAATATAGAACNGGAGATGTTGTNACTATAGCTGGAACTTCTGGGNTAGTNGAAGANATAAATTTAAGAAGAACTATTCTCAGAGATTTAGAGGGAACCGTCCATGTAGTNCCAAACGGTGAGATTTCTGTNTCAGCAAANAGAACCAAAAATTATTCAAGAGTAGTTCTTGATGTTGGTGTTGCTTACAANGAAAATTTGGAAAGAGTAATAATTATCTTAAATCAAATTGGTAATGAGTTATCNGCTGATCCTGTTTTTGGTCTAAATATTATCAAGGCTCCACAAGTTNTAAGAATTCAATCGTTTGATGATTCTTGTATAACAATTAGAATGCTAGGTGATTGTAAGCCTATGAAACAATGGAATTTAAGATCTGAACTTATTCGAAGAATAAANGCTAGATTTGATATAGAAGGAATTGAAATNCCATTCCCTCATCAAACTATTTATTGGGGAGAAGATCAACCNACNCTNACTATTCAAGAAAAAACAGGTNATAAAAAGTCAAAAAAGNCTGTCAAAGAAGATAGAGATAATCTAACTCCAGAAAAAATTGAATTNATTTTAGCTGAATATGCTTTAGCTAAAAGAGGATCATTATGGAATGATCAGGATTTAGATGAATAAAAGGAGCTTCAAATTTTAAGTCAACTTCAACCAAATTTACCCAAAGATTTAGAAGAAATTTCTTCAACTATTCCACATCCGGAAGGAATTACGCTTGATGATAAAGATAATATTTATGTTTCTTCAGCGTCTACAGGAGATATATTCGTTTTATCCAGAAAAGATATTAAGGTGCATGCAAATACAAAAGGAAGGCCTTTAGGAATAGCATTCTCAAAGAAAAACAGTTCTCTTATAGTNGCTGATGCTACTCGTAAAGCTATACTTAGAATCAGCTTAGGTAATGGTAGTATATCTCAGATATGTAATCAGTATGATGANATGGACCTTAATGGNCCTTCAGATTTGATAATTACNGATAATGATGAGATTATATTTACNGATCCAATTAGAAATCCATTNCCAAACCCTTGTATTAGCCCTGTTTATAAATTATTGAAAAATAATAAACCAGAATTATTTTTAGCAGATTTAGCTTTTCCTAGTGGTATAGCTAATCTAGAAAACAAAATACTTATATCTGAAACTAGAGCAAATAGATTAGTNATGATGGAAAATCTCGACTCAGAAGAAAATATAGAACCGCAAATGCTAAGACGATTTGCAGATCCAGGAAGTCCTGATGGAATCACTGTAGATGAAGATGGTAATATTTATCAAACNTTACCTGGAATTGGNGCTATTGCAGTAATAAACAATGAAGGTGAAATGACTGAGATTTATCATATGGAATCATGGAAACCAAGTAATATACATTATCATAAAGATAAATTTTATGTGACTGATAGNTTAGGNAGNAGAATTTTTAGATTCTCAAAATAATTTTTTTCATTTGAATATTAAGGATAAAAAAAAAGTTTTCTTGTACGCTAAACATAGAATAACAATGAAAGGTTATAAAAATTTCTAATAAATTATTATTTTATTTACTTGTTATATGCCATCATATTTTTTTGATAGTGACATTTTTTTCTATACCTTTCTATATAATCAATGCAGAATGGTACATAACNTTTCCTTTATTTAGCTGGACACTTTACCTTATTTTNTCTAAAGAACTAACTTGTCCTGCTACGAATTGGGAGAATGATTTAAGGAAAAAAATTGGAAAACCTAAAATTAAAGGTTTTATTTATCACTATTACCTAAAAAATTTCGTAAGAATAAAGAAAAAATTAGGAATTTAATTTACTTTTTCCCATTGTATACCGGCTTCTTTTGAGAATTTCATTACTTCAGCGTACGAAGGTTTAAATTTTTCTCTGGGTATATGTTCGACTAAAATTTGAGCATTAGGACAAATTTCTTGCATTCTTTTAAGGAAATATACTTGATCCATCATTCCATGTCCCAAATATTCTTCTTCGAGTTGAAATAGTAATGAATCAATAACTCTAAAATCTTTTAGGTCTGCACTTATAGTGTAATCTCCTAAAAGTGTAAAAAATTCTTCCAAGAAATCTCGTGTGTTGTATGCCTCTTCTAAAGAGGAAAGAAAGTTAACTGGATCTTGATTAAATTTTAGGTTCTTTGAACCAACAGCTTCAAAAAAATCTTTAACTCTCTTTGCTGAATAAACTGGAGATACATAACCTCCNTCTAAAATAAGTAACATTCCTTCAGATTCAGCAACTTTACAAATTTGTTTAGTAGAGTCTACTAATCTATCAAATACTTTATCAGTATGATTTTCNGGATGNGGNAACCAAGCTCCATTTTCATTTAAGCTACCTGGTCTAAGGTATGTACTTGGGCATCCTAACTTTGCAGATAATCCACACATTTGCTCAACAAAATTTATGGTATCCTTTCTAGTTTTTTCGTCAGAACTAACTAGTCCTCCACCATAAGTTCCTCTAGAATTTCCAATTAGAACAGAATTTTTTTCAAATCTATACCTGATTTCTTTGATCATTTCTTCAGAATAGACGGTAGGATCTGAAACAACAATATTATGAACTGTATATCCAATATCAGCTACCTCTTTTAGGTCTTCGTTCGTGTAAGTTAGTACATCAAACTCATGAGGTATATTACCACTGTATCCAGCTCCTGTAGTACCAATCATTGATGCAGCTCCCAAGAACATATTTTCTCCTTTATTTATTTTTAGTTATTTCTAATTACATGAAATTATTTCATAAATTAGATCTTAGTCAACGTGAAATCTAAATTATTTATTTTCAGGAGGATCAATTATTATTGAGATTTCATCTCCAAATGTTTCTGAAAAAGCTTTTTCTATTATTTTTCTGGACGATTGATTTTTTATAGATAGATTAAATAAGTTATATGAATCTAATGACTTAAAAACAATTCGAATATCTGTTGCGATCATATTCCCTGTTTCTACATTTTCTATATCACAAAGCAAATCTCTTAAA